>JBAUHN010000264.1:0-9065 GCA_049680295.1 Sulfitobacter sp.
GGCCAAGCTCAGTCGCCACGGCAAACACCCGCTCGATCTGCGTTGTGTCAAAGGCGATGCCTTCGCAAAACCCGTCAACGGCGTCGACAAGACCCATCGCATGGGCCGTGCGGAGCGTCGGAATGCACACCGCGTCTATATAGTCGTCGGGTCGGCCCGCATAGTCTGCAGGGACCGCATGTGCGCCCAGAAAACTGGTCCGCACATCAATCGGGCGCGCCTGCGAGATCTGGCGGGCCACGCGCAGCATTTTCAACTCGGTGTCTTGGTCCAGCCCGTAGCCGGACTTCACTTCGATCAGCGTCACACCTTCGGCAATCATCGCATCAACGCGCGTCAGAGCATCTGCAAGCAACGCGTCTTCGGACGCATTGCGCGTTGCCGTCACCGTGGAAACAATGCCACCGCCTGCCTTGGCGATCTCTTCGTAGCTGGCACCGTTCAGACGTTGTTCGAATTCAGCCGCGCGGTTGCCGCCAAAGACGATGTGTGTGTGGCAATCAATCAATGCAGGCGTGACAAGTCGTCCACCCAGATCGTGGGTCGGTTGATTTTGGTATACAGCGGGCAGATCAGCCGCAGGGCCGACCCATGCGATTTGCGGCCCCTCCAGTGCGACCACTCCATTTGCAACCAGACCAAAGCTGTCGTCACTTCGCAGGGTCGCGATATGTCCATTGGTCAAAAGCATCGGCAGACTCACTTGCTAAACAGCGTGTTCAGTGTTTTTATGTGCATACATAATAAATTTGTCAAGCGAGACTGCTATGAAAACGATCTGGGCGAAAACCGCATTGCTCCCAAACGGCTGGGCGTCAGATGTCCGGATTGACATAGGCGACGACGGACGGATTTCGGGCGTCCAGAGCGATACAGCGATGACAGTTACACCATCCGATATACTGTTGCCGGCGCCGGTGAACGTGCATAGCCATGCGTTTCAAAGGGCCATGGCGGGGTTGACTGAGCGGCGTGGGCCCAACCCAAACGACAGTTTCTGGACATGGCGGCAGCTGATGTTTCGCTTTCTTGACAGGCTGACACCAGACCATGTCGAGGCGATTACCGCCTTTGTTCAGATGGAAATGCTGGAAGCAGGCTATGCCACAAATGCCGAATTCCATTACCTGCATCATCAACCAGGCGGCGCGCCCTATGACAACATCGCTGAGATGTCCGCACGGGTTGCCGCCGCGACGTCGCAGTCAGGAATTGGATTATGTCTGTTGCCTGTCCACTATGAATTTGGTGGATGCGACGGGCGCGAATTGACCGCAGGGCAGATACGGTTCGGGAATGATTTGGACCGGTTTCAATCCTTGCATCTCGGGGCGATGCAGTCATTGTCGTCGCTTCCCGCGGATACTTCGCACGGTGTTGCGCCGCATTCGCTGCGTGCTGTCGGTGCCCAAGCCCTGCAATCTTACGCGTCAATTTTTCCATCAGGTCCGATTCATATGCATCTGGCGGAACAGCTAGCCGAAGTGGACGAAGTGCAGGCACATTGGGGGGCACGCCCTGTCGATTGGGCGCTGGATAACATCGGGTTGGACGCGCGCTGGTGCCTCATTCACTGCACCCAAATGACACCGCAGGAAACCATTCGGCTGGCAGGGTCAGGGGCTGTTGCGGGTCTTTGCCCGATTACCGAAAGCAGCCTTGGGGACGGCATATTTGACGCTGTACGATGGATAGATGCCGGCGGTGCCATCGCCATCGGGTCCGACAGCAACATTCGCATCGCGCTTAGCGAGGAGCTGCGAACCCTCGACTATTCGCAACGGCTGCGCGATGGCACACGGGCGGCTTTGGCCTCACCCGAAATGTCGACGGGGCGCAGGATGTTTGATGAAATCCTGCGCGGTGGCGCGCAGGCCGTGCAGCGTAAAACCGGGCGGATTGAGGTGGGCTATTGGGCCGACATGCTGGCCCTTGATACCGACAACCCGCATATGTGGGAACGATCCGGCGACACCGCGTTGGACGCGTGGATTTTCGCAGGAGACGACGGTTTGGTGAAGGATGTTTGGTCTGCCGGACGACACATGATAGTGAACGGCGAACACGTTGCGCGGGCGGGTATTATCGCGGCCTACAAGCGCACAATTGAGGCATTGAAAGACGCTTTATGAACACGCCCTCGTTTCGCAATTGGCAGACTGTGCAGACCGAAGTTCTGCGCCGCATTCATGCCCGCGAATGGAAACCTGGCGATCTGATCCCGAACGAGGCTGATCTGGCCATGGAGTTCGGCTGCGCCCGCACCACCGTGAACCGCGCCTTACGGGCAGTTGCAGACTCGGGCCTGTTGGATCGACGGCGCAAGGCAGGCACGCGGGTTGCGACGCAGCCTGTTGCCAAGGCGACTTTGAACATCGCTGTGATCCGCAACGAGATCGAAGAAAGGGGCCACGAATATCGGTATCGTCGCATTGCACGCGATAAGATCGTGCCGCCTGCGGCAGTCAGCAAGGCCATGAAAACATCAGCGGGTCGCCCACTACTGCATGTTTGCGCCCTACATTTGGCAAACGAAATACCTTACGCATTTGAGGATCGGTGGATCAACACCGAAGTCGTTCCTGATGCTTTATGCGAGAATTTCGAGACAATCAGCGCAAACGAATGGTTACTGAAACACGCTCCTTATACCCATGGCGAGATATTCTTTGCCGCGACCTCAGCGACCCGCGATGAGGCCGCTGTTCTTAGATGCCCGGCAAAGAGTGCATTGTTCACAATCGACCGTGTGACATGGGATGGTGTTTCGCCAGTGACCAAAGTGCGCCTTCTTTTTGGCCCCGGGCACCAACTTCGCACAGCCCTTTGACCGCTACGTGCCAAGCAAACGTTCGCTGCATCACCGGAACGCGGTAATTTGAGCTTGAAGCCGCCAGCCGCGTCTTTGCAGTTCATCAACATGAGGTGTTACCCAGAGCGACCACTTGAGTTTGTTGAAGAAATCCGACGGACGATACCGTGTCGACGGCTGTGTTGGAAGGCAGAGCGGAGAAAAACCCATGTCCAGAATCCAGCTTCCGGCCATTAAGTCAAAACGCCGGCTTTGGAGCAAAGGACGTCTGATTAATCAAAAGCGCCCATTGCTCCCGAAACAAGTCTGGGCCATTCGTGCCCGGCTTGAACTTGCGGGCAAGCCAGGGTCCTGACCCAAGGTTTTGCTTGTCCCGAGCCATCATTTTTGCAACGTGGTGCAAATGGCAGTGCCGCGCATTTCTGACCCAATCTGGTCCTTCAAAGGCTTCGATCTGCGGCAAATCTAAAACTGACCGTTTGCTGTCTGACGGCAGCGTTGATCCTTATTCCGTGCGGTCATTGAAGCGCGCTGTCAAACAGCGGCTGTCAGGCATGAGGGGCCATAAACTGTCCAAAGGCGGATTGTTTCTTTGCCATCGTGGGTATTGTTATCGGCGCCACATCGCTGCTCGGACGGGTTCATCACCGGATAGTTCTACGACGCATCAGGGATTTCGGGTGGTGTGGCCGGATTGAGCGGTCAGCTCATTTCTGCGTAAAGTGTTTGAAATTGCATCAGATCTTCGGGGATGCCGGTAATGCCCAGACCGGGACCATCGCCGCAGGCCCACATGCCACCCGCTACTGGTTCCCGCCCTTCAAAGAACGATGTTCTCAACGGGTTGTCGTTCACGTCGACCTCCAAAAGTCCGTCGCCGCCTGCGCCTGCCAACAACTCTGCCGACGCGGCCATGCCGATGCCAGCCCCCAAGAAATGCGGAAAATAGCGACGGCCGTTGGCAAGCGCGTTCCGGGCCACGGCAAGGCATGCAGTAATGCCACCCCATTTAGCGACATCCGGTTGGATAACCGAGAGCGCACCTGCGCTGATAGCGTGATGGAACGCAGCTTCGCCTATAATATTTTCACCCCCGGCCAAGGGGATTGGCGAGTTTTGGGCCAGGGCCTGCCACTCAGCCGCATCAGCGAAGACTGGCAGCGGTTCTTCCAGCCAATGCAGTGGGACGCCCGAGACACCGGCGATGAATTCCTGCGCCTCCTGCAATGACCAGCCTTGATTGGCGTCGCAGGCCATCAGTTCATTGTCGGCCAAACCGGCGTGAATGTCGTGGACAGCCGCGATGTCCGCGCCCATGTCAAAGCCCACTTTTAGCTTGAACCGCTGGTGTCCTTGGGCACGTGCACGGGGCATTAGGTCGCCAGCAGCGCTGATCTGAATCCCACTTGCATAGGCCGGTACGCGGTCGGGCGCATCATCACGGATCAAACGGCGCAGCGGCGTGCCCGCGCGCCGTGCAGTCATGTCCCAGACAGCAATATCCAAGCCCGCGATCACCTGCGCAAAGGGTCCCTCTTCGCCGCATTGCACGGCACGTATTCGGGTCTGCGCGTCCAGTTTGCGGAAGAACTCAGTTGGTGTTTTCGCGGTGGTCCCGAGCACCAGATGTGCGACGTCCATTTTCAGAAGACGCACACGATGTTCAGCACCCGCGGCGGGCCAGTTTGCCCAAATCTCGCCCCAGCCAAAGGCACCGTCCCGATCTTCAACCCGCACTAGCACTGCCGGGCGGTCATGCATCACACCAAATGACGTTGCGACAGGTTTTCGGGTTGGGGACCGGAAAGCCCAGGCCTGAATACGAGTGATGTTGATCATGCAAGAAGGTCCATATCAAGGCGGACAAAATCACTGCGGTAGGTGACATCCGCAAGATAGATTACGCGATCCTGATCGTCGCAAATGACGCGCCGGACTTCGACTACGGGGTCACCGACGGCAAGGTGCAGCAATCCGGCGGTGTCATAGTCACACTTGCCGATCGTCAGGGATTGTTGCGCACGGGCGACTTCGATGTCAGAGGAATCAACAAGGATCGGCAAGGCAAGCTGAGTTCGGAATTCTTCCTCGTGTCGGGCGAACACGCCTTTCTCGAAGTAGATCGAGATCACGCAATAGGTTTCGCCATCCCGGGTGTGGGTGCGTCGCAAAAGGCGATATCCGCCGTCTGAAAGAACACCAATTTTCGGAGCGCCGGGGACGTCAGCGTCGCGGTCTTCCAATAGGTCAAGAGCAGGTTTGTCACCCCGGTAGTGATCAGCCAATGTCGTCAACCGGGTGTCAAGACGCAGACGATCCCGCACCGGTGGCGGTGGTAGGACAGTGGTTCCACGCCCGCGCCGTGATTCCAAAAGTCTTTCTTCTTCGAGAATTTTCAAGGCTTGCCGAACGGTAATCTTGGCGACGGAATATTCCGCTGAAAGTTCTGAAATTGTTGGCAAAAGCTCCCCGGTTTTCCAGACGCCACGGTCAATATCCTGGCGCAGGATCTCGGCGATCTGAAGGTAAAGCGGGGATCGACTTTGCCGAAGTGTTTTTGTCATGGGGTGGTCTGACCTTGGTAAGTTCTAAAAACCTATATATAGATTTTTTGTTGCAATGCCAGCGCAATTCGATTAATCCTATTTTTAGAACTTTTAGGGATGACTTGCGTGCCGGGCTTTGACTATATCATTATCGGATCAGGAACCGCAGGCGCTACGGTGGCCGCTAGATTGTCAGAGGATGCGGCGGCGCGTGTCCTTGTTCTGGAGGGCGGTGGAGCCGATAAGGGGTTCTGGCTAAAATTGCCTGTTGGGTACTTCAAGTCGATCTATGACAGCCGGGTTTCGCATCTTTATCAGGGTGACCCTGACCCCGGCATCGCTGGGCGGCGGATGGATTGCCCGCGTGGGCGTGTGGTTGGCGGGTCAAGCTCAATCAACGGATTGATTTACATCAGAGGTCAACAGCAAGACTTCGACGATTGGGCAAATCTTGGTGCGGATGGATGGTCGTTCAACGATGTGCTGCCGCATTTTAGAGCCGTCGAAACATATGCCGGGCCGCCCTCGCAGCTTCGCGGCGGTCATGGACCGCTGCAAATCTCGGAGCTGCGAAATGATAATCCGGCCTGTAATGACTGGCTAGAGGCGGCGATGGCGCATGGATTGCCGCGCAACGACGATTTCAACGGTGAATCAGCCTACGGCGTTGGCGCATACCAACTGACCTTGCGCGGACGGTGGCGCGACAGCGCGGCCACGGCATTTCTACATCCAGCCTTGCAACGACCAAATCTGACTCTTGAAACAAACGCTTATGCGACATCAATCATTTTCGACGGCCATCGCGCAACGGGTGTGCGCTACGTTAAAGATGGCAACACGCATGATGCTCACGCCGATTGCGAGGTGATCCTGTGCGGCGGTTCAGTCCAAACGCCACAGCTATTGCAATTGTCCGGGATCGGGCCTGCCAAGCTGCTTGGTGAGCATGGTCTGTCGGTACGTCAGGACGCGCCCGAAGTTGGTGAAAACTTGCAGGACCACTTGCAAATGCGCACGATTGTTGAGTTGGACGAACCGGGCGCGTCACTGAACGACCACATCCGCAACCCTTTCAGTTTGGCAAAAATGGGGCTGGAGTGGCTTGTGCAGTCGCGTGGCCCGCTGACAGTCGGCGCAGGTCAGGTCGGAGGCGCGGCCTGCACCAAATATGCCAAGGACGGGCGGCCTGATTTGCAGTTGTTTGTCATGCCTTTGTCCGTCGACAAACCCGGAACACCCTTGCACCGATATTCTGGGTTCACCACTTCATTCTGGCAATGTCATCCCGAAAGCCGTGGTTCTGTTCGGATTGCTGGAACTGATCCGTTTGCGGATCCCCTTATCCGGACCAACTACCTTGCGACCCAGAAGGACCAACAGGTTATCGTCGAGGGCGTTCGCCTTGTACGCGCGCTTTATGATCGCCCCGAGTTTCGCCACCGCTGGCGGCGTGAAGTCGTTCCCGGCGCGGAACATCAAAGCGATGCAGAGGTTTTGGCGGCGGTGCGCCAGATGGCAAGCACCGTTTATCACCTGGTCGGTACCTGCCGTATGGGCAGCGACGCGGGCGCGGTTGTGGATCCAAAGCTGCGCGTGAACGGTGTTGAAGGGCTGCGTGTCGTCGATGCCTCGGTGATGCCAAAAATCACATCCGCCAACACCAACGCGCCGACATTCATGATTGCGGAAAAAGCGGCGGCGATGATCCGCGCGGACGCGTAAGGGACTTAACATGCTGACACAAATGGAAAACCCATATGCCGATTGAAATTCAAAATCCTGCTGCACCAGGTGAAATCGTGGCGACCTATGAGGAAACGCCGGCCGAAGCGCTGGATGACGTGGTGGCGCGCGCAGGGCGTGCGCAGCTTGCCTGGGCTGCAACGCCACAACCCGGTCGGGGGGTGGCAGTTGCGAAGTTTGTCGATGCCCTTGAGGCGCGGATGGACGAGATTGCAATGTCAATCACCAAGGAAATGGGCAAACCCTTGGCCGAAGCACGCGGCGAGGTCGCGAAAGCGGTGGGCGAAGCACGCGCCTGTGTGGCCCGTGCGAGCGCGCCTATTGGCGAAATCTTTCCGTCGCAAATTCCGGGAACAACCGCGTATTCGACACGGCGCCCGCGCGGCGTGATCCTTGGCATCAACCCGTGGAATTTTCCGTTTAGCACGCCGATGCGCAAGGCCATTCCGGCGCTGATTTATGGCAATGCGATCATCCTCAAACCCGCCTCTCTGACGCCCGGCGCTATTGCTCTGATGGCCGAGATTGCGTCAAAGACGTTGCCGGATGATCTGGTACATGCCGCCATTGGTGGCGGAGCTTTGGGGCAGGCCTTGTCGGAGCACGCAGGGGTCGATGCCATCAGCTTCACCGGCTCTGTCGGTATTGGCAAACGGGTCGCCATCGCGGCGGCCGGTCATTTGGCCGAAGTGTCGTTGGAACTTGGCGGTAAGAACCCGGCAATCCTGAACGATGCCAGTGATCTGGACAAAGTGTTGGACCAGATCATGGCTTCCGCTTTTGCGGTTTGCGGTCAACGCTGCACGGCAGTCAGCCGTGTCATTGTCCATCGCGACCTGGAGGCTGCTGTTGTGGCCGGGCTTGCGGCGCGGGCCAAGGCCATGAAACCGACGGATGGTGCAACAGAAGGCGCGAAAATTGGCCCTCTTGCCAGCGCGCAACAGCTTGAGGATGTCGCGGGGTTCGTTTCGCGAGCCAAAGCAGAAGGAGCAGTTGTTGCAGCGGGGGGCGAGAAGCTCGCATCTGATACCGGCGGATATTTCTATGCGCCGACGGTTCTTTCCAGCGTTACCCGGAGCATGGAAATCGCACGGGACGAGGTTTTTGGCCCGGTCCTTTCGATAACTGCATATGACAGCGTGGGTGAGGCAATGAGCATTGCGAACGACGTCGATTTTGGCCTGTCGTCGTGCCTCTACTCTGAACGCACTGACGTCGTGGAACGTTTTGTCGCGCAAAGCGAAAGCGGCATGATTCATGTGAATTCAGGCAGCTTTCCCGAAAACCACCTGCCGTTTGTCGGCGTCAAGGACAGCGCCCTGGGTGTTGGCGGATCAAATGGGCCTTCGACCATCCAGTTTTATACCACCGAACATACTGTGTACCGCAAGGCGGAGGTGTGACACATGGCTGACAAACCAAATATTCTCATCATCATGGCGGACCAACTGGCGCCACAGGCGCTGTCGTTTTATGGCAACCCGGTTTGCAAGACGCCCAATCTGGACCGGCTGGCAAAAAACAGCGTGGTCTTTGATAACGCCTATAGCAACTACCCTCTTTGTGTACCGTCACGCGCATCGATGATGTCGGGGCGGCTGACACCTGCCATCGAGGTTTGGGACAATGCCTGTGAGCTTGCGACCAGCCAGCCGACCATGGCACATCACATGCGCCACCTTGGTTATCACACAGTCTTGTCAGGCAAGATGCATTTCATTGGCCCTGACCAGATGCATGGGTTCGATGAACGCACCGTGACGGATGTGTATCCGTCGGGGATTGATTGGGTAGCGGATTGGGAAGCTGGACCAGCCTTTGTTCCGTCCGCAACGGGCCTAAACGGTGTTGTTGACGCAGGACCGGCGGCGCGGACCTTGCAAGAAGATTTTGACGAGGAAGTTGCTCATGCCGCAGTGCAATCAATATATGATCTTGCACGCCGCGGCGATGATGTGGGG
>JBAUHN010000265.1:0-4047 GCA_049680295.1 Sulfitobacter sp.
GCAAGATGTAGATATTGCCCTGAGACAGCGCCTCGACAATGCCCAGCATTGCGTTGTTCAGGCCGGTCGATGAGACGATGCCAACGATGATGCCCGCAGCGCCGACGGCCGCAGTAACGGCAGTCATGGATTTGGCGCCAGCCACCAGCGAATAAAAGATGATGATCGCGCCGGACCGCACGCCTTTGAACAAAGACAACTTATGTTCGCGGGCCAGCAAGACCTGTTGGATCACGATAATACCGGCCATCATCATGATCGACCAGAACACAGCACTGCCCGGGCTCCAGCGTTTGACCAACAGCAGATAGACCAACATGCCAATTGGGATTAGGAAATACGCGCCTTCTTTAAAGGTTTTCCCAAGCGCGGGCAGGTCTGCCTTGGGCATGCCCACAAGGCCCATTTTCAGGCTTTCCAAGTGAGAGATGTAGAACAGCGAAATATAGGCGATGAACGCCGGGATCATCGCGTGTATGACCACATCATAATAGGAAATCCCGATGAATTCGGCGATGATAAAGGCCGAGGCCCCCATGATTGGCGGCATTAGCTGCCCGTTGATTGACGCGGACACCTCGATTGCACCCGCCTTTTCTGCAGAAAAGCCGGTCTTTTTCATAACTGGGATGGTAAAGGCACCCGTCGTGACGGTGTTGGCGATGGATGATCCCGAAATCATACCCGTCAGGCCGGATGCCAGAATGGCAGCCTTGGCCGGGCCGCCACGGTATTTCCCAACGGCTGCAAAGGACATGTCCAGAAAGAACTTGCCTGCACCGGCCGTATCCATGAACGCCCCGAACAACACGAACAAGAACACATAGCTAAGAGACACCGCGATCGGGATGCCGAAAATCGCTTCGCTGGTCAGCCAATTATATCCAACCATCCGCGAGATAGAGACCCCGCGATGCGAGATGATCTCGGGCATATAGGGGCCGAACAAGGCATAGATCATGAACACACCGCAGACGATCACCAGCGGCAGGCCAACACCACGACGGGTGGCTTCCAGCAATAACATCATGCCGACAGCAGATATAATTACTTCAACCGGTACACTAAACCCAAGGAAATCAAGATTGAGCAAGATACCAGCCCGCAAGGCGATGCCATCGTAGCCAAAATAGACATATAGGGCGCTGGCCGCTGCTATGATGGCCAGGATCAGGCTAAGCCATGCCTTGCCAGTGCGTTTTGTTTCAAATTTGGCTGGAAATAAGAGAAAGCACAGGAACAAGCCGAATGCCAGATGGACGCCACGCGCAGGCAGGTCCACAAATATCCCCCAGCCCAGCGAATAGGGCAGAGGTGATGCGATCCAAAGCTGGTACAATGACCAAAGTGCGCCAAAGGCGATAAATGTTTTGGGCCAAGCACCAAAATAGTCGGCCCGTTCAACTTTCAGGGCTTCTTCGACAGCTTCTTGCTGCAATGATTTCTTGGACATGACATTTCCCATGTAGGTAGTCGTGGGCACTGCCTAATTGGCAGAGCCCACCTCTGGATTGAACGGCGAGAAAAGGTTATTCGATCCAACCTTTTTCGCGGTAATATCGCGCAGCACCTTCGTGCAACGGCGCAGAATTGCCGTTGTTGATCATGCTTTCAGGGTTAAGGTTTGCGAAAGCAGGGTGCAGGCTTCTGAAATCATCCAGGTTTTCGAACACGGCCCGCACAACTTCGTAAACCACGTCCGGGTCCACGTTTTCGTGCGATACGATCGTTGCATAGCCGCCAAAGGTCGTCACATCTTCTTTTTGCGAAGAATAGACGCTCGCTGGGATGCTGGTTGCCGCATAGAATGGGCGTTCTTCGATCAGCGCACGTTCGACGTCTGTATCAAGACTGACGATCTGCGCGCCGCATCCTTCGGTTGCAACAGCCACGCCAGAGTTTGGCACACCAACAACATAAGTGAAGGCATCAATGTTACCATCGCACAGGGCATTAGAATGTTCTGACGATGTCATCTCGGTCACAAGACCAAAGAAATCACGATCCGTTCCATAGCGCTCCATCAACAATTCTGTTGTGCCGCGTTGGCCTGATCCGGGGTTGCCGATGTTCAGCTTTTTGCCTTCAAGGTCCATCCAGGACGTGATCCCGGAATCTGCCCCAACGACAAGTTGAAATGGCTCGGGATGAACGGAAAAGACCGCACGAAACCCTTCGTCGTTCACAACCTTATCTGAGGTTCCGTTGACTGCGTAATACTGCCAGTCAGATTGCGAAACGCCAAATTCAAACTCGCCTTGTGAAATTTGTGCAAGGTTATAGGTCGATCCATTGCTGGACGGTGCGGCGCAACGATAGCCGTGCTGACGGCCTTCTTTACGGCCTTCCGCAGCTTCTTTGTGGATCATACGGCAGATTGCGTTACCCGCTACGAAATACACACCCGTCGGACCACCGGTTCCTATGGTAATAAACTTGGTTTCCGCTTGTGCGGGTGCATGTGCACCAAACCCGACAAGCGCTGCTAAGGCTGATGTTGCCAGAAGTCTCTTCATTCTTTCCTCCCAGGAAATTTAGGCCGCTACTGCAAGAAAATTACAGAAGACGTCCCATCAAATCTAATAATTTTAGTTGGAGCAGTTATAATCATAGATTATAGGCGTGGCATGCAAATACGTGAAATTGAGTGTTTTCAGGCGATTATGACGGCGGGAACGATGACCCGGGCGTCACAAATGTTGGGTATTTCTCAGCCGGCAGTCAGCAATACCATCGCAACACTGGAACATCGGCTGGGTTTCAAACTGTTCTTGCGCAAGTCAGGGCGACTACAGGCAACGCCCGAAGCACTGATTTTTTATGACGATGCGCAGCGGTTGCTGGAAGCAGTCGTTAAAGCAACCGAAGCAGCAACCCGGCTTCGGCAAGGGGAAACCGGCCACCTGACGATCTCAGCTTTTCCTGGCGTGTCGATTAAATTTCTACCGGGCCTTATTGCTAAGTTTTCCCGAACCCGCCCGAATGTAAAAGTGCGGCTGTTGTCGCGCAGTTCCCACATCGTTATTGAGCAACTTCCCAATCAGATGTTCGACATCGCCGTCGCCGAAAAGCCATCGCAGTTTGTTGGCGTTGATGCAGAACAGTTCACCTTCAACTGTCACTGCATTATGGCGCGCAATCATCCACTAGCCGAGCAGGATGTCGTCACGCCACAAATGCTGGATGGCGTCCCATTTGCGGCTTTGTTCCGTGATCACATGACCACATATCAGATCGCAAGGGCGTTTTCGGATGCAAAAGCGCGCTGGAATGTTGTTTTGGAGGCACAGTATTTCGCCTCGCTGATTGAATATGTAAAATCCGGAAGCGCGGTTGCTATCGTCGATCCAATTAACAGTCAAAACTTGGATGATGGAATGGTCAGGAAACGTTTTGATCCCGCGATTCAGTATGAAATTGGCGTTCTGACTCCCCAGGACAAACCCGTCTCCAAAATTGCAATTGCATTTCTGGAGCTGCTAAGGACGGAACTGTCTGCGCGTGGTATATATCCTCGGCAATCAAACAAATAGAATTGGGCAGCTGCATTTCCGTTCCGGCGATTAACAAATCTTGGAAACTGAAGCCATCACCAAAGTCCGCTTAACGTAGGTATTCCTGCCATTCAATGGATTGGTTTGAAGGGCAGTTTTGTCCCGCAGACCGACGTTTCACCCAACAAAATGCTGCGCGATGCACGAACGGCTGCAATGACGGGCCGCACCGCAGCATGATGATCCAGCGGTGAAAGGCCGGTCTGGGCCGTTATTCTCAGTTGTACCGCAACAGATGAAAGTCGGGAAAGTCCGCAGTCTGTGAATTCGACGTCAGATCCCTGCTGCACTCTGCACGAATGGCTGGTTTTCCCGCCGCGCGGCAGCACCGAATTTTACGCTGACGCAGCAGGTTTCCTCGCTGCGAGCGCACGCAGCAAGATTTCGGCACTTCTGCTGTGGGCTCACAGCGGACATCTGGCGCTTTCTGTCAGATGTCCGTTTTGTCGTACCTAGCAGACATTCACCGATCATTGGTTTATCAGTCCTGACC
>JBAUHN010000266.1:0-2224 GCA_049680295.1 Sulfitobacter sp.
GTTTTCGACAATGTTCCTGAATTATGACCTGCTGGCGCGCAGATGGGTGCGGTATGGCAAAATCTATCCGTTCGGCGAAGCCGTGGCTGGCGTGCTCATGACCGCTGGCGCGCTGTTGTGGATTTCCGCACCCGTCGCCCTGTTCATCGGAACGGTCGGCGCGATCAGCGTGTTCAAGGCGGTTTACATCGATAAACGAGAGCTGAAGTGCGCTTGCGTCGGCGGGAACTCGAACGTGCCCCTTGGCTTCGTCAGCTTGACTGAAAACCTGATGATGATGGGGATGGGCATTGCGATGCTGGCGCTGGTAATTGATTGATGCTGATCGACCGGTAAAAAGAACCGCCGTCCACAGGTTGGGACAAAAGTCTGAAGATCTATCGTTTGCGGCGTAGGCAAACTTTCAATCGACAACACAGTAGGTCGGTTGTGTCCCGCGTCCCGCTAGCGTGAGCTTATTGCAGCGAAAGGACGGCTAGAGTTTGGTGCTTGAAAGCGGATTTCAATGGCTGCTCTGGTGAAACCCGCCGCACTACAAAACGTACTTCGCTGCTACCGCGAGCAAATGCTGCGTCAGCAACATGCCGAAACACCAATGTCGGCTTGGTCCCGCGTAGTGTCAGTTCAGGAGGAGCGCAGCGAATATCCGGTTTCGCTCGTTCGCAAAAGTGCTGTAGCTTTCGAAGCCGACTGCGAGACTATATCTCGCATAGATGGGCAGAATAAAAATCACGCGTGTAACTGATTGCCTTGGGTCAAAGACAAAGATACCCCCTCGCGCTGCTTCAACCGTGACACCATCGCCAGCAAATTATCCGCGCGCGGATTGCCTTTGGCGCTGAGCATCCGCATCAGGCTCTTGGGGTCCTTGTTCATGTCTTGCGCCAAAGTTTCAAATCCCACCGTGGCGTTCACATAGTCACGCAGCAACACCTTGCCCGTCTCCAAATCGTCGCTGAGCATCGCTTCGATGGCTTCGCGGAACAGCCCCGCACGAAACTCAGGATCGCGCTCGGCGCGCGCTTTGATCGTGTCTTTGAAGTCTTTCGTCAGTGGCATGTCAGTCACCTTTCTCTTTGCGGGCCTTGTAGTCGTCCCAATATGCTTTTGCCTGCTCGATGTCTTTCGACTGGCGTTTTTTCGTGCCGCCACAGAGCAGGATCACAAGCGTATCGCCGTCTTTGCCAAAGTAGACACGGTAGCCGGGGCCGAAGGTAATGCGCCGCTCTGAAACGCCTTGTCCGACTGGCTTCACATCACCCAGATTGCCCGTCTCGATCCGCGCAATCGCCGTTCTAACCTTCAGGGCAGCAGTTGTATCCAGATCGTTAAACCAATCTTCAAACGGCGTTCTCCCCGTCTCGGTGACATAGACAACAAGCTTTTTCATTGGGCTATTTGGTGACACATACGTTACCATTTGTCAATCGGTTTTGCATCATCAGTGCGTCATCCCTCGATCCATTTCTAACTCCCGCGTCTCTAGTTCTGCTTCAACTGCGTCTCGGCGGCTTTCACTAACTTCAAGCTGGTCTCTAGTTGCGTGCGCAGCGTCCCGTAGCTCTGCCCTTCGCTCAACAAGCCGTGCAACGCAGCCACGGACGCCGTTTGCGATTGAATGAGCACTGACACGCAGGCGGCCAATCCATCCATCTGGCTCTGCATCTTGGTCGTCGAGCGTGCCTCTAACCCGCTCAATTCCTTTGCTGAGACCTCGCAGGCCGTCACCAACCGCTCGACGCAGGCGAGCAAGTCGCGTTCCAAGGCTGTCAGGGGTGTCGTCATCTAGTTCTCCTCGATCTTGATGCAGGTCACTGATTTGCCGCCGAGCGTGCAGGTCCTCAGGCGCGTCTTGGTCGGGTCCAGCACCAGCCATGTCGCGTCCACCCTGTCGATCCGCGTCAGCCCCAAGTTCGTCAGTTCCGAGCTGGTCAGCAACATCGTCCAAAGCAAGCTCGCGGCCATCATCGAGACGATCCCCGCCAAGAACGTCCCCGTGATCAGCCAGGGCGAGATCGTCAGCCAGCTCTTGTTCTGTCGCAGAAAGCTGCGGGTATCGCTCTCGATTGTACGATGCGCTATTGTCGCAATGGCGTTCAAATCGGTCCTGAAGCTCTCCAGCTGGGATGCCATCGAGGCGGCGTAGTCCTGCCGGATCGTGTCCAGCTCCTCGTTCAGCTTCTCGCTCAGCCGGGTCGGCTTGCCAGTCTTCATGGAAAATCTC
>JBAUHN010000267.1:0-6919 GCA_049680295.1 Sulfitobacter sp.
GGCCAAGCGTGGTCCAGGTTTTCTGGCCGTTCACCACATAAGCATCGCCATCCCTGACGGCAGATGTAGTCAGAGACGCCAGATCGGACCCTGCACCGGGTTCTGAATAGCCCTGACACCACCAATCTGCACCAGACAGGATACGTGGCAACCAGTAATCTTTTTGCGTATCTGATCCGAAGTTTTGCAAAACAGGCCCCAGCATCGACAGGCCAAATGGCACGACGCGCGGGGCTGCGTTCATCGCGCATTCTTCCTCGAAAATATGGCGTTGAACCGCGTTCCAGGCGGCCCCGCCATATTGGACCGGCCAATTCGGGGCAAGCCACCCTTGCGCATTTAGAATGGCGTGCCAGTGTTCGTGATCGGATTTGGACAAATCCTGCCCCAGCCGGACCTTTTCAGTCAATTCTGTGGGCAGGTTATCTTGCAAAAACCGGCGCACTTCGTCGCGAAATGCGATTTCATCGGCACTGTAGCTCAGATCCATATCGCGGCCTTTTTCAGTAGATTTCGAACAGTCCAGCAGCCCCCATACCGCCGCCGATGCACATGGTGACAACGCCCAGTTTAGCGCCACGTTTGTTTCCTTCGCGCAGCAGGTGGCCTGTCATGCGCGCGCCGGTCATGCCAAAGGGATGCCCGATCGCGATCGAGCCGCCGTTGACGTTGCATTTGTCGGGATCAATACCCAAACGGTCGCGGCAATAAAGCGCCTGACTGGCGAATGCTTCGTTGAGTTCCCACAGATCAATGTCGCCAACCGTCAGGCCGTGACGCTCCAACAACCGCGGCACTGCGAACACAGGACCGATGCCCATCTCATCAGGTTCACAGCCCGCGACGGCAAAGCCCTTGAACGCGCCCATCGGGGTCAGGTTTTGGCGTTCGGCCTGTGCTGCCTCCATCAACACCACGGCTGCGGCGCCATCGGACAACTGGCTGGCATTGCCTGCTGTCACAAAGCCATCTTCGCGCACCGGCGTCAGGCCTGCCAGGCCTTCGGCTGTGGTGCCGGGCCGATTGCATTCATCCTTATCGACGACCACCTCGTGCATCGAGATGTCTTTGGTTTCGCGGTCCTGCACGGCCATGGTTGTGGTCATTGGCGCGATTTCATCCTTGAAGATGCCGTTCTCCTGGGCTGCCGCGATTAACCTTTGGCTGCGCAACCCATATTCATCCTGCGCCTCGCGGCTGATGCCATAGCGTTTGGCGACAATGTCTGCGGTTTCAATCATCGCCATGTAGACGTCAGGTTTATGCGCCATTAACCAGTCTTCTTTGACGCTGGCAGTGTTGGGCTGCACGAGACTGATGCTTTCGACGCCCCCGGCCACCATCGGGCCTGCGCCCTCAGCGGTAATGGCGTTGGCGGCGATGGCTATGGTTTGCAACCCCGACGAACAATAGCGGTTCACGGTCATCCCGGATGTGGTGATCGGCAGACCCGCACGCAGCGCGATCTGGCGGGCGATGTTCTGCCCTGTCGCACCTTCGGGAAAGCCGCAACCGATGATGCAGTCCTCGATTGTGGCGGCGTCCAATCCTGCCCGCCCGACGGCCTGCGCCACGGCATGCCCGCCCATGGTTGCCCCATGCGTCTGGTTAAATGATCCTCGAAAGGATTTGGCAAGCCCGGTGCGGGCGGCGCTTACAATAACGGCTTGTTTCATGTCGCAGTGTCCTTGTTCAAGTCTTCAAAAGTACCGGTCTGATCCACCAGTTTAGTGAGCAATGGGGCCACGTCCCAAAAGAAAGGGTCGTCTTTGGCATAGGTTTCGATGTCAGCGACAAGCCCCGGCAAGCCAACGATGTCAGCCCATTTTAGCGGACCCCCATGGTAGCGCGGAAACCCATAGCCGAAAATCAATGTCATATCGACGTCAAGCGGCCTGCGCGCAATGCCTTCACCGACGACTTTCGCCGCTTCATTCACCATTGCAGCCATATACCGCCGGACGATTTCCTCATCCGTGAACGCACGCGGCGTGATCCCGAGCCCTGCGCGTTCTGCGGCGATCAAATCCATCACTTCGGGGTTTGGCGCGCGGCTGCGTTTGCCTGGTTCGTAGATGTAATAGCCCTTGTCGGTTTTCTGGCCAAAATGCCCGGCTTCACACAGGCGATCAGGATAGGTTGCCACCCGTTCACGCGCGTCTTTGTCTTGTGCTTTGCGTTTGCGTGTGGCCCAACCGATATCCAGACCGGCCAGATCGGCCACAGCAAACGGCCCCATGGCAAAGCCGAACGCTTCGAGTGCGGCATCAATCTGGTAGGGCGATGCGCCATCCAGCACCATATGATCGGCGCAGGCACGATAGGTTGCCAGAATTCGGTTGCCGATGAAGCCGTCACACACCCCGGCGCGGACGGATATTTTGCCCAGCATCTTCCCAAGCGCAAAACCCGTGGCGACGACATCCGTCGCAGTGTCGTCTGCCACCACCACTTCAAGCAGTTTCATCACATGTGCGGGCGAGAAAAAGTGCAACCCGATCACATCGCTTGGCCGTTTGGTGATGGCAGCAATGTCGTTCACATTCAGATAGGATGTATTGGTCGCCAGCACCGCACCCGGTTTGCAGACCGCGTCCAGTTTTGTGAAGACCTGCTTTTTGACGGCCATATCTTCAAACACAGCTTCGATCACCAGATCGGCATCTGTCAGGGCGTCATAATCCGTGGCCAGCGTCAGCCCCGAGGTTAACATCGCGTCATGGCGTGTTTGGTCAATCTTGCCGCGTTTTAAGGCACCGGCAAGATTACCTGCAATCCGATCCTTGGCCGCGGTCGCCGCGTTTTCCGTCATCTCGATCAGCGTGACGGACAGCCCCGCCAGCAGGGCCGCCGTTGCAATCCCGGCCCCCATGGTGCCGCCACCGATCACCCCGATGGTTGCCAAAGATCGCGGGGTCACGCCTTTAAGCTCGGGCAGGTTGCTGACCGCACGCTCGGAAAAGAACGCGTGGATCATGCCTTTGCGCTGGTCGGTTTCCATCAGGTCGCGGAACATTTGCCGCTCTGCCATAAGGCCTTGATCGAACGGCAATTCCACGCTGGCCTGCACCGCCCGTACCGCCTGTGCCTGCGATTTCTGACCACGGCCTTTTTTAAGTGTCGCGCCATATGCGGCGTCCCAATCAATTGGATCGGGTGCGGGCATTGCGCTGACGGGGCGACGTGGTGCGTCATCGGACAGCAACCCCTTGATGTAGGTCAGTCCAACCGTTTCGGGATCCCCTTCGACAACCGCGTCGACGATCCCCATAGCGGCGGCATCTTCCGCGCTGATGTGGCGGCCTGTGGTGATTACGTCCAGCGCCGATTGAACCCCGGTCAAACGTGGCAATCGCTGGGTGCCACCTGCACCGGGGATCAGGCCAAGATGCACCTCGGGCAGCCCCACACGCGCGTTTGGCTGGGCGATGCGGTAATGCGCGGATAATGCCACCTCAAGCCCGCCGCCAAGACTGACGCCGTGCATCGAAACCACAACCAGCAAAGGCGATGCTTCGATCCGATTGCATAGATCTGGCAGATGCGGTGCCTGCGGCGGTTTGCCAAATTCGGTGATGTCCGCACCGGCAATAAAGGCCCGTCCGTCGCCAACAATCAAAACCGCGCGCACACCTTCGTCTGCCTCTGCCTGGTCCATGCGTGATTGCAATCCCAAACGCACAGCGTGGCTTAGCGCGTTGACCGGCGGGTTCTGTATCCGCAGCACGGCCACGTCACCATGGCGGCTATATGCGATTTTGTCGGACATTATTGGGTTCCTTCTGGCCAGTGGTTGTTTGTTCGGGGGCATCGGCAGTATGGGTCAATGGGCATAGATGAAACAACGCCCCGGCACCGCGTTCTTTGGCAGTTCGATTTCTGTCAGCCTATCAAAAAACATCTTGTCGCTGGACACCATCAGCCCCCCCTTAGCCAGTAGCGGCTCAATCAAAGGTGAGACATTTTTCGCGAACTCGACATTCTTTTGCGCGTTGTGGCCGCCAAGATCAGCGTGAATCAGCGACGCTGTTGGCCCAAATCGCGCCAGTGCTGCGGGCAACGTTTCAAACACATCCCCCAAAAGAACACGGGCTTCAGGCGGCGTGCTGTCGGGGTGTGATGCAATCGCGCGTTCAAAGACGAAAATATCTCGATCTGCGATGATTTCGCACATGTGGTGGTAGGTGCGCCCATTGCCCAGCCCCAGTTCGAACACGGGCCCCACATGCGCCGAAGTCAGCGCTGCTGCGTGGTCCAGACAGGCCCGCTGAGACACCATACGGTCGATAAACAAATCCAGTCGGCTCATGTTTGGGGCTCCTTATGTTGGGCATATTGCCCCTTCATGCGCCAAAACTTTGCCAATGTGCAAATCACGTAACGTCACCAACATGCTGGACCTTAGACATGAAATCGCGTTGAGTGACTGTGTTGGGCTTATTTAGTTCCTGTTCGTTGCGTAACCGTAGATCGAGGCAAACAAATGAAACCCCTGCTAGAGGTTCAAAACCTAACCATCGGGTTTGGCAAGTCCGACCCGGTGGTCAGTGGTGTCACTTTTGATGTTATGCCGGGCGAGACATTGGCGTTGGTTGGCGAAAGCGGATCGGGCAAGACGCTGACCTGTCGGTCGGTGTTGCGTATTCTGCCCGAAACCGCACAAATTCGGTCCGGCAAGATTGTCTTTGGAAACAACGGTAACGCCCAGGATCTGATGCAATGCACCGAACGTCAGATGCGCGACATTCGCGGCGATCAGATTTCGATGATCTTTCAAGAGCCGATGCGGTCGCTTTCGCCGTTGCACCGTTTGGGCGATCAGGTCAGCGAAGTGCTGCGCCTGCACCGCAATATGAACGCGTCTCAGGCCAGGCACGCGGTTCTGGAAACCTTTGAGCGGGTTGGGTTTGTCGATCCGCTGCGTGCCTTTCGTGCCTATCCGTTCGAGATGTCAGGCGGCATGCGGCAACGGGCAATGATTGCCATGGCCATGGTCGCCAAACCCGATCTATTGATCGCGGATGAACCGACAACCGCACTGGATGTGACCACGCAAGCGCAGGTGCTGGGTCTGATCAAGGATTTGCAGGCAGACACCGGCATGGCGGTTATTCTGGTGACCCATGATTTGGGTGTCGTGGCCAATATGGCCGAAAAAGTCGTCGTGATGAACAAAGGCCGCATCATGGAAAAAGGGCCCGCGACAGCGGTGCTTGGATCGCCTGCACATGGCTACACCAAAAAGCTGTTTGCCGCCGCCCCCGTTATTCCCGAAGTCGCAGCACCCGCGCGCGCGGTCGATCACGATGATCCGATCCTTGATCTGCGCGATGTCAGCAAAACCTATACGGTGCGTGCAGGCGGCTGGAAAAAAAGAATTTCGATCACCGCATGCAAGGATGTAAACCTGTCACTGCAACGCGGCAAGACACTGGCTGTGGTCGGCGAAAGCGGCTCGGGCAAAACCACCTGCGCGCGAATTGCATTGGGCGCCGAAGTGCCCGACGCGGGCAGTCAGGTTCTGTTTCGCGCCAGCCGTCACGAGGATCCGACCCCGGTGCATGACATGACCAGCGCCCAGCGCGTGGCATTTCAACGCCAGGCGCAGATGGTTTTTCAAGACCCCTATTCGTCGCTGTCGCCACGTATGCGGGTTCAGGATGCTTTGACCGAGCCAATGGAAATTCACGGGCTTGGCACCAAATCAGATCGCCGCGAAAAAGCCGCCGAAATGTTGCGCTGGGTCGGGCTTGATCCCGATATGCTGGGGCGGTTTCCGCATGCGTTTTCGGGCGGGCAACGGCAACGATTGTCGATCGCGCGGGCCTTGACGCTTGATCCTGTTTTGCTGGTCTGTGATGAACCTACATCCGCGCTGGATGTATCCGTACAAGGGCAAATCCTGTCTTTGCTGGAAGATATTCGTGACGACATCGGGCTGAGCTATTTGTTCATCTCGCATGATCTGGCCGTTGTCGCCCGGATTGCCGACGAGGTCGCGGTTATGCGCCAAGGCGTGATCGTCGAACAGGCGGCGCCTGACACGCTTTTTTATGATCCGCGCCATCCCTATACCAAGGCGCTGATCGCCGCCCAACCCGAACCGGATGTGAACCGCCCCATTGATCTGAGCCTTGTTGCCAAAGGCGCCGGATCACCCGCGTCCTGGCCAGAAGAGTTTCGGTTTGAAGGCAGCAACGCGCCGCATTTGATCGAATTAGAAAATGGCCATAAGGTGCGCAGCCATGCATAGGTTTGCCGTCATTTTTGTCTTTTTTTGTGCGCTGATGACAGGCGCGCAGGCCCAGACACCCGCCATGAGCGAAAGCAGTTTTTGGTCCATGGAGGTTTCCACCGGTAATTTGCCCGCCGTTGCCGACCGCATCCCAGATGAGCCGCTGGTTGTAGATCTGCCTGCCAAGGGCCGAACCTTTGGTCAGCAAGGCGGCACGCTGCGCACATTGATTTCGCGCTCCAAGGATGTGCGCCAGATGGTGGTATACGGCTACGCGCGTCTGGTTGGCTACGATGCCGACTACAATCTGAAAGCCGATATTCTGCGCGACTACGAAGTCAAGGATGGCCGCAAATTCACCTTCCATCTGCGCCGTGGGCATCGCTGGTCAGATGGCACACCCTTTACGGCGCAGGACTTTGAATATTGGTGGGTCGATATTGCCAACAATTCTGAACTAAGCCCCACAGGCCCGCCAAACTATATGTTTGTAGATGGCATTCTGGCGGATGTGACGTTCCCGGACCCCTACACAATTGTGATCGAATGGCCAAAACCGAACCCGCGGTTGTTGCAGCTTCTCGCGCAGGCCAGCCCGCCGTTTCTCTATCGTCCGTCGCACTACCTTAAGCAATTCCACATCAAATACGCAGACAAAGAGGCGTTGGATGAACGCATAGACAA
>JBAUHN010000268.1:0-5419 GCA_049680295.1 Sulfitobacter sp.
GTCCCGCCTTTAACCTGAGCCATTAAGCATCACTTTTCGCGTTGAGCCGCAGGCGAAGGCAGCGAACAAGTGATTCATGTTTAAGGCGGGGCGCTCTAGTTTTGAATAAAGTGACCGATCCGTAGCAGATTTCCGTCGGTGTCGACTATGATCAGCTCGCATACGCCCCAGGGTTTATCCTCGGCTTTAACAAATCTGGGGATATCATCTTTCGGCAGCCGAAGCTTTTCAAACTCAGCAGAAAGCGCATTTGCATCTTTCACCCTGAGATAGGCACCATGATCAGATGCCTGAGGAACATGTCCAGGGAACCGGAAAAAATGGATCTCTACGTCGTCACGCGTAAGGATCAAATAGCCTTGTTCGGAATACTCGCCTGCGACTTCGAACCCCAATGCGGTATAAAAAACCTTGGTCTTCTCAAAGTTTGAACTGGGCAAGATAGGGCAAGCGCTTTTGAACATTTCAATCATTCCTTTGTGTCAAAACCACCCTACACGGGTTGTGGGGCCGTATCTGTAGGAATTACCAAAACGTTCAAAATAAGAAAGGCCAGTTTCACGGGCTTGCATCAGGGTCATAGATATAGCCGATACCGCGTACCGTCTTGATAATCTTTGGCTTTTGCGGGTTCACCTCGATCTTACGTCTGAGCCGCGAAATACGGATGTCGATACTGCGATCGAACGGGTCCCATGACCGATCATGCGCCTGTTCCAGGATTTGATCCCGGTTTAGAACCCGTGACTTGTTTTCGGCAAAAACCTTAAGAAGATTGAATTCCATTGCTGTCAGCGGCACCTCTTCGCCGTCTTGCGCAAACAATTTGGCCGCCTCAAGGTTCAGCGTGAACGCCCCAAATCTGGCGGCTTTAACACTCTCGCCCGACGTCGCCCGGGCATCCGGAGCGACGGATTTTCTGCGCAAAACCGCTTTGATCCGGGCCTCCAGTTCGCGCAGGTCGACGGGTTTTCCAAGGTAGTCATCGGCCCCCATTTCCAGGCCCAATATCCGGTCGAATACTTCGCCTGCCGCCGTCAGCATGACCACCGGCACTTGATTATCCGGTCGCAGATTGCGCAGTGTTGTCAGCCCGTCTTCGCCGGGCATGTTAATGTCCAGAATGATCAGGTCGATCTGATTTTCCGCGATGGCCTGATGCAAAACAGCGCTGTTTTCAGCGGCCAGAACCTTGTAACCGCGGCGTTGCAAGTATTCCTGCAACATTTCGCGAACATCCCGTTCATCATCGCAAACCAGAATTGTCGACACTTCTTGGGTCATCGGCCCGACCGCGCCGCATCTAAGATTTCAGCGACAAAGGCACGCAGTTCCTTTGGCGATGCGGGTTTTTCCAAATAAGAGCGTTGCGCTTCTTTCAGGAAACTTTGTGATGACTTGCCCATTGTGTCTCCTGTTATGAATCCGATGCGGTTAACCAATTCGGGGAATTCGGCTTTTATCGTATCAAAGAACCCACGCCCGTCCATCCCCGGCATATTCAGATCACTTAGGACCAGGTCATAACGTGTGGCCTTCATTCGGGCGAGACCCTCCGTGGCGGCGTTGACAACATCCACCTCAAACCCGGCGCGGGTCAGGATTTCAGCGTTAAGATCGGCCACGTCAACTTCGTCATCCACGATCAAAACCTGCAAAGGCTGTGCTGTTTTTGTGTCCACCGCTGGCTTTGAGTGTGCCGGGGCCACATCGGCATTCAACGCAGGGATTGTTATCAAAAACCGGGTGCCATTTGCACCAGACTTTTCCAGTATGATCTGGCCATTGTGCGACTGCATGATCCGGTGACTAAGCGACAGACCGATGCCGGTTCCCTGACCGGTTTCCTTGGTTGTGAAAAACGGCTCGAAGATGCGATTCTTCAAGGCGCTTGGTATGCCAGGGCCGTTGTCTTGGACCGCAATTTGAATCATGCCGGTTGCGGCATCAAACCCGGTCTGCACCGATATTTTTCCCTTGCCTTTTTCCTTCCGAATGGCGTGCTCTGAATTCAGCACCAGTGTCAAAACCACCTGGGTTATCTGATCGCCATCAACGCAACATGTTGGCAAGGTTTGGGCAAGATCACATTCCAGTTCCACGTCGTCGCTTAGATCACCGTGGCGCGCCACGTCGACGGCAACACGTACAATGTCGTTGATATTGGTCTCTTCGGTTTTTGAGGGCTGTTGCCGCGCCATCGTCAGGAAAGTTTTAACAATGCCTGCACATCGTTCCGCAGATGTGCTGATCTTGTCGATCTGGCGCAAAACCTCCGGGTCCGTGGTGTCTTCCCGCAGCATCATGGAATGGCCAACAACAACTGACAATGGATTGTTAAGCTCATGCGCTACCCCCGCCAACAACTCGCTTAATGCCGACATTTTTTCATTCTGAAACAGCTGGTCTTGCTGTTGCGACAGCTTTTCCTCAATCTGCATTTGCTCGGTCAAATCACGGGTGTGCGACACGATAACCCTGCGACCGTTGTAGGAAATCATCCGGGCCGAGACCGATCCCCAAAACACCTGACCTTGATGGTTGTAAAACCGCGCTTTGAAATCGCTCGTGGCGCCATCGGCGCACAGAATTTTCAGCTGGCGCTCGCGGTCTTTCAGATCGACATACATCGACAGTGAACTGTCCGCATCTCCGAAAAGCGCGATCATATCGGGGCTGCTAAACAGCACCGCGCCGGTTTGCGCGTCGTTCATCTGGATAGGGGTGGGGCAGGAATTCAACACGTGGCGGATCAGCGCCTCGCGTTCCAGCTGTTCTGTGATGTCCGCAACCGCAGCCACGATGCATTTATATTCCCCGTGTTCGACGATGCGCCCCGAAACAAGAGCCGGGAAAACGGTGCCGTCGTGACGTTTGAGGGTCATTTGGTACCCATCTACGGCGTCGGAGTTGTCAAACTGCGCTACAAAGGCGCGGCGGTCTGCACCGGGCGCGTAGTGTTCGCTGGTGTTGGCGGTGTCGCCAAACAATTCCCGCGCACTTTGCGACCGGTAGATGATTTTCCCATCATCGAACCGGGTCATTGTCACGGCAACCGGGATCGTGTCCATCACAGTGGCCAACAGGTTCTCACGGTCTCGCACCATTGCCTGCGCTTGCACCTGCGGCGCATTTTCCCGGCGGCAAACCACGTAGCCGCCGGATTTTGTTGGCGCGAAACTGACCTGATAGCTTTTGCCATCCGAATGCTGCGCGATGATGTCGCGTTTGAAATTTGACAGGTTGCTCAGCGCGCGATTCATGAAAATGGCAGGATCGTCGAACGGGTCGATGATTTGACCCCTGTCCATGCAGGCGCGTTGCAGATCATCCCAACGCACGCCTTTGCGAATCATGTCGCGGACCAGCGGGAACATATCAATATAGCGTTGGTTGCAAGTCACCAAGTGCCGGTCACGATCAAAAATCGCGATCCCGTCTGACAATGCATCCAGCACGTCATGAATCGGGTCAGAGGGGTCAATGGGGTTATGTGTGGCGTCCAAAGTCATAGCGCCTTTCTATCCGGGCTTTGTTTCAATTGCTTTTCAGCCCCCAGATCATTTGTTTCAATTGTTTCTGTGCGGCAGGCCCAGTGCCCGCCCACATGCCGGGTAAGCCATTGATATAAAGCGACTCTTCATTTTTGTTCGTTTTTTTTCGCTTTTTCGCAAATGAAACACAAAACCGCCATCGCAGACATCCGACTGCAACACGGGGGATGCAAAACATCTGCATCAACGATCACTCGATCATTGGGACATTTACAAGATTACCGGGCGAAATGCCGAAACTCAGGAATAAGACAATGACAACACACGTATTCAAATCACCATTTGTCGACGTATTTGGCGCGACTAAGCGTGTCTTTGACCGGGCCGTTCAACCCTTGTTCGAAGCACGGCAAATCGCTGCGACCTCGGACGCAAGCATGCTGGATCGTCGTGCACTGGGCGACATCGGTTTCGACCGAATTGATTTCAACACCGACACAGGCGCCGCCATCCAAAGCGCCCTGATCAAAATCTGCGAGTGGTGAGCCATTTCGGCCGTCGCTTGGTTAACCCACAGCTAAAGGAATACACCATGTCTGGAATAAAGAATTCAATCCTCGATACAGTCGGCGATACGCCGATTGTACGGATCAACAAACTGGCACCTGATGGTGTCGAAATTTTCGTCAAACTCGAAGCTTTCAATCCCATGGGATCGGTCAAAGACAGGCTGGCTCTGGGGGTGATCGAGGCCGCCGAAAAGGACGGCACTATCGCCCCCGGCCAAACTGTGGTCGAGGCGACCAGCGGCAATACCGGCATCGGGCTGGCGATGGTTTGCGCGCAAAAAGGCTATCCTTTGGTGGTCACGATGGCCGAAAGCTTTAGCGTTGAACGGCGTCAGCTGATGCGGTTTCTGGGCGCCAAAGTGGTCCTGACCCCGGCGGCCGAAAAGGGCACCGGGATGGTCGCAAAAGCCAAAGAACTGGCAAAGGCGCATGGCTGGTTTCAGTCGCGGCAGTTTGAAAACCCGGCCAACGCCGATATTCACACGCGCACAACGGCGGTCGAAATCGCACGTGATTTCGAAGGCATCGGACTGGACTATTGGGTTTCAGGCTTTGGCACCGGCGGCACGCTGAACGGCGTTGCGCGCGGGCTTGGGGTTCTTAGCCCCAAGACAAAAATTATCGTGGCCGAACCTGACAATGCGGCGATCCTGGCCAGCGGCGATCTGAACCCGGTCAATGCCGATGGCACGCCAGTCACAAGCCATCCGGGGTTCCGTCCACATCTGATGCAAGGCTGGTCGCCCGATTTCATATCTTCGTTGACGCAAGAGGCCGTTGAGAACGGCTATGTCGACGCATTTCAACCGGTCTCGGGGGTGGACGCCACGGCGATGGCCAAGGCATTGGCACAGCAAGAGGGCATCTTTTGCGGCACCTCGGGTGGGGCAACGTTTGCGGCAGCTTTGGCCGTCGCGAAAACTGCGCCCAAAGGGTCAAAGATACTGGCGATGTTGCCGGACACCGGTGAACGCTACCTATCGACGCCCTTGTTTGCCGATGTCTCAATTGAAATGACTGCAGCGGAAATGGAATTGTCGATGTCGACACCCAACATCCGCTTTGATGTGGCGTCAACACCAGCGGCGGCGCCGGTTGCATCTGCAAAACCAGATGCGATTGCACAGGTTGAACGAATTGTCGCAGACAAGCCGGTTGTAATGTTCGCGTTGGAGTGGTGCGAGTTTTGCTGGTCCGTCCGCAAGATGTTTGCCGAAGCCGGCATCGCCTATGAAACCGTCGATCTGGATTCAGTAGCGTATCAGAAAAACGGCATCGGTGCGGATATACGTGCGGCATTGCGCGACATGACAGGTGCCGCAACCATCCCGCGGGTTTTCGTCGGCGGCCAACATC
>JBAUHN010000269.1:0-9037 GCA_049680295.1 Sulfitobacter sp.
CATATACACTATCCAGTGGCCGCCCGCAGAAGCTGGGCGCGCACCATGACGGAAACGGCGTAAATTTCGCCGTGTTCTCAGAGCATGCCAGCAAGATCGAATTGTGCCTGTTTACACCTGATGGCACGCGCGAGACGTCGCGCATCGCATTGCCGGAAAGGACCGGTCCGATTTGGCATGGCTATCTGGAAAACCTGCCCGCAGGCACGCTTTATGGATACCGGGCGCATGGAGCTTATGCACCGCAGCAGGGCCACCGGTTCAATCCAAACAAACTGCTGCTTGATCCTTACACCCGCGAGCTTTTTGGCGGTTGGATCAACGATCCAGCAACCTTGGGCTATGACGTAGGTGACCCGCAGGAAGACCTGTCATTCGACACCCGTGACAGCGCCCGCTTTGTGCCTAAATCCGTCGTGTCAGACCCGGCGCTGTTTACGGGTTTGAAATGCGGTCAACATACCCCCTCAGATCTTGATCTGATCTATGAGGCCCATCCCAAGGGGTTGAGCCAGGTAAACCCCGACGTGCCGGAAGCCCTGCGTGGCACCTATGAAGGGCTGGCATCAGACGCGATGCTTGACCACTTATCGGGCCTCGGCGTGCAGGCCATTGAACTGCTGCCCGTTCACAGTTTTGTCGACGACAAGTTCCTGATCGAACGCGGGCTTACGAACTACTGGGGCTATAATTCCATCGGTTTTTTTGCCCCCGAACCCCGGTACTTTGGCCCGGATGGTTTGAAAGGGTTCAGGGCTATGGTTGATCGGTTCCATACAGCCGGGATTGAGGTCATTTTGGACGTGGTTTACAACCACACCGCCGAAGGCGATCAGCGCGGTCCCACATTGTCTTTTCGCGGTCTCGACAACGCGTCTTACTACCGCCTGTCAGCAGGTCAGCCGCGTTACTACGTCAACGACACCGGCTGCGGCAATACGTTGAATGTGTCGCACCCTTTTGTGCTGCGCATGGTGCTGGACAGCCTGCGGTTCTGGGTCGAATGTATGGGAATAGACGGGTTCCGGTTTGATCTGGCCACGACCCTGGGCCGTGAACATTATGGTTTTGATCCCAATGGCGGGTTTTTTGACGCGTTGCGGCAAGACCCGGTTCTGGCCAACGTACGAATGATTGCAGAGCCGTGGGACATCGGGCCGGGCGGTTACCGCTTGGGTGAATTTCCGCATGAATTTTCCGAATGGAATGACAGCTACCGCGATACCGTGCGCCGCTACTGGCGCGGCGATGCCCATAGCGCGCAGGAACTTGGCGCACGCCTATTGGGATCTGCCGATAAATTCGATTCTGCGGGTCGGCGCAGTGGATCATCGGTGAACTTTCTGGCCTCGCACGATGGCTTTACACTGGCCGATACGACGCAATATTCCCAGCGCCACAATGAGGCGAATACCGAAAACAATCGCGATGGCCATCATTCAAATTACAGCGACAATTGCGGCGTTGAGGGGGAAACCGACGATCAGGACATTCGCCAGACGCGCAGCCGCCGCCAACGCAACATGCTGGCGACGCTGTTTTTATCCCAGGGCACGCCGATGCTGCTGGCAGGCGATGAGATCGCCAATTCACAACAGGGCAACAACAACGCCTATTGTCAGGACAATGACATTGGCTGGGTCAACTGGGATCGTGCGGATCGCGAAATGCAATCTTTTGTCCAAAGCCTGTCAGCATTCCGCCGCGACCACCTTGCCCTGCGCCAAAGCCGGTTTTTGCATGGGGCTGCACGCCCCCAGGACGGACACCCCGACGTCAGCTGGACCGATTTCAACGGTGCAAAGCTTGAATGGCGTGATCCGGGGCTTGCCAACCTCTGCCTGACTCTGCGCTGTTCTGCCGAAGCCCCGGATTTCGAGGTGGAAGGCGACGTTGTCTTTATTGTTTTCAATCGCAGCCCCGAAAAGGGGCACGTGATTTTACCAAGCGTGCCCGATGGGCAATATTGGGTCCGCGCAATTGACACTGACAAACACGATCAGGGCGCGTTTTGCGAATTGGAATGCGATGATGCCATTGTGGCGGGCCAATCCGTCGTGGCCTTTGTCCTGAAATCACCGGATGAGGCGCTGAAATGACCGTCGATCATGCTTTGGCGGCTTTGGCCGACCTATGTGGGATTTTGCCCAGATATCACGATCTGCAAGGTGGTGAGCACATAGCATCACCCGCCACACAAAAGGCGTTGCTGGCCGCCAACGGGTTGGACGTGTCGGATGAAGGGGCCATTTACGCCTCTCTTGCGGCCGTTCGCCACGCCATAGAAGATCGGTGGTTCCCCGAAGAGGTCATTGTCGAAAGCGGCATCGAGACGCCGCAGAGTTTCGGACTGGGCGCTGTGTGGCACCTGCGCCCGGACGGGGATGCAGCGATCATCGCTGAAGGCGGGCCAGGGGACCACATCACGTTGCCGTCTTTGCCGTCAGGCATCTATGAGCTGACAGCAACGACGCCGGACCGCACCGAGGTTGTGACTGTTTTGGTGGCGCCCCGCCGGCTGCCCTTGATTGAGGCGCTGACAGGGTTGGACCGTATGTGGGGTTTGAATTTCGCGCTATATGGCCTGTCGTCATCGCGCAACGCAGGATTGGGCGATTTTGCGGATCTTGGCGATATTGCAGCCATCGCCGGCGCACAGGGTGCCGCGTTTCTGGGCATTAACCCACTGCATAATATGGGCTACAGCGATCTGGATGCGATCAGCCCCTATTCGCCATCGCATCGCGGGTTTCTGAACACGGCATACATTGCGCTGGATGCCATTCCGGGCCTGGATCACAGCGTTGATATGGTTGAATTGACTGCCCTCAGGCAGGCAGCCACGGTGCAATATGGCGACCACAAACGCACGCATAATGCGGCGTTGGAGGCGCTTTTTGCAGTCTTCCAGAAAACAGCGCCGCCCGAGAAAAAATCGGATTTCGACGCATTCAGGAATAAGGGTGCCGCGCAACTGACCCGTTTTGCACAGTTTGAGGTGCTGTGTGAAACATACGGTACCGACTGGCGGAAATGGCCCGCGAAAACCAAAGCCCCGTCAAAAGCCCGGCTCGAATTTCACATGTGGTTGCAATGGGTCGCAAATGTGCAATTGGGCGCCGCACAGAACGCGGCCAGATCTGCCGGAATGCCATTCGGTCTGTACCTTGATCTTGCTGTCGGCCCGCGCCGCGATGGCGCCGAAAGCTGGTGTGAGCAATCGTCAATTGCCAAGGGTGTGTCCATCGGCGCACCGCCAGATCAGCTTAGCCCCGAAGGTCAAAACTGGGATCTTGCGGCCTTCGCGCCGCGAAAACTCAAGGCGCAGCGCTACGCGCCATTGCGCCGCATTCTGGCCCAGACCATGCGCTTTGCCGGGATCATCCGCATAGATCATGTGCTTGGGCTGAACCGCAGTTTCTGGATTCCGGACGATGGCAGCCCCGGCGGCTACATCCAGCAAAACTTCGAGGCGCTTTTGGCCGTCATCAAGATCGAGGCCGAGCGTCATAACTGTGTTGTCATTGGCGAAGATCTGGGGCTTGTGCCAAACGGATTTCGCGACACCATGCGCGACAACGGATTTTATGGCTATTCGGTTCTGCAATACGAAAAAGACGACCATGGCGCGCTTAGCAATCCCGGCCAAGGCCCCGGTCAGGTGCTGTCGTGCTTTGCAACACATGACACCCCGACGGTGCGCGGCTATGAGGTCGGTCGCGACATCGAATGGTGGCACAAATTATCGTGGATTGACGCGCAGACCGCCGCCGACTTGCAACATCGACGCGCAGAAGACGTGGCCGCGTTCATGCCCAGGGCCGATTTTCAAACTAGTGTCCACAGCATTCTGGCGCAATCAAACGCCGGGCTGGTCGCGGTTCAGCTTGATGACGTGCTAGGCGCCACAGAGGCGCAGAATTTGCCCGGCACAATTGACCAACATCCAAACTGGCGTCGCAAATATGACGTCGCAATAGAAGACCTGCCCAATGACGCGCGACTGGATCTGATTGCCACCATGATGCGCGACGCAGGCCGCGCAATTTTAAAGGAGGGACATTCAAATGAAGACTGAGATTATCAGCACCACCCCGATTGCAGGGCAAATGCCCGGCACCTCTGGCCTGCGCAAAAAAACCCGCGTCTTTATGGAACCGCACTATCTTGAGAATTTCATTCAGGCGACGTTTGATGCCATCGGCGGTGGGTCCGGCAAAAGTTTCGTTGTTGGCGGCGACGGGCGGTATTTCAACAGACAGGCCATTCAAACGATCCTGAAAATGGCCGCCGCAAACGGGGCAAGATCGGTGATCGTCGGACAGGACGGCATTTTGTCAACGCCCGCCGCGTCGCATCTGATCCGGCTGAACAAGGCGGATGGTGGCTTTATCCTGTCTGCCAGCCACAATCCCGGCGGCATAGACGAAGATTTCGGCGTCAAGTTCAACGCCGAAAACGGCGGCCCCGCGCCTGAGAAACTGACTGCCCGGATTTTCAAGGCGACCGAGGCGATCAGCCAGTACAAGATCACCGATGCCGATGATATTGATCTGGGCCAGCCTGCAGTCAGCCAGCAGGGTGACATGACAATCACCGTCGTTGACCCGGTTGAAAACTATCAGACGTTGATGGAAACGCTGTTTGATTTCGATGCGATCCGTGCCTTGTTTGCGAACGGGTTTACGATGCGGTTCGATGCCATGCATGCGGTGACCGGCCCCTATGCAACAGCGATACTGGAAAAGACACTGGGTGCCGCTGCAGGCACGGTGATCAACGGTGTCCCGCTTGAGGATTTTGGCAAAGGCCACCCCGACCCGAACCCGATTTGGGCAAAACCGTTGGTGGATTTGATGATGTCTGACAGCGCACCTGATCTGGGGGCCGCGTCTGATGGCGATGGTGACCGCAATATGATCGTGGGTCGAGGTGCCTATGTCACACCCTCTGACAGCCTTGCTGTGCTTTGCGCAAACGCGCATCTTGCACCCGCCTATAAAGACGGTCTTGCCGGGATCGCGCGGTCGATGCCGACCAGTGCTGCCAGCGACAGAGTTGCGGAAAAACTTGGGATCGGTGCCTATGAAACACCGACCGGCTGGAAATTCTTTGGCAATCTTCTGGATGCCGGGAAAGTCACAATTTGCGGCGAGGAAAGTGCCGGGACCGGGTCAAACCATGTGCGTGAAAAAGACGGGTTATGGGCCGTTTTACTATGGCTGAACATCCTTGCGGTGCGCAAACAATCAGTCGCCGACATCGTGACAGAGCATTGGCAAAGCTTTGGGCGCGACTATTATTCGCGCTATGATTACGAAGATGTGCCATCAGAAAAAGCAAACCAGTTGATGGAGTCCTTGCGCGCGAAATTGGCCGATCTAACAGGTCAAATCCATGAAGGCCTGCGTGTCACTTCGGCGGATGAATTTTCCTATCACGATCCGGTTGATGGATCACTTAGCGAAAACCAGGGCGTTCGCATCGCGTTTCAGGGCGGTGGACGCGCCGTATTCCGGCTGTCCGGCACCGGCACCCAAGGCGCCACGCTGCGTTTGTATCTTGAACAATATTCCGGACGGGGGGGCGATATCGGATTGGACACGCAACTGGCTTTGCAACAGGTCAGATGTGCGGCGCAGGCAATTTGTGACATGCAGATGATGATCGGACGCACGAAACCTGACGTGATCACCTGATGCTTGTTTGCGATCAGGCGCTGCGCGACGGCAATTGAATGACAAAGACAGCGCCGTTTAGACTGCTGGGTTCATAGCGGATCGTTCCGCCATGGGCGACGATGACCCGGTGGCACAGCGAAAGCCCGACACCGGTTCCTTTGCCCACGGGCTTTGTTGTGAACAACGGATCAAAAATACGCGTGACGATGGCGTCATCAACTCCGGGGCCGTTGTCTGAAACAGTGATGCAGACCATGTTGGTTTTAGGTTCCTGAAACCCGGTCAATGTGATTGTGTCGCCGACGTCACTGCCTTCGATGGCGTGGATTGCATTGGTCAATAGGTTTATCAAAACCTGCGCGATCTGCACGTCGTCGACCATCAGTTCAGGCAAATTGTCAGAGACATCCGATCTGATTGAAATGCCGGCGGTGCGCGCCAATGACCCCACTGCATCCAATGCCACATCGGCAATGCTTTGCACTGATGTGGATTTGGGGTTCAGCGGTTCCTGCCGCGCCATTGCCAAAAACGACCGCACTATTTTCACGCAGCGTTCGGCCGCATTGCTTAGCTTGTCTATTCTGGTTTCCTGATCTGTCCCTTCCAGATCTTCGCGCAATATTTCTGTGTTTCCTACAATGATCGACAGTGGATTGTTCAATTCATGTGCAACCCCGGCCAGAAGCTCTCCCAATGCGGACATTTTTTCCGCCTGAAACACCTGGCTGCGCTGTTGCGCCAATTCGGCCTGAACAGCAAAAATGCCCGTCAGGTCCTCCATATTGGAGACGATCACATCTTCGCCACGGTAGTCGATCAGGCGGGCGGAGATGCCCGAAGGGAACTCTGTACCGTCGGCCCTCAGGCCCGTGACGCGCATGTCATCAACCCGCGCATCGGGCAAAAGAGCGGTGATGAAATCAGCGCGTTCTTCGCGTTTTGCAAAGTGGGAAAAACTGCTTTTGGACGCCCCCAGCAGGGTGGTGGCGGCGGGGGACCGATAGATGATCTGCCCGTCGCCAATACGCGACATCGTCAAACAGGCGGGGCAGGCTTCAAGCACTTTGCTTAGCAAAACCTCAACCTCACGCTCGGCTTCGGTGCGATTGGCGGATGCCTCGACCGGGGATTGCGTCAGCATGAACCCACCCTCGGACGTGGCGTTCATGCGGATGCGAAAGCTTTTGCCAGTGTCTTTTTGAAACGTCAGATGATGCACGTCTTGGTCATGCTGTAAAAGGTCGGCCTCAAAAACACCAAGTGTTCGGCAGGCGTCGGATGTCAGCGCGCCTTGCATCTCTGCCTCGCGCAGGAAAATATCCCACGAGGTGCCGGGAGTAAGGAAATTCCGAAGCGGCGCGTTGACATCATGAAACGCGGCATTTGCCACCAAAAGATGGGCGTCCCGGTCGAAAAGAACAACTGCATCGTTCAGACCGGCCAAAGCATCCAGCAAAAGAGGATCAAGCGCGCGCACCTGTTAGCAATCCTTACAATTGTTGTTGTGATGTGCCTGCTGCCGCACCCTCAGGTAACGCAGAAACGCTAAGTGCTGCTTTTGCATGGCCACCGTTGGGGTGCTGGCTTTCCAGTTCGGTCAGCGCAAACTGCCCGTCCAATGCTTCGGCAATGGACGGGTCTGCGGCAATCGTCATCGCATCTGCAACGCGGCGCAATTCCAATGCTCGGATTACCGCCGGGCCAAAGACATCGTAGATGTATTTCTGCACCCCCACGACCGACCCGATAACAGACCCGGATGCAATGCCGATCCTTGCGTGCCACTTAATTGGATGGCTGGTGTTGCGCTGGTTCAAATAGCGCAAAAAGCGGACGCTGGCATTGGCAATGGCCGTTGCATGGTCAATCGCTGGATCAGGTACACCAGCAACAGCGATGTAATTATCACCGTTAGTGCGGATACGCTCGCAGGAAAATTGCTCTCCTATTCGGTCGAATGCGCCGTAAATATCATTCAGTTCGCTGACGATAACGCTGGGATCATTGGCCTCCAGCAATTCTTCAAAGTTCACGAATTTCAGCGCCAGAACGGACACAGGTTCGAACACCCGCGGGGCGACGATCCCGGAGGATTTGTATTCTTCATAGGCGGTGCGCGGCATGATGTTCAAAAGCAGCTTTTCAACCTGCTCTTTTTCGCGCTTTATCTCGCGAGTGTTGCGTTCGACCATCATCGAATAGCTGTCGATCATGGATTCCAGTTCTTTGATGCGGGTGATATTCTGGCACACCAGAATGGCGATTTTTTCGCCCGCGTCGATGGCGTGATTGAACTCCATCGCGACGGTCATGGTGCGGCGCCGGATCTTAAACGACGCCTCGGTCGTATGCCGCCCGTCAGCAGCCAGCGCATTGCTCAGCGCATCAATATCCAGGGTCGGGAACAGATCCGCCAGTTTCAGGCTTGCGTCGGCTGGCCCAAACCATTCCACAAATGTGTCATTGCGAAACTTCAGCTTCAGCGTTTTCAGGTCAATCAACGCAACACCAACGCCGATAGCACGCAATAACTGCTCGTTGATCGCCTCAATCGACATCTTGCTGCCCCACAAGGATTGAGCGCCGTTTTTCGAAGGCGTTTAAAACGATATCAATGTCTTCGCGCGCCAACGAGAACTCTGCCAGAGTTTGGTCAACCAGTGCCTTCAATCGGTCAAAATGCATATCATTAATAACAAGATGCCGATGCGCCCGCGCCAGATGATCATCTGAAAATGAGGCAGGCCCATCCATCAAGGATGCCACGAATTTAGTCTGGTGATCAATCAGCTTGGCAAGGTCCACATCTTCAAAAAATGGTCCAATATCGTCATCATCCAACAGGGTGTCGTAAAGCGACATCACGATCCGACTGACGGTGGAAAACCCGCCATATTTTTCGAACATAGTCTTTTCCACAATCGAACCTTTCAAAACTTTGACGCTGTCACACCGCTGGATTTTCAGCGACGCGATAGCAAAATGAGTGTGCCATCCACGGTTACCCTTCGCAAGTATTTCGCAGGAAACCGAGCCCACGACTTGCGGCCAGAATATTGTTCAAAAGGTGCAATCGGCATTGTTGTTTTTCATTTCCTGCCAGATTGCGCATATTTTTTGACCTAACTGTTCGAATTGTCGAACACCGCCGTCCTGACCTTCGGCTGGTAAACCCCCGCCAAAGGCCAATTGCAATTCGTCTGTCGTGGCCGTTGCAACCAATAGTCGCACAGTGTCACGAAACCTTTGTGTGTCGTCTACCGCGACTTTCAACGCGCCCGAGGCTGCATTTTTGGTAATGAACTGTTTCATCTTGGGTGCAACCAGTTGGGCAAAAAGGAATAGGCGTTCTG
>JBAUHN010000270.1:0-7291 GCA_049680295.1 Sulfitobacter sp.
CGCCAAGCCTGATCGTGGCCTACTTCGACATCTTATCGGGTTGGATAAACGCGCCAAAGGGTCTGGTCACTTCGCGGTCTTTGCCGCACTAGGACGTCAGCGCCAGTTTTTGGCATCCAGTTAAGCATAAGAAGGCCCCCTTAACTCAATGGAACTTTGGATACCGATCACAATTTGCGCAGCATTTTTGCAAAACCTGCGATCATCGCTGCAAAAGCACCTCAAAGGTGTGATGGGAACAACCGGCGCCACGTTCGTGCGTTTTGGCTTCGGAGTGCCCTTCGCGGCGCTTTATTGGTCAATCCTGATATGGGGCATTGGCTATGACCTGCCGCAATTATCCGCGTATTTCGCCGTTTGGATGATGATCGGGGCGGTTGCGCAAATTGCAGCGACGTTTTTGCTAGTGCATTTGTTCTCGCTGCGCAATTTCGCGGTAGGCAACGCCTATTCACGCACCGAGCCGATGCAGACGGCCATCTTCGCGTTTGTTTTGTTCGGCGCGCAATTCAGCATTGGGGCGATTGCCGCGATTGTCATTGCGGTCTTTGGCGTGATGTTGATTTCGGTCGCACAAACCAAAATCACACCGCGATCTTTGATCACTTCGGTTTTTAGCAAAACCGCCTTGATCGGCCTAAGTGCGGGCACCCTGTTCGGGCTGGCGGCAATCGGTTTTCAGACTGCCGCACGCAGTGTCATATCCGAGGTCTTTTTGGTGCAGGCCGCGACCACTCTGGTGATTGGCATTACCTTCCAGACCGTCCTGATGGGGCTGTTCATGATCGCAAAGGACCGCCGCGAAATCATCCGTATCCGCAACGCATGGAAGCCCGCTTTGCTGGTCGGTTTTGTCGGCGCTACGGCGACCTTTGGCTGGTTTACTGCCTTTACTCTGCAACAGGCAGCATTGGTCAAAGTATTGGCGCAGGTTGAGATGCTTTTCAGTTTCGGGTCCAGCATTTTGATCTTCAAAGAAGTCATAAACCGGGCCGAGGTCATGGGCTGTTTGCTGATTGTCGGCAGCATCATGTGTTTGGTTTTGTTTGGATAGTGTCTTACGGGCGATCCCATTTTGGGCGCTCTATTTATCCGCGATGGCACACCCGATCTGTGAAGGTTTTTCAAGCTGCCTTGCCGACGTCATCGGACCACTGTTGTGCATGGATGGTTGCAACGGCTTGGCAAACGACTTTGATGTCGGGTTATGCGCGACTTGGTTCAATACAGGCCTTTTGGTATTTCGTGCCGCCATATGGATTTGCGGACGCCACAGCGAATGCCCTGTCAAAGCCCTCGTTTCCGGCTGTCTGCTATCACGATAGAGGCGACAACCCTCAAAAACCTTGCGGGTTTTGAATAGGGTTTGCCACTGCGTCAAACGACAAGATTTGTATCTGCTCCCAAAAGGAGAGTTTGTTACCCACCTTGAGGTTCATTTTTTATCAGAACAGGGGTAAGACCGGGACGTTCAAAGTTTATCGAACCAAATTCCAGAGTTAAGGCAACCCTTGGATAAGGGTGCGGAAGTCCCCGGGCCAGCTATGATGGTGCAGAGTTTTCCGCATGGCGATCAACCAGCCGCTGAACCATCGGGGCAAAATGCCAGAAATCTGGTGTTTCCATGTTCGGACGCTTGCCTGCGTCATCAAGATAACGCACCGCGACTATTTGTTCGACGTTCGGGATTTTTTCAAATGCGGCGACTTCGTCCGCAGTCATCGGTCCGCCCTGCAAACTAAGCGAATGCACCGAAGCCTCCGACAGGCGGTTGAAATATTCAGGTTTGGTTGCACAAAGATAGCGTTTGGCAGCAACGTGATAACGGGCACAATCCGTTACGATACGGGGAAAAAACCGCTCCAGCACCTCGGCACCCGCATCCTCGTGATGGCGGTCTTCGGTATCCTCCATCGAAAAGGTGCCAAATTCGCTGGTGAAATGGCCAATGTCGTGCAGCAACGCGCCGATAATAATTTCCTCAGGCTGGTTGTTCTGCTGCGCGATGGTGGCCCCTTGCAGCATGTGCTGGCCCATGGTCACAGGTTCGCCCAGATACTCCTCGCCGCCGCGTCTTTCGAAGATCGAGCCAAGAAAATCCACAATGGTGTCGTTGGTTAGGTCAACAGCCCTCATTCTGCGGCCTCCATTGCTGTTTCGCGCTGCATGGCGTCATAGGTGGATCGCAACCCGTCTTTGTCGGCATAACATCCTTGAAACCAGCGCGTGCCTGCCCCTGCATATCCTTTACGCGCATGCAAAACGCGGGTGTTGTCCACAATAAAGGCTTCACCGGGTTCGAGACGAAACGTAACTTCCATCGCTGCGTCGTCGATGATTTCGCCCAAGCGGCGGTAAGCCGCGTAATAGGTTGGCATTTTGTCGAATGGCACATCGGTCACGGCAGCCATGGATCGGTTATTAAAGCGCAGGCCGATCAATTCGCCATCAGGGGCCAGTTCGATCATCGGGCGGCGCGACGTCAGACAAACACCTGCTTCGCCTGCATATTCAAAGCGTGCACAATGATTGGCCAGTACGTTAAAATAATCTTCGTTTTCATCGCGCAAGCGCAAAGCGGCGGCAAAGCCGTCAACAACCATGTTTTCGCCCCCTGCTGCCGTGCTTTCGAGACAGTACAGCACTTGAAGGGTCGGTACCGGATCGCGGTAGGGATTATCTGTGTGCGCCTGCAGGCCAAGGCCTGTGAACGCCAGATTGGTCGGGTTGACCTGTGTACGCACCTCGAATTTGCGGCCGTAATTTGTGTCGCGCACATGTCCGAACCAATCAACAATACGAAACAACGCGCCGTCCTCGACAGGGCCGCCGATCACTTTGCCGAACCCATAGCGCGTTACCTTTCCCAGCCAGTCGCGCAAGGCCCCGCCGCCTGCGTCCAGCGCTGTGAAATCGCCTGTCGGGACGTCATCGTTCAGGCCGGCGTCCCAGGTTTTGATCGCGTCACTGGTCCAACCACGCTGGCGCGCGCCCTGCCCGTCATAGGCATGCTCTTCGAGCCAGCCGACATCATAAGGCACAGACTTGCCCTCTGGCGCGAAGGTCACTGTCAAGAGGTTCCCTGCAAGGTTCGCGTCCAGGATATGAGTATCGGCTGGAATATCACGCAGCGCGATCAAGCGCTGTCCGTTGCCCAACGCGCGGGTTTCGGGATCAGGGGCATTATCACGCAGCCAGATCGCGTGAAACCTCAGATCGCCATTTTGTGTCGACAGAGTTAGAAAATGCCCGGCGGGATCTATACTTACAAAAGCCATGTCGTGCCTTTCGGGAAGATGAATTCATGCGACAAGCTGGCCGTGTTAATGTATAATTGCAAATCAGTAATTATCTTACTGAGCATTGGTATTTCTAATGGAAAAAAGTCAATTCAAACTTCCACCACTTGAATGGATCCGCGCATTCGAAGCAGCGGCGCGCTGCGGTAGCTTTACCGCTGCGGCTGTGGAAACAGGCCTCACACAGCCCGCGATCAGTCAACGGATCGGGCAGTTGGAGCAACGGTTGGGTACGGCGTTATTCGTGCGGCAGGCGCGGTCCATCGCCCTCACGACCGATGGCGAAGCGTGGCTACCCCATGTACAATCTGCCCTTGGCGCGATGCGCGACAGTTCCGAGGCACTTTTTGGCGCAGGGCGCAAAAAGCTGACGATTTCTGCAAGCCAATCAGTGATCGATCTATGGTTGCAAGCGCGCTTAAGTCAGTTTTGCGACATTGCGGGCGGGGAACTGTCAATCCAAACTATGGTGGTGGGCGCGTATGATCCACCAAAAAACGACGTCATCGGCATTCGCTATGGTTCCGGATCTTGGGCAAGTGCCTACAAGTTGCCACTCTATGACGAACAAATGGCGGTCATGGCCGCACCGGAACTGGCGCGCCGTAAAGACCATTGGGAAAACTGGCCGCGCATCGCGTGTTCCGGATCGCGCCCCGGATGGAATGACTGGATCAAGCAATACAATACGTCGACAACACCGGTTCCCGGTTACCGGTTCGATACATTCCTTTCCGCTCTGGGTGCTGCGCGCGCGGGTTTGGGTGTCGTCGTCGGGTCTTTGCCTTTATGCGCGGCCGACCTTGCCGCAGGTCGTTTGGAGAAACTCAGCGACGATACATTGGATCATCACGAAACTTATTGGCTAATAGCTGAAAAGGAAGCCGTGACACGGAACCAATGGGACCAAATCACAACCTTGATCTCGTGACAGCAGACCCCGCAGAGCACGCCAAAATTTACAGCTTGTGACATGCTCGAATTCTGGAAGCAGGCATTGGCGCAGAAACAACGAAAGGTCACTCCGTCCCACATAGCGGCCACAAAGCACCAGCACTTGGAACGAGGTCAGAGCGGTTCGCTTTACGGTTTCTCTGTCGCTCCCTTTGAACGGCCATCGCGGGTTGAATACGTACTTAACCGTTTGCGCGAACAAAAAACTGACTGACATCGCAGCACCGGATGCCAATGACCGCCGGGACGGGGTAAGGGGCTTGGGTACAGTCGCTTGATGATGCCATTGCGTAGAATCACGGCTTGGGGCGCGGAGGCGCTTGTCGTATCCCTTGGAGTAGATGCAAATAAGGACGACCCGATCTGCTTTTTTAAGCTGGAAAGCGACGATTTCACCGATGCAGGCCGCCGGATCGGACGGATGAAAGGGCCAACCCTGTTCTGTAAAGAAGGTGGCCATGCGATCGAGGCGGTGGGCGTAAACACTGTCAACGTTCTGGAAGGGTTCAAGGATGGGTAACGTCTCCTTCGCGGTAACTTAGGGTCAGGACCCATTAATCCTGCCGCTTCCTGCCTCCGGCCGCGTCGGTGTAAAAGCGCACGACAACCGCCACGCAAGCGCATACATCAGACAGCGCGTTTCAAGTTAACGGCGCATGGCGACAAGACCTGCAAAGAGCGATCTGGTGATTGCTATCGATGCGACAATGACAATCAGGACAACGGAAATCGCCGCAATTGCCGGATCAATGTTGTCGCGCAGCCCCATCCACATCAGGCGGGGCAGCGTCACGGCATCGACCGAGGTGATAAAGATGGTGACGGCAATCTCCTCCCAAGACAAAACAAAGGTCAGGAAAAATGAGACGATCAAACCAAAGCGGATGTTTGGCAGAATGACCTTAGTGATCCGGGTCGCAAGACTGGCCCCCATGGCACGGGCCGCCAGATCAATGCGCCTGTCAACTTGTGACAGCGAAACAGAGATCAATACAACGGCAAAAGGCGCGATCATCACCGAGTGCGCCAGTACAACACCTGTCATCGTATCATAGGCAATCACATCATTGTACTGGCTGAGGGTTATCAGGAAAAAGTAAAGCGTCAACGCCGATACGACCGGCGGGGCGACCATCGGCAGCAACGCGATGCCCATTAAAATCCCGGTAAAACGGGGCCGCAACATCCAAATACCAAGCGCAAACAGCAGCCCCAAAAACGTGGACAACACAGCACTCAGAAACCCGACGCGGACCGAAAGCCAGATTCCGTTTAGCCATGTCGGGTTCTCGATCAAGGTTCGGTAATGGCGCAAAGACCATTCATCCGTGGGAACCGACAGGAACCGCTTTGGCGTGAAAGACACCGGCACGACCGCCAGCAATGGCATCATCAAGAAAATGGCGACCAATGCGGCAAGAATGGCGGCCAGCAGGCCGGGGCGCAACGTGGTCATTTGTGTCTCCCCGGCTGAAATTGGCGCAACAGCAGTGCCAATAGTCCGGCAATGGAAACCATCAAAACCACGCTGATCGCGGCGGCTAACCCCCAGTTTGGGCTTTGAAAGATGCGCAAGTAAATCAGCTCGGCTATCATGACGCTGCGCCCGCCGCCAAGGATGGCCGGTGTCACAAAGAACCCAATGGAAAACACAAAGACCAGCAATGCACCGCCAAGGATGCCAGATGCCGTCATCGGCACAAAAACCTGCCAGAATATCCGAGTGCGCCCTGCCCCCATGCCACGCGCCGCCATCACGGCGCGTTCATCGGCATTTCGCATCGCGGTGGCAATTGGAAAGACGGCAAAAGGGATCAGAAAATGGACCATTCCGATGACGACGCCAATCTCATTTCGCACCAGTGCCAGCGGGCCGTCCAGCAGGCCTATAGATTGCAGCCAGCTGTTGATCAGACCGCGATTTGACAACAATGCAAGCCAGCCAAAAGCACGGGTCAGGACCGATATCCAGAACGGTATGATGATGCACAATTCGCATAAAAGCCGCGCCAGTGGGCCGCCCCGCACCCAAAGCAAAGCGATCATATATCCGGTAACAACACTGAGGACTGTGACCATGATGCAGATGCGCAGCGTGCGCCAAAACACTGACAATATCAGCGGATCACTCAGGGCCGTTTGATACTGTGCGATCCCCACTTCGGGCAGAGTAAAGCTCCAGCTGACGATCCCAAGAATCGGCGCAATATACGTCAGTCCCAAAAACAACAAGAGCGGGCCCAGAAGAATGACGGATTTGGGAATGCGAAGCATGAAAGTCCTTGATCGGGTCAAAATGGGCACCGCCAACCAGGGAGGCGGCAGCGGCGATGCCCAGAGGTTTAAGCGGAGACGATACCTAGATATTCGTCTAACGCTGCCCCATAGTTGGCCTCATACCATTCCATATCCAGGGGAATTTGAACGGCAAAGTTTTTCGGATCAACCGGGTTAAACCGCTTGCGGTCGTCTGGAACAAGCGCGTCAGCAGCCGGGTTTGCCGGGCCATTTGACAGAATGTCGAACAAGGCAATCTGGCGTGCAGGGTCCTGCGCGGAGGCAATGAAGTTCATGGCGTTTTCGGCACCACCCGGATTGCCCTTGAGCACGGCCATTGACCCCGGCGCAAGCAACCCATCAACCCAGATGAATTTGATGTCGCCTTCGCTGTCTTCTTCCAGCAATTTAGCGCGCGTAGACCAGATCAATGCCATCGAGGCTTCGCCGTCCAGCATCAACGACTGGCTTTCAGCGCCGCCGCCCCAGAAAGCCACGACATTGTCTTTGAAAGCGCGCAACTTGTCATGCGCCCGGGCGATATCCAGCGGGTAAAGATCCGCCTTTGCCACGCCATCCCCCATCAGTAACGCTTCCCAGACCCCAACGCCCCATTTGTACATGGCGCGCTTGCCGGGGAATTTGTCGACGTCAAAGAAATCAGCCATGCCGGTTGGTGGATTGTCACCGAATTTGGTAGCGTCATAAGCGATGACGTAGGAATAGAAATAGGAGGATGCTGCGTAATCCCAACCAAAGCC
>JBAUHN010000271.1:0-10646 GCA_049680295.1 Sulfitobacter sp.
CAACTGCATAGCGCCCTCCAGGGCGCAACACGTTAAGCAATGATGGCCACTTCGGGCCAGCTACCAAATCAATGACGACATCAACACTATTTGCACCAATCTCGGCGACAAGATCATCGCCACGATCAACTGTTTTTATCGCACCAAGTTCTAAGAGTGTTTTGGCTTTTGAAGCGCTTGTGATTGCAATGACCTTTGCCCCGCGCGCTTGAGCCAATTGAACAGCAGCCGAACCGACGCCACCGGAAGCGCCTGTAACCAAAACAGTTTCTCCCTTGCTGACATTGGCGCGCGTTAACATATTTTCGGCTGTAGAGTAGGAGCACGGAAATGACGCCAATTCTATATCTGTTAGGTCGCAAGTGATCGCATGGGCGTGGCGTGAAGCAACCCGCGTGTACTGTGCAAATCCACCATCACATTCGGAACCAAAATACCAAGGCGTCTCAAGTCGAGCTCCATTCGCCTTGCGGATACACGGTTCAATCAAGACACGTTCGCCTAATCGAGCGGTGTCGATTGCTGAGCCGACAGCCACGATCTCGCCGCAAACATCTGCACCTTGAATGCGCGGAAATGTGAGCGGTGTCCCGGACCACGACGCATCATCAGCTTCTGCCTCGCCTTTAGAATACCAAGCGGTTCGCGTATTGATGTCCGTGTTGTTTACGCCTGCGGCTTTGACGCGAACAACTACATCGTCCTTATCAGGAGTTGGAACAGGTAAATCATCGCGCCACTCAAGCATTTCGGGGCCACCGTGACCATTCAAAACAACGCCGCACATTTTTTCGGGGAGAGCCATACTGGTTTCCGTAGTTTATAAAAGCAGACATTCATTGAAACCATCAAGACTGTCAATCTGGGCTCAGAACAGACTTTCACTGCGCCGACCACGAGGGCGGCTGCTTAGGGCCGTTTTAACGGTGCAGAAATTCCCATTCAAACGTCATTTTTGGCTCGCAAAACTCTCTACATTGATGGAAACCCATTAACCGGCTGGGTTAGATTTTGCCGGAGAACCTATCCGAAAAGTTCAACAGAGCTGTTCCCTGAAACCGTGAACTGACGATTGCACGAATATTATGCGATCCATTTAAGATGCGGGGTAGCGTGATACCGCCACCCTGCTTTGGAAACATTCAAAAAGATTTTGGCAGTGCCACGACTGCAATCATTTCTACCCGCATGCCGGCGCGGGCCAATGCTACGCCGCCAGTTGCGCGTGATGGCGGGGCATCACGGTCCACCCACGCATCCCAGACGGCATTCATGCCTTGGAAATCCGCCAAATCGGCCAGCCAGACTTGAATAGACGCGATGTCGGATTTCTGGGCGCCCAACTCTTTGACCACAGAATCCAAATTTGCCAGAACCTGTTTGGTCTGTTCTGTGATGTCAGCCGCAAGATCATCGGGGACCTGTCCGGCAAGAAATGCGATGTCACCAATGCAAACCGCTTCGCTCATTCGGGGGCCGGGGTTCAGGCGGTTCAGGGTCATAGTTGTATCCTTTTTAATCGTTATCGGTTGTTGTTGATCCAGCACCCGCGCGGGAGCTTTCTGATGACGGAACTGTTGTGCGCATCGCCAACGTGTTGAGCTCAGCGATCGTATCTGCCGAAATTTCGGGTGCTTTACAGCGTTGAGCAGCTGGTAGTTTGCCGGATCGTGCAGTCAATGTAATGGCCATCTGTTGGCCATCAAGCGCCGCTGCAGCTGTCGCAAGCGCATCGGGCCCGCCGTCAAGCCTTAGCGTTCCGGGAGGACACTCTATTTCAAATAGAATATCGTTTGATACCGCAATCTCAGAAAGGAATGGGATAAGCAGAACGGGATGATCAACCTTGCCAATCTTTAGCGACGAATCGACAACAATTCCTTCGGCAAGCCCCACATAATCGCAAAGTGTCGCCCCTAAAGCGATAGGGCAAAGGGTTTGATCGGGCGCGGCGCGCCACTCGCCCGCTGTCACCAATGGGCGCAGATCGTCCCAAGTTCGGTCCTTTATCCCATCAAGATGGGCATATAGATGGTTTGCTCCGTCGATACCCTGGTGAACCAGCCACGCCGCAGCGAACCCTGCTTCTTCGGCCAACCCCCAACTCATGCCGGCACCGCGCGCGGCCTTCATACACAGTGCTGCGGCTTCGTTAATCGACAGGGAAGCAGCCTGACCGTCTTTAATATAAGGCGTCGAATCCCCGCGGGTCTGATCAAGTGGGACGGAAGTCATTGCGCACCCTCAAGTTCGAGCTCGTCCGGAAAAGGAGCTCCTTGAAACAGATTGATACGAACCCAGCGATCCGAACGAGGGTCAAAACGCGTTGCGCCAAAAAACGAAAGTTTGCAGCGTAAAAGGTCGATAGGTAGCATATCCGCAGCGATCAAATTGTCGCGCACCTCTGCAAAAATATGGTTCTGCGAAATTTGGACCCGGCGGATCACAAACCGATGTTCGGGATGCGCCAGCAGCACAGCAGCAACAGTTTCATCGTCATCGCGTTCCAGCAAGGTTTTGGCCAACTCTGCTGCGAGGCGGGCAATGCACAAAGGTTGCTCCAATGTGGCTCCCTCTTCGCTCGCCCGCTCGCCCAATCGTGGTTCAAGCTTTTCTTCTGAGACATACCAAAAGCGGGCGGTGTTTTCGGGGGTCCTAAAGTCGATTGAAAGCGCCCAGCCGTAATTTTGTTTCAAGATAGCGCTCAATTCGTGCACGCGCATCGCGCCGTTGATGCGGAAAGACGAAGCTTCATCCGCCCCCATGAAATCGGCTAGATCATCGACGAGATCACCGTGGGGTTCCAGCAAAATCGATAGCAACGCCTCTTGTCCTTCCAATGACAGGGCATTGGCACCCCAGCGCCAAAGTGCATCCCAAGGAAATTGTTGAGTGAAATCCCAATCGGTCAGGGTCTTCGATAGCATTTTCAAATCATTGCGCAGCGCTGCCAGTTTGGGCACTTGTACTGGATGCTCTGACGTCCACACGCTAGCGTTTTGTATCGCAGCATCAAGGGCCACACGCATCCCGGCGATGCCAGACACTGTTGCACTTGATTGCGCGCGCACCCGTGCCAAAGCTTCCTCGCGGGCTATCATCCAATTGTTCAGCAAGACAGGGTGACGCACAAGAAAAGGCGCCATTCCTAGGCCCGTTGAGTTGCCAACACCAAGGGTGCGGCGCAGATCCCGATCCAGACGCACCGCGCGGTCACCGCCTTTAACTTGCGCCATATGTTCTGCGATATCGACGGTAAACGCGCGAATGAGCCAGACAGTCAACATTTCGACCTGAAAAGGCGCTGCCAGTTCAGGGCGATCAGCAATATCAACCCGGTCGGCAGCGCCAAATTTGCCTGAGCCGTATACAGCGGTCGTGCGCATCAGATATCCAATATCCGCAATTTCAGCTGTGTCCGGCTGTCGGCCTTGCGACAAGGCGTCAACCACATGATGAAAAAGACGAACGGAACGGTTGGCGCGTGCCAGCGTTAGTTCACGCGCAGTGATACGCCCGGCTTCCTGCAGCGGAACATTGTCGCGCAAACGATTAATATCTGCTTGTGTGGGCTCACCGTCAAACAGGGTGAATGTCGCATCCCAAGCGGTCGCGATAACCCGGTCGGAGCGCATTTCGTCGGGCAGATCGTGGGCAAAAGCCACAAGGCAATAAGTGCGGTCACCGCACCGTGTGCGATAAACGCCATAGCCAGTGCCTGTCGCATCAACGTCCCAAACAGGGCGATCCACTTTCCAGTCTTCGCGGTGTAGCCGGCGCAGCATTATTCGTAAGAATGACAGGCGGGTTGGATGACTGCATCCCATCCTTTCAAGACGCATTACCTCGGCAGCAGGACGGCGGAATGGCGTGGTTTGTAAGGTCGCATTATGAGTAGATTGGGACATCATAAGTACTCCAGTCAGACAAGTTGCAAAGACGTGGTAGAAAATGGCGTGGCAGGAACAAGACCCGCCACGCCGTATCGTCAGGCGTTGGCTGTCTTTGCTTCGCGCCCGAGCATCAATGTAATGCGCAGAGCATCCCAAAGCGAAGGTAGCAGAATGAGTGAGACCGGCACTGCGGTTACCACGATAAAGCTTTGCAGCTTACCGATGCCTCCTGCACCTGTGGAGATCAGGATAAGCGCCATAATACCCATGGCAATACCCCAGAAAGCGCGCAGGCCTGCATTGGGCTCACCATCACTCATTGTCGAGGCGATAACATAGCTCATCGAATCGCTTGTGGTAGCAACGAAACACATCGTCAGCACCAGAAATAGAACCGACAGGATAAAGCCCATAGGCATCGCTTGAGTGATCGCCAGCAAGCCAGCGGGCAGATTAAACCCCTCGAATGGACCAGAGATGATTCCAGGCTGTGCAATCTCGAAGAAAATGCCGGACCCGCCGATGATCGTGAACCAGAAATTGGTGATGATCGGTGCGACGATGGACAGCATGATGATGATTTGACGGATCGAGCGGCCACGGCTGATGCGTGCGATAAAGATCGCCATCAGAGGTCCGTAGCCCATGAACCAGCCCCAGAAGAAAACGGTCCACCAACCCAACCAGCCGGGATCGCCGAACACACCAGCATCGCCACGGTAAAGCGTCATGTCAAAGAAGTGCGTCAGATAGATTTTCATACCACCGAAGAAGCCTGAAAAAATATCCGTCGTAGGACCAGCGACAAGCATGAACACCAAAAGGGCAATGGCAAGTATTACGTTGATACGTGACAAAAGCTGAATCCCCTTAGCCAAGCCCGTGATCGCTGAAATTGTGTAAATTCCGACAAGCGCCATTATAGCGACGGTTTGAGTTTCGAAATTATCTGGAATACCCGTAAGTGCATTCAAACCATAAGACATCTGCAACCCGAGAAAGCCGATTGGGCCAACAGTGCCCGCGACCACTGCGATCACACAAGACGCATCGGCAATAATACCAATCGGCCCATGCAATGCACGATCCCCGAACACTGGATATAGCAAAGTGCGAGGTGCCAACGGCAGTCCCTTATCATAGTGGTAGTGCATCAACATCACTGTTGTCAGAGAGCCAAGGATCGCCCACGCTAGAAATCCCCAGTGTAAAAAGCTTTGTGCAAGAGCGGCATTTGCACGCGCTGCGGTATCATCCGACAGATCACCAAAAACCGGTGGGGTCGACAGGAAGTGTGCGATAGGCTCGCCGGCGGCCCAAAATACGCCGCCCCCTGCAAGAAGGGTGCACATAATCATCGCGCCCCAACTAAACATTTTGAATTCCGGAACGGCCAAGCCGCCCATAACGGTTTTGCTGCCAGGCAAGACACACAACACTAGCCCGATCAGGAATGTCGCAAGTAGAAGAAGCTGCCAATAAAAGCCAAAATAACGTGCCGAAAAACCGAAACAGGCGTCAACAAGGGCAGACAGCCCTGCAATATCGAACAGTGCATAGGCGCAGAACAGAGCGATAAAACCGCCCGTAATTGCAAAAAGTACCTTGTCGATCCTATCGGATGACCGCAGTGGCGTTGTCGTTGTTACATTACTCATTTGAATTCCTCCCAGGAAAATAGGTGTGCCGTATATTATTCGGCAGCACGGTTTAACTCAGTTGGTTGCGCGGTTTGCGCATTGAAACTTTGATCGAAAAAGGCGTGCCAGTTACTTCCCATCACGCCGTCTGTTGTTGCTTGGTCCAACCCAGCTGCCCGCAATCCATCTCGGATGCTTGCGAAATCGCGATTGTCGTAAAACCAATCTGGCATAGTTGGAAAGCCTGCGTTGTTCACGCTGCCTTCACCGTAATCTATGGTCTTGGTCCAACGCCCAACGCGCATCCATTCTACGATACTGTCGGGCTGATCCTGACATAGATCCGTGCCGATTCCGACGCCTGTTGGACCGACAAGATCAACCGCATAGGCTGCCATGTCGCACCATGATTGCAACGTACAATCGCTGCCGCCTTTCAAGTGATGCGGATAGATCGATAACCCGAGAAAACCGCCGCTTTGCCCCAAACTGCTCAGCAGATCGTCGGATTTGTTGCGCAGCGCAGCGTGCCAACTCGCTGGGTTGGCGTGGCTGATGGTGATCGGACGAGTTGAATGCTCAATGGCCTCAAATGTAGAGCGTTCGCCGGAATGGCTCATGTCTACCACAATGCCAACGCGGTTCATCTCTGCAACCACGGCGCGGCCCATACGGGTCAGGCCTGTGTCATGATCTTCGTAACACCCTGACGCGAGCAAAGATTGGTTGTTGTAGGTCAGCTGCATAAACCGCAAACCGAGTGTGTGCATGACCTCGACCAGCCCGATATCATCCTCGATGCAAGACGGGTTTTGCGAGCCAAAAAAGATCGCCGTGCGCCCAGTGTCGCGGGCCAGTTGAACATCTTCAGCAGTGCGGCCCTGAAAGATCAGATCGGGATATTGCTCAAACCAACGGTTCCATTTCTCGATGATCAGAACGGTTTCGCGAAACGTCTCGTGGTAGGTGATCGTGACGTGAACCGCATCCACACCGCCCGCGCGCATCTGGCGGAAAATCTTCTCCGACCAGTTGGCGTATTGAAGACCGTCAATCAGAAAGCTCATTCTGGCTGTCCGGCAAATACATAGGCGGTTTTGACGGATGTGTAGAATTCAGCCGCATAAGACCCCTGTTCGCGCGGCCCAAAGCTGGATGCGCCACGACCACCGAAGGGTACATGATAATCTGTGCCCGCTGTGGGCAGGTTCACCATGACGCAGCCTGCACGCATGTTTGCGCGGAAATGACTAGCGCGAGACAATGAGCGCGTCATGATGCCCGCCGTTAGGCCAAATTGCGTATCATTGGCAATCGCCAGCGCTTCTGAATAGCTGCTTGCTTTTTGCACACAAGTAACCGGCGCAAACATTTCTTCGCGGTTAATCTTCATGTCATTGCGCGTATTGGCAAATACCGCAGGTGCCATATAATAACCGTCGGTCGCGCGTTCTAAACGATCGCCACCGCACAGCAGTTCGGCACCTTCGGATTTACCGATATCAATATAAGCAAGGTTCTGAGATAATTGGACTTCACTGACGACTGGACCAATCTGGGTTCCGTTTTCAAGCGCATGACCAACTTTCAAGGCTTGGGCGGCCGCAACCAGCTTCTCAACAAAGGCATCATGAACCGATGCATGCACGATAAGACGGCTAGCGGCAGTGCATTTCTGGCCCGTTCCGCCGAAGGCCGATCCGGCCGCGTGTGCCACTGCCAGATCAAGATCAGCATCATCCATGACAATAAGCGGGTTTTTTGACCCCATTTCCATCTGGACTTTGGTCATGTTTGTAATTGCCGTAGCTGCAATGCCGCGCCCAACAGGCACAGAGCCAGTAAAGCTGATCGCATCAATCTGATTGCTTTCAACCAGGCGCTGACCAACGTCCCGACCAGGGCCGGTGACAAGATTGAACAATCCCTTGGGAATGTCCTGCCGCACAATAATTTCGGTCAAAGCGACGGCACTGGCTGGTGTGACGTTGGCAGGTTTCCAGACAACCGCATTGCCAAATGCCAGTGCGGGCGCAATTTTCCATGCAGGTGTCGCGATAGGGAAATTCCACGGACTGATAATTGCGACCACGCCAACTGGTTCACGGCGCACATCGATCTCAATTCCAGGACGCACACTTTCGGCCAAATCACCGTGCTGGCGCAGCACTTCGGCCGCGAAATACGTAAAAAACTGACCTGCGCGATATACTTCGCCCTTTCCTTCAAGCAGCGGCTTGCCCTCTTCACGTGAGAGCAATCGTCCAATTTCCTCCGCGCGGGCCATCAATTCTGTGCCGATAGCCATCAGAACATCATGGCGCTTTTGAATGCCGGCAGACCACCAAATTGGTTGCGCACGTCGTGCCGCTGCAAGGGCTTCGTCTAGAATGGATGCATCTGCCTGGGCGTAATGTCCTATTAGATCAGTGGTATCAGATGGATTGCGGTTCTCGATCTGAGATGCGCCATCCGTCCATGTGCCATCAATATAAATTTGGGTGCGGTCGGTCATGATGTTCTCCTGTTTTAATTGGGCCATATAGACTTCTTTCGACAATTCAGTCATTCTTGAAGTTCTTAACCAAATTACAGGTTTTCTGAATGTCGATTAAATTGGAAGTACTGAGAGTTTTTCGCGTTGTTGCTGAAACGGGTTCGCTCGCGGCGGCGGCAGGTGAGCTGAATCGTACATCGTCGGCAATATCCATGACATTGGCACAGTTGACTGATGAGTTGGGCGCACCGCTCTTTGAGACTGATCGCAAAAGTAGGTTGACCCCTTTAGGGCAACTCGTGCTCGAAGAAAGCCGAAGGGCTACTGACGTTTTCGACAAAAGCACCCAAGCAATTCGACGCCATGTCGTCTCAACCGCTGGCATCGTGCGCATTGCCGCCGTACCTTCAGCAACTGTATCGCTTCTGCCGAACGTGATCGAGACCTTTCGGACAATGCACCATGACGTTCGCATAGAGATTAGCGATGTTGATACTACGGCTGTGCGCCGCCGGGTGCAAAGAGATGAAGCAGACATCGGGATATATTCTGCACGTCTAGGCGAAATAGCCGACGGAGAGATAATACAGAGTGACGATTTGGGTATCGTTTGTGCAGAAGGTGGACCACTACACCGCGCGCATTTGACTTCTGGTGGCCCATCTAATTGGAGTTTGCTGGCGCATGAACCTCTTATTGCAAACCCACTATGTCGCCTAATAAATGACCCGTTGATCCAAGAGCTGTTGGCGAAGAGCACGCTTGAAGCACGCAATACAACAGCAATCCTATCCTTTGTGCGCCGAGGCTTTGGGGCCAGTATTTTGCCTTACGACGCTGTCAGGAGCCAACCGGATGGGATCGAGTTCTTTGTACCATCTAACCCCATCAGTCGCCGCGAACTGAGAAAAATTCGACAGGAAGCCGATTACCAAAATGATGCGGTTCAGACTTTTTGGCGCCTGCTAAGTAGCAACAAAAACGGATTGTAGCGCCTGACCGCAAGAGGCCGAACATTAATGCGGGACATGCTTTTTCTCGCTAGGGGTAATCCAGCTTCCTGCTCTTTGATAATCGCAATGATTTGTTCGTCAGTAAATCTTGAAGCTTCATAATCCGTCTCCAGTTTGTTGGGACGAATTCTACTCATTTTTGGAGGAGTTTTAAGGGCTCTGGTCACAAAATTTGGAAGAGTCCGTCGCAATCCAGTGAACTGCTGCTCATAAAAATTGATTGCTATTTGATTGCTAGAGAAATCTGTACCAACTCCGAAATTCTTTAAGTCATTGATATTTTTGGTGCACCCGGCGCGATTATGCGACAATCCTAAGTAAATAGTAATAACTAATTGATTTAATTATACTAAATATAGCATATCATTGCGCAGTTCAATTTGGTGTACCACCTCAATGTATCACCTCCAAATTCCCGCACTCAAAGCCTTTCATCGTAACACTATAAGAATCACTTTCAAACATCGTTTTCGTATTAGGCGTTGAACGAAAGCGAGGCTATCGGCCCCAATTTTATTGAAATACAACCTGGCATTTACATTATCAAATAATTGTACCTAATATGATTATCGAAAATTTGGATAGGATTAATACAAATGAAAAAATGGATAATATTGTCAATCTCGTTTTTGTTTGTGATAATTGCTCTCAGTTCTTGTGTTACTGATCAGATGTACAGAACAAACATATCTGATACAAAAATCTGTAGTCAAATTGAGCTAAATTCTGATAACTTTGAAAACAATTCAATAAACGATAATCAATCACAATGCGCTTTCCAGACGCACAAAATAGCAACAGCTAGTCAATGGGCACAAGTGCCAAATGCAGAACGAATTAGCGAACCTGATACCTTCAATCTTTCATTTATTGAAATGAGTGAGAACTCGAATTCGCTGTTCAACCATGAACAACTAAACGCCTTAAAATCTAATCTAAAACGTAACTCACAAAATTACGTAATTACATATGTGCATGGATGGCGCCATGATTCTGAAATTGGAGATACAGATGTCCAAAAATTTCGAGTTTTACTCGCCTACTCTAGAAGCTTCTTAAACACCAGGTGTGTGAAACTTAACAGATATTGCAATGCATCCTTGACCGGTGTTTTTGTCGGTTGGAGAGGCCGAACTTTTCCCGAGCCGGTTGATCGAAAGAAGAGTAACGCCTTTCTTAACGGAATATACACCATTTTAGCTGCGCCAACATTGTGGTCAAGAAAAAAACAAAGCGAAAACTTTGCAAAAGGAGTTCAACCTGTCATTGGCGAAATTATAGATGGCATTAAGGATGAATTGACGTTGAATACGGATAGTTACATTGCAGATAAGCATTTAGTATTTGGCCACTCCCTTGGTGGAAACATGTTGGCGACTTTTATGCAACCAAAAGTAATGGCTGCTGTTAATGACCATACGTTAGGAACAACTATGAAACCAATTGTTGGTGATCTAGTAGTTCTGTTAAATCCGGCATCAGAAGCATCTAAGTGGACGAGTTTCCAAGAAGCCATAAGAAGCCGCTCTGGCTTGAGTAAGTCAGATGTCTGGGGAGCGGGAAGCCACTATGCAGAAGCCAACCTTGTTGATCGCAAAAATAT
>JBAUHN010000272.1:0-2125 GCA_049680295.1 Sulfitobacter sp.
TCTTGGGAGTATCGACCATCGAAGATTCGGCCGTTGTATCCGCTTCGGAGTTATCGTTTTGCTTGTGCCCCGTGTCTGCGAACGCTTGGAGTGTGAAGCCTGCTGAAATCAGGACACCCAACAACAAGATTTTCTTATTAGACATTTTTAGCCCTTTCCATTTGCTCTCTTAGATATTGCGATGTGCGAGCTCTGGGTAAAGGCTTTGACAGGCGCTGAATTGTAAGGAAATGTCACGGCGCTTGATACATTTGGTGACAAACCAGCCCCTAACAGCACGTCCTTTTGCTTGATAAGGAAAATGGACGCTAACCAAGAGGCAAAACCTGATGACACCTGAAATCGGCCACTTTGCTTTGGCATTAGCACTTGCGATGGCGATTGTTCAAAGCGTGCTTCCTATTTGGGGTGCTAGTCGTGGCAATGTGCTTTGGATGCAATCCGCGCGCTGGTCTTCCCTGGGTCAGGTGATTTTCGTGGCAATCGGATTTGGTGCATTGATGCAGGCTTTTGTAACCAGCGACTTTACCGTCAAAAACGTTGTTAACAATTCGCATTCGTTGAAACCGATGCTGTTCAAAGTTGCGGGCACATGGGGCAGCCATGAAGGCTCGCTTTTGCTGTGGGTTTTGATTTTGACCGTCTTTGGGGCCGCGGTATCCGTTTTTGGAGCCAACATTCCTGAAACGTTGAAGGCGCGAACCTTGTCTGTTCAGGCATGGATCAGCGTAGGCTTCATCACCTTCATGTTGTTCACTTCAAATCCGTTTGATCGAATTTTTCCGCCTCCGATGGATGGCCAAGACCTGAACCCATTGCTGCAAGATGTTGGCTTGGCGATGCATCCTCCGCTTTTGTATATTGGATATGTCGGCTTTTCGATTGTGTTTTCGTTTGCTGTGGCCGCACTGATTGAAGGAAGGGTTGACGCCGCTTGGGCAAGGTGGGTGCGCCCCTGGACGCTTGCTGCGTGGATGAGTTTGACCGCAGGTATCGCGCTTGGTTCTTGGTGGGCTTATTATGAACTTGGCTGGGGTGGCTGGTGGTTCTGGGATCCGGTCGAAAACGTGAGCTTCATGCCGTGGCTCATGGGTACGGCGCTTCTGCATTCTGCGATCGTTACAGAAAAAATAGGTGCCTTTAAAAGTTGGACAATTCTGCTCGCAATTTTGACCTTCTCGTTATCGCTTCTGGGAACGTTTAGTGTTAGATCAGGCTTGCTGACTTCTGTTCATGCATTTGCCGTCGATCCGGAGCGCGGGATGTATATTTTGGGCTTGCTCGCAGTTTCTATCGGTGGCTCGCTTGCGCTGTTCGCTTGGCGCGCTCCGATGTTGGAGGGGGGGGGATTGTTCAAACCGATCAGCCGCGAAGCGGGTTTACTGGTCAACAACCTAATTCTTGCGACAGCAACCGGTGTGGTATTGTTCGGTACACTTTATCCCCTTTTCTACGAGGCTTTGACGGGCGGAGAGAAACTGTCCGTCGGGCCACCCTTCTTCAATTCTGCATTCATACCGTTGATGTTGCCCTTGGTTTTCGTAATGGGACTTGGGCCATATCTTTCGTGGAAGCGCGCAGACTTAGCGGGCGTCCTCCAGCGCCTGCGGTTTGTCGCGGTTCTATCAGTGCTAGCAACGTTGGCCGTTTGGTATTTGACCGAAGGTGGTCCTGTTCTTGGTTATCTTTCAGTATTGCTCGCTATATGGCTTTTCGCGGCAACCGTCCGGGAATGGGCGATGCGTATTCGTTTGTTCGAAGTACCGTTTGCAGAGACACGCCGACGCATACATAACCTGCCGCGTTCCTCGCACGGAATGTCCATGGCGCATGCCGGCTTGGCCGTTGCTATGTTCGGTTTCATTGGGTCGAGCGTTTGGAAAACCGAAGAGGTTGTTTTTGTTAAGCCAGGAAGTGAAATATCTATTTCTGGTTTCGACGTTACTTTTGACGGTGTTGAACGCGTGCGAGGGCCTAACTACTTTGCTGACCGTGGTAGTTTGACAGTCCGGCGCGACGACAAGTTTATCACACAACTCTATCCTGAACGGCGCACATACCCTGTGGCGCAAAGTTCGACGACAGAAAGTGATATTCGCACAACATTTGCGGGTGATCTCTATAC
>JBAUHN010000273.1:0-4541 GCA_049680295.1 Sulfitobacter sp.
ACCAGACACCATGCCCGCCGATGATTATGGGGCGCTCGGCCCGTTTTACCTTCTCCAGAACCACGGCCAAGGCGGCAGGGTCAGGCCATGCACGCGGGGCAGGGCGAGCCGCGCGGTTGAACGGGCGCTCATCCAGCCCCGCATCCGGCGCAAAGGACGAGAACATGATGTCCACAGGCAACGAGATATGGACAGGGCCGGGGTAGCCGGTTGTTGCGGCGGTCCATGCGCGGTTCACAAATTCGCTGATCCGTTCACCATCCGTGATCTGGACCGAGTATTTGACCAAGGGCGCCGCAATGGCGACATCGTCGATCTCTTTGAAACCGCCCGCACCTTGACGTTTGAGCGTTGAAGATCCGGTGACAAAAATGACCGGACTGCGCTCTCCCCCCGCTTCCAGCATGGCGGGCACGGCGTTGGCAAATCCTTCGGGCCCCACAAGGCAAACCACGGGTTTGCGGGTGATGCGGGCGTGACCATCGGCCAGATGCCCCGCAATCTGTTCATGGGGGGAATTGATGACAGGTATCTGACATTCCATGAACCCCTCAAGTGCGGGATTGCAAAAGCCGCCTGCCAGGGTGAAGACATGCTGCACCCCTTTGTCCTTAAGGGCGCGGGCCAGCAAGGCACCGCCTCTGATCGTCTTTGGGTCCGTCATTTCATGTGTTCCCCATCAGGTTTTGGTGGCAAGCCGAAAGCTGGCCTGTGTTCTGGTTTCCGGATCAACAGTGTCGCGCGGAGTGTCGTCAAAAATGACGTCCGGCCCAAGCTGGCGGATCGAGGTGATCCCTAATTGCGCCATCACGACGCTGATATCTGTCGCAAAGCAAATGAGAAGCGCGTTCAGCCCCCGCGCTCCCTCGGCCCCCAATGCAAACAGGGCAGGGCGCCCGAGCATGACAAAATCAGCGCCAAGCGCCAGCGCCTTGACGACATCTTCGCCATTGCGAATACCACTGTCGAACAGCAGCGGGAAATCCGGACCAACAGCCGCGCGGATAAGCGGCAACAGCCGGATCGCGGGTGGCACGCTGTCCAACTGGCGCGCCCCGTGGTTCGAAACGTAAATGGCATCTGCCCCCAGACCGCGAATGCGGCTGGCATCTGCCGCGGATGTCACCCCTTTGACAATCAGCTTGCCCTTCCATGTCTCACGCAAGACTTTCAGAAATGCCCAATCGGCGCCGGCCCTGCTGGCACCGCGATCAAAGGTGTTGCCGCCTTGGCTGTCGGTAAAGTTCATCGGGCGCGGCGCGCCTGCGGCCAGTGTGCCCAAGGACCAGCATGGATGTGTGGCGAAGTCCATGAATGCGCGGGCCGTCATCGCAAAAGGGACGGCGAAGCCATTGCGCAGATCGCGCACCCTTCGAGAGACTTGTGGCACATCCACAGTCAGGACGAGGGTATCATAGCCGACAGCCCGCGCACGGTCGACCAGCGCCAAAGAGGCCTCCTTGGACGCCCCGAAGTAGAGCTGGAACCAAGCGTGCGATCCCGCCATGTCTGCCATATCCTCAATCGAGGTGGAAGCGGCGGAGGATAGGCACAATGGAAAGTCCATGGCTTTGGCGGCTTTGGCCAGCGATCTATCCGCTTTTGGATGGACCAGATTGCACATGCCCATCGGGGCAATGCCGAATGGTACCTTGTAGGATTGCCCCATCACTTCCGTTATCAACGACCGTTGCCCGACGTCCGCCATCACCCGCGGTTGCAGCATGACGGAATCGAACTGGGACATATTGCGTGCGGTGCCAACTTCGCGCCCTGCAGCCCCTTCGACAAAGTCAAAGACCAGACGGGGCAAGCGCCGCCTTGCCAGTCGTCGTGCGTCTTCGGTCGAGAATAATTCGCTGCGTTGCTGCGTCATGCGCGCCTGTGCCTTGGGGGATGAAAAGACTTGCCCCACAATACAAACAATGACGCAGGGGCGACCAATTGAAAAACATCTCGCACTCATACGCCAGACGTATACCTGCCGAAAATTTCAGGCTAAAGGATTGATTATAGGTCATCTATACGGGCGCGCTTAACGCTTGTATCTTGTCTACCCGCCGCTGCACTTGCTGGCCGAACAGGTCGACAAATTTCAACGCTTCGCGAGACAGCTCTTCGCGGCGGGCCGCAACAACGGCAATAAAATAGGTGAGGTTCTGCTTTATGGGCCGAAACACCACGCCGCCCATGCGTACGGCCTGTTCTGCGGAAAACGGATCGGTAATGGCCAGAACAGAGGCTTCTCGCACCAACGCGCCCGCCAGCGGCATATTGGCGACGGACAAGCGTGAGCGCGCCCGCAGCTTTTCTGACAGATCAGGATCTATCGACATCATTGAATCGGGATAACTGGCCCCAAACGTGACAAAGGTCTCAGTTTTGGCAAGCTCTTCAAGATCAACAGGCCCGTATTCGCCCGCCAAGGGGTGATCTTCGGGCATCAGGCACACATAGGCGATCGAGGTCTGATACAGAACTTCGACACCCGCATAATCTGGCTCGCGACCGACAATGCCCAGATCGATCTGACGCATTTGAACGGCGTCCAGAATTGCAGGCGTATTGCGGGTTTGAACGATGAATTCGATGTCGGGGTTTTCGTGGTAAAGACGGCTGATCGCCTTGGGCAGCTCAATTGTCGCTATGGACTGAATCGCCCCGATGGAGATCGTGCCGCCTTGTGATGTTCGAATGGATTTCGCCAGATCCTGCAAACGGTCGATGCCCACGAACATGCCCTCGACACCTTCGTAGAAATGCCGTCCTTCCACAGTGGGGGTCAACCCACGGCCCACCCGAACAAACAATGGAAACCCGGCAGAATGTTCAAGGTCCGCGATCAGCCTGCTGACGCTGGGCTGCGAAACATGCATCATCTTTGCAGCTTTTGTGATGGAGCCACAGCGGATGGTTGCTCTGAAGGCCTCTAACTGACGCAGATTCACGGCGCTGTCTCATTTGATTTTTTATGGAATTATCTTAAACGATGTCTGTGTTCTATGTATAGTTTTGAGTTTTGCATAAGTTTAACGAACGAATATAGGTGGAAATTCGGCCGGCGCTGGTTGAGCTCTTCCGACTGATCTGGAAACCGCAGTTGAAGGTGGGTCGATAGCTTTAGGTCACCGCGAACGGTGACCTTTCCCTTGGATGCCGCTGATTTGCCGTCCTATTCAGCAGGCCTTTTCCAGTTCTGACCACCGATGGCATGGAAATAAACTACTAATATTATTCGATAAGATATGTTCTGCGTCATTTGGAGATATACAGCGGGCATCACAAAGTTGGCCCAAATTTTTCTTTGAGGTAGAGTGTTGTATTGAGCTAATTGATCGCAAGTGGGTGCTGTGATCGTTTCTCTCACCAGTGGAGGAGTGGACAGATTGCCCTGCTTGATCAGGCATGTAGCCAGCAAAAATGTGGAAATCCTGTGCGAGCCAAATTGGAGGCTCGCAAAGCGTCCTGAACCGGACACTGGCGCAGCCGCCGCGAAGGCTCGCTTTGTCCGCATCTGTCGAGTTCGAACCTGATGCAGCGAAGGTTGATGTTTCCCGAACCAGCCCTTCGTGACAGGCGCGGCGAAGGTGTTGCGAGAGCCCGACTCGGCCATTGTGATTTTGTGCTGCGAGCGCGCGCAACGTGGAAATTTCTGCAACAGCGTAAATGACTACGCTACCGTGCGGCGTAAAACCCAGCCGTTCTTAAAATTTGGGGTGAAGCAAAGTCTGCCAACAATCAAGCTGCGACCAACCCAACCTTCACTGAGGTCGCCTCAATGACCCCCTGCGGATACCTGTTTCGCGATGGAAGCTGCTTTTCAACGGCGTCAATTCCGATGGCTGAGACGACGATGAAATGCTCGTCAAACTCAAAAATGGGTCGTGAACCATCATAGTTGTCGCCTTTCGAACAGACACGCTAAGAGTGCTGCGCATGTTCGGGGCAATACTTTTAGGCCCATGAAAGATGTTTGAGCGTCGAACCCCCGAATGGCTACGACATGCACCCGCACCATCAGTGCGAGGTTTTGCGACCCTTGCCGCATTTGAGGCAGTTGCACGTGGCATCCTGATTTCCGTCTTTCCGGTTGCGATGTACGACGCGCTCCAGGACGCGGCCCTGATCAGTTCGATATATTTCGCGATCGGCATCATCTCATTGCTGATCGGGCTTCTCGTTCCATTTCTCAATCGCTGGATAGCGAGGCGATGGATGTATGGCATCGGGGCGATGGGGTTCGTCATTGGATCGGGCCTTGCAACATTGGGCTCACCAGAGATGATCGTTCTGGGGCTTGTCCTGAACTCGCTGGCCACGGTCGTGACCTTTGTCTGTTTCAACGCCTATGTGTTGGATTACATCGCGCGGATCGAATTGGGGAAATGCGAAACGCTGCGCATGTTCTACTCGGCCCTGGGATGGACCGTCGGTCCGATGCTGGGCGTCCTGTTGTGGGAATGGTGGAGGCCCGCCCCGTTCGTGATTTCGGGCGTGGCGGCGGCAGCCATGCTGGGAGCGTTTATCTTTCTGCGGCTGGG
>JBAUHN010000274.1:0-6688 GCA_049680295.1 Sulfitobacter sp.
CAACACGCTGAGTAAACTGACCGCCGCCGGATACCTGACTTCCGCCTCGCCGAAGACGCCCGTTCGGTTGGCGTTTCCGTTGGATTATCGAGAGCGGCTCTTTCCAAACCTCTTTGGAGACGGTGACTTGAACCAGCTAAACGTTGAGATTCTGTGCGCCAATTCAAGTCAGGCCAAGGGTCGCGTTGAACGTGCCAACCGGACTCTACAGGACCGACTGGTGAAGGAACTGAGGCTTGCCGGTATTTCGGATATGGAAGCTGGAAACGCCTATCTGCAAGGCTTCAAGGACCGCTACAACGCGCAGTTCGCCAAAGCACCGGCCAAGCCTGATAACCTGCACCGCGCCCTCAATGTGGAACCGGATCGGCTCGATGAAGTGCTGTGCTGGCGCGATACACGCTATGTCGGCAAACAGCTGACGTTTTCCTATGATCGCAAACGGATCATGCTGGAAGAAAGCGATGTAACGCGGGGTCTGGTCGGCGCGCGCGCCGTCGTAAACTGGTACGTTTGGATGACTTGCGAAAGGCCGTGATCACACACTTAGGCAGCAGTACTTCAGCTCAAGGTAATCCTCGATTCCGTATTTTGAGCCTTCACGGCCAAGCCCTGACTGTTTGACCCCGCCAAAGGGCGCCACTTCGGTTGAGATCAACCCGGTGTTGACACCAACCATGCCGTATTCAAGCCCCTCCATTACCTGATAGATTCGGCTCAGATCCCGGCTGTAGAAATAGGAGGCAAGGCCGAACTCGGTGTCATTGGCCGAGGCCAGCACCTCTTCTACCTCCGAAAACCGGAACACCGGTGCCATCGGACCGAAGGTTTCCTCGCGCGCGACGGCCATCGCTTGAGTGGCGCCGACGATCACGGTGGGTTGAAAAAAAGTGCCCCCCAGTTCATGCACGCCGCCGCCGGTGGCGACTTGCCCCCCTTTGGCGATGGCATCGCTGATATGCTCGCGCACTTTTTCCACCGCTGCTTCACTGATCAGCGGCCCGATTGCGGTGCCTTCGGCAAAACCGTCACCCACGGGCAGGGCTGCCACTGCCGCCGAAAGCTTGTCTACAAAGGCATCATACACAGCGTCCTGCACATAGATCCGGTTGGTGCAGACGCAGGTCTGACCGGCATTGCGGAATTTCGAGATCATCGCGCCTTCGACAGCAGCATCCAGATCGGCATCGTCAAACACGATAAAGGGCGCATTGCCGCCCAACTCCAGCGATAGCTTCTTGATCTGTTCAGCCCCTTGGCGCATCAGGATACTGCCCACGCGGGTGGAACCGGTGAAGCTGATCTTGCGCATCGAAGGGTTCTCACAGAATTCAAGCCCTATGCCCTCGCTGTCGGTCGATGGAAGCACTGAGAACACGCCCTTGGGTATCCCTGCTTCTTCACTCAACTTGGCAATCGCGAGCGCGGAAAGCGGGGTTTCACTGGCCGGCCGCACCACCATAGTGCAGCCGGCAGCCAGCGCCGGGCCGGCCTTGCGGGTAATCATCGCGTTGGGGAAGTTCCAAGGCGTGATTGCGCCGACAACGCCCACGGGCTGTTTCATCACCAGAATCCGCTTGTCACGCTGATGACCGGGGATAGTGTCACCATAGATCCGCTTGGCCTCCTCGGCGAACCACTCGATAAAGCTGGCGCCATACATGATTTCACCTTTGGCCTCAGCCAAGGGCTTTCCCATCTCGGCGGTAAGGATCGCAGCCAGATCATCAGCATGAGCAACCATCAGATTGAACCATTCACGCAGCAGCGCCGCGCGTTCCTTACCGGTGCGCTTGGCCCAGTCCCTTTGTGCGATATGGGCGGTCGCTATGGCGGACTTGGCATCTTTGACGGTGCAGTCGGCCACTTCGGCCAGAATTTCTCCGGTAGATGGATTGCGCACGGCAAAGCGGTTGCCGTTGGAAAACCATTCACCATTGAGATAGGCGTCACTCAGTAACAGATCAGGGCGGGAAAGAGAGAGCATTCGGAGGAACTCCTGTCCAGAGGGAAATGGGCGGGATCTACCCCGCCCGTTAAACGTCTTCAGTCAGACGGGATCACGCGCGCAAGTCGCCAATCAATGCAGTGCCATCCGGCGCCTTTTCAGCCTCGCTGGAGACCGCAGCAGAGTCCTCCACCAGCGACTTGATCAAACCCCAGGCCATCATCACCACCAGCACCGAGATCGGCAAAGCAGCCGCAATGGCAGCGGTCTGAAGCGCCGACAGACCACCGGCCAAAAGAAGCACCGCGGCGACGAGACCCTGCGCCGCACCCCAGATTACACGGTGGATTCTTGGCGGATGTGCATTGCCCATGGACAGGATCGTCGTCACCACCAAGGTGCCGGAGTCGGAACTGGTGATGAACCAGGTTGCCAGCAGGAAAGTGGTCAGCGCCGACACAATCCAGGCCAGCGTGCCGCCATCGGCCAGGCGATCAATGGTCCCGAACAGGGTGCCACCCAGATTCCAGCTGTTGACCATGTCGATAAGCCCGGCGGTACCAACGCCGCCTTCCGCGTTCAGTTCAAAGAACAGCGCGTTGCCGCCAAAGACCGAAATCCAGATGAAAGCCATGGTTGTGGGCACCAGCATGGCGCCAAACATGAACTCGCGGATGGTGCGGCCCTTGGAAATACGGGCAATGAACATTCCCACAAACGGTGCCCAGCTCAGCCACCAGCCCCAGTAGAAAATGGTCCAACCGCCTTGCCAGGATACATCTCCGGGTGCGGATGCTGTCCAAAAGCCCATGGACAGGAAATGGGTCAGATAATCCCCCATAGCGTTCAGAAAGAAACCGACAAGCCATTGTGTGGGTCCGGCGAACACGAAGAACAGGATGAGCGCGATGGTCAGCACAATGTTCCATTCCGACAGGATCTTGATACCGCGGCCAATCCCGGACACCGCCGAAAGAGTGGCAACAATCGAGATAATGATAACCAGTGCAACTTGAGTGCCCACACCGGGGTCAATCCCAAACAGGACGTTTAGGCCATGTGCCATTTGGGTCACGCCCAGCCCCATCGAGGTGGCAATGCCAAAGACCGTGCCAAAAACTGCCAGCAGATCCACCGCATGGCCTGCCGGGCCGTAAATCCGGTCGCCGAGTATTGGGTACAGCGCTGAACGAAACGTCAGCGGCAGCTTTTTTCGGAACGCGAAATAGCCAAGTGCAAGACCCGTCAGTGTATATATCGCCCAGCCATGAAGCCCCCAGTGAAAATTTGTCACGCGCACCGCATCGACTGCACGCTGTACGTCCATTTCAGTATGGCCCGCCGCGTCGGCAAACGGGTTGTTGGGATAGCCCCATCCGGCAGAATTGTCGAAGTAGAACAAAGGTTCTGCTACTCCAAAGAACATGATGCCAATTGACACCGACGCCGAAAACAGCATCGCAAACCATGAAAAGCGGCTGAATTCCGGCTTCGAATCGTCATCCCCCAGGCGAATGGACCCGAACCGGCTGAACATCAGAAAAAGGCAGGCGAAAAGAATGATGATCACTGAGCTGATGTAATACCAGCTTAGCGCACCCTCGACCCAGGATCGTATGCCGCCGTAGACCTCGCCAGCATATTCCACGTTCAGGATTGTGAACACCACAAAGGCAGCAACCATCGCCTTGGAGGCAATGCTCATGCCGTTGTGCAGTCCTTTGAACAGCCCGGTATCAGAGATTAAGTGATTTCCCTTACCGGTATTGTGGTCTCGCGCCATGATTTCCTCCCATTGGCAAAGACAAAAAATGTCCGGCTACGGAAACAGCAGCCGAAAATGTAAGCTTGGATGAGGTCGGATCAGCGCATGACGAATGGATCTGGGATCGCGTCGTCGCTGGTGCGCAACCAAACGGTTTTAACTTTGGTGTAGTCCAGCACCGCCTGCAGGCCGCCTTCGCGACCGTGGCCGGAAAGCCCGTGACCACCAAAGGGCGCAACCGGGCTGACCGCGCGGTAGGTGTTGACCCAGACAATGCCCGCCCGGATGTTTCGGATCATCCGATGTGCGCGGGTCAGGTTTTGCGTGAACACGCCCGAGGCCAGACCAAAGGCGGTGTTGTTGGCGATCTCCACTGCTTCTGCTTCAGTCTCGAATTCCACCACCGATAGAACCGGGCCAAAGAATTCGGTGCTGAGGCAGGGCGCCTCGGGCGCCTGAGAGCAGTCCAGCACCGTGGGCGGGAAGTAGAAGCCTTTGCCATCTGGCGCTACGCCGCCAGAAACCAGTCTGGCGCCTGCTTGGACCGATGACTTGATTAAGGCCACTGCATGATCACGCTGTTTCAGAGTGCAGAGCGGCCCCACTTCGGTGGCCATTTCCTGAGGCACACCAATCACCACGGCTTCGGCCTTTTCCGTTAGTCGCTTGAGAAAGGCGTCCTTGATCCCCTTCTGGATTACCAGCCGTGAGCCAGCAACGCAGCTTTGCCCGGTCGCGGCAAAGATACCTGAGACCTGCGTATTCACTGCGCTTTCCAAATCCGCGTCATCAAACACGATGAACGGTGACTTGCCGCCCAGTTCCAGCGAGGTGGACGCGAGGTTTTCCGCGGAATTGCGCACGATATGCCGCGCGGTTTCCGGCCCGCCAGTAAAGGCGACATGGGCCACTTTTGCATGGCTGGTCAACGCGGCCCCGACCTTTGGTCCGCCGGTAATGACGTTCAATACACCGGGCGGAAAGCCCGCCTGATCAAAGATGCGGGCAAATTCCAGCATTGGCGCCGGACCTTCCTCGGAAGCTTTTAGCACCACAGTACAGCCCGCAGCCAGCGCCGGGCCGATCTTTACCGCAGACAGAAACAGCTGCGAATTCCACGGCACAATGGCGGCCACGACCCCGACCGGCTCGCGCCGCAGCCAGACTTCCATGTCCGGCTTGTCGATCGGCAGATGCGCCCCCTCGATCTTGTCTGCCAGCCCTGCGTAGTAGCGGTAGTATTCCGCCACATAGGCGATCTGGGCCGAAGTCTCACGGATGATCTTGCCGGTGTCGCGGGTTTCCAACTCTGCAAGCCGGGGCGCGTGTTCGGCCACCAGATCAGCCAGCCTCGCAAGAAGCTTGCCCCGTTGGGTGGCAGGCATCGCCGCCCAGCCGGGTGCAAAAAAAGCGTCCGCGGCCGCCGTGACTGCCCTGTCTACATCGGCTGTAGAGGCGGCAGGCATCTTTGCCCAGGCCGCGCCGGTTGCCGGGTCAAGGCTGTCAAACGTCTCCGCCGCGTCCTCAAACGCGCCGGCGATGAATTGCTGAAAGGATTGCATCCTCACTCTCCTTTATTGAAATGCGGGCATCACTTGGGTGATGAACCGCTCAAGCGAGGCTTTCTTGCGCTCAAAGCTCATGCTGCTGTCGATCCAGAACGCATATTCGTCATAACCCAGGGCTTCATACTTTCTCAGCCGCTCAATCACCGCATCTGGTTCACCAATCACCAGATCGCGCTCCATCGCCTCAGGCGAATAGAACGGATGCGCGGCGATCTCCTCGTCGCTGAGGGGATCAATCAGGCCCTGAGACACGTCCCGCTTGTTCATGAACCAGGCACCGAAGTAACAATAGAACCGGTTCAGTTCCTCTGCCCCGCGTTTCACATCCGCGGCACTGTCTGCCACATAGGTGTGCTGCAAGAGCATAATCTTCGGCCGCGACACATCAGGATGCGTCTCGCAGGCGTCGTTGAACTTGCCCATCAGTTCCTCGATCTCGCCATCACCCTTCCACAGCGGCGTCACCTGCACGTTGCAGCCATTGGCCACCGCGAAATCATGGCTGTTCGGATCGCGTGCTGCCACCCAGATTGGTGGGCCGTTTTCCTGTACCGGTTTCGGCGATGACGTGGTTTTCGGGAAGGAATGGAATTCCCCTTTCTGCGCGTAGTCACCTTGCCACAAGCCCTGAACAGCGGGGATCAGCTCGCGCATGCGCTTGCCCGCCTCCCAGGCGTCCATACCCGGCATCATGCGTTCATACTCGTAGCTGTAGGCACCGCGGGCAATCCCCAGCTCAAGACGGCCCCCGGTGATGATGTCGGTCATCGCCGCCTCGCCCGCCAGCCGGATCGGATGCCAAAACGGCGCGATCACCGTGCCGGTGCCCAGACGCACTTTCTTGGTTTGGCGCGCCACGTCGATAAGGTTCAGAAATGGGTTCGGCGCGATGGTGAAATTCATCCCATGATGCTCGCCGGTCCAGACCGCATGCATACCGCCGTCATCAGCGATTTTGCACAGCTGAATGAACTCGTCATACAGTTGTTTCTGATCGTCGGCATCGGAGATGCGTTCCATATGCGCATAGAGAGAAAATTTCATGCGACCTAGCTCCTTTTCATGGCCTTTGTCCCTACCGAGCGGACCTCGCCACTGTTCTGGTTTCCATAATACACTCCGAAATTGCCGATCCGGCTTTCACTGGCGAACCTTTCCAGCATGGTGCACACCGCGACATCGGCAATGTCCGTCAGCGTGCTCTGGCTAAGCCGGGTAAAGATGCCCCTGGACGGTGTGCCTCCAGCGGATTGGCAAAGAAACGAAATGTGCTGATGTTCGCGCGCTTCATCCTCGAATACGGAGTAAATGAACCCCGGCTCTGCCGAGACCCCGGTTTCCGCAATCAACCGGGCCAGTGCGGCAGAAGCGCCTTCCTTGCCGACGAATGTTTCCGGCAGGGTCAAC
>JBAUHN010000275.1:0-46463 GCA_049680295.1 Sulfitobacter sp.
GGCGATGACTATCCGATTTTTGATGATATTCGGAAATATGTCGTCGATACGGGCAAAGCCGCAGGTGCTGGCGATCAGGTTGGCACGGTGCTTTACAACCGCGGTGTCTATGCTGCGATGTTGGCAGCCGAGGCGGCCAAGGACGCGCAAGAGGCCAATGGTGTGAAAGACATCACCGGTGGCATGATGCGCGACGCGATGGAGAACCTGAATATTACCGAAGAGCGGATGGCCTCATTGGGCATGCCGAACTTTGGTCCGGCGTTCCAGGTGTCTTGCGAAAACCATGGCGGGCCGGGTCTGGTCGCTGTGGGTCAATGGGATGCAACTGCGAAAGAGTGGAGCCTGATATCGGACTTTAAACCGTCAGATATGGACGTCATTCAGCCTTTGATTGACGAAGATTCCGCTGCGTTTGCGTCAGAAAACAACATCGAGCCTCAGTGCTAACAGGTTCCTGTTTCCGGCCGCTGCCATGCGCGGCGGCCGGATCATTTGAGTATTTTTAGAAGGGTGAAACCTGATGCTGGATTCCGCCACAAAGGTTGAAACGTTGCTAGAGGTCAACAACATCGAGGTGATCTACAATCATGTTATCCTTGTGTTGAAAGGTGTCAGTCTGAATGTGCCAAAGGGCGGCATCACTGCGTTGCTGGGCGGAAACGGTGCGGGCAAAACCACGACTCTAAAGGCAATATCGAACCTTTTGGCATCCGAGCGCGGCGAAGTGACCAAAGGATCCATTAAGTATCGCGGCAACGACGTGCACGGATCTGACCCTGCGGATATGGTCAAACGCGGTGTGGTTCAGGTCATGGAAGGGCGCCATTGTTTTGAACACCTAACCGTCGAGGAAAACCTGCTGACCGGGGCCTATACCCGCACGGACGGCAAGGGGGCAATCGCTGCCGATCTTGAGATGGTCTATGATTATTTCCCCCGCATTCGCGACCGGCGTAAAAGTCAGGCCGGGTATACCTCGGGCGGGGAACAGCAGATGTGTGCCATCGGGCGGGCCTTGATGAGCCGGCCTGAGACGATCCTGTTAGATGAGCCAAGCATGGGGCTGGCGCCGCAGTTGGTTGAGCAGATTTTCGAGATCGTGAAGTCCGTGAACGAGAACGAAGGCGTGTCGTTTCTATTGGCCGAGCAGAATACCAATGTGGCCCTGCGGTTTGCGCATTACGGCTATATTCTGGAATCGGGCCGTGTGGTGATGGACGGGCCTGCTGCGGAGTTGCGCGACAATCCGGATGTGAAGGAGTTTTATCTGGGCATGTCCGACGAGGGCCGAAAATCCTTTCGGGATGTGCGCAGTTACCGGCGCCGCAAGCGGTGGTTGAGCTGACCGATGCTGGAATACCAGGGACAGCCCACATGAGTGGTTTTTTTGACGATCTTGAAACCCGCAGCGAAGACGCGCGGGGCGCAGATCTGGCGCGTGATTTGCCGCAGCAGATATTGCGCGCGCAAGGCGTGTCTGGTTATGGGGCTGCGTTAACCGGGGTGGTGGCGTCGCAAATCACTGATCGGCACGCATTAGCCGGGCTGCCGGTATTGCGCAAATCCGATCTGGGGCAAGCGCAGGCCGCCTTTGCCCCTTTCGGTGGGTTCACCACGAAACCCGCAGCCGAGTTCAGCCATATTTTTCAATCACCCGGCCCGATTTACGAGCCGTCCAGTATGGCACATGACTGGTGGCGTATGGGGCGGTTTTTGCATGGGCTTGGCATTGGCAACGGCGATATCGTTCAAAACTGCTTTGGCTATCATTTGACGCCTGCGGGCATGATCTTTGAATCCGGTGCGCATGCGGTCGGGGCAGCGGTGTTGCCTGCCGGAACTGGCCAGACCGAATTGCAGGTTATCGCGGCACGGGATGTGGGCACGACTGCCTATGCCGGAACGCCGGACTATCTAAAGGTCATTTTGGACAAGGCTGACCAGATGAGTGTGACCCTGGGGATCACCAAAGCGGCCGTAGGCGGCGGCGCAGTATTTCCGTCGTTGCGGGCGGAATATGCCGATCGAGGCATCACCTGTCTGCAATGTTATGCCACCGCTGACCTGGGCAACATCGCCTATGAAACCCCGGCGATGGAAGGCCTGATCATCGATGAACACGTGATCGTCGAGATTGTCACCCCCGGCACCGGCGATCCTGTTGCACCCGGCGAAGTTGGCGAGGTCATTGTAACCACGCTGAACCCTGACTATCCGCTGATCCGCTTTGCCACCGGAGATTTAAGCGCTGTGATGCCCGGCACCAGCCCCTGCGGGCGAACCAATATGCGGATCAAGGGCTGGATGGGGCGCGCCGATCAGACCACCAAGATCAAAGGCATGTTTGTGCGCCCTGAACAGGTTGCAGCCCTTGTTGCGCGACATGACGAAGTTGGCAAAGCCCGCGTTATTGCCACCCGTCAGGGCGAACAGGATATGATGACCGTGCAGATCGAAAGCTTGGGCGGTGATGCGAACGCTTATGCAGACAGCGTGGTTTCGGCGCTCAAACTGAAAGGTAAGGTTGAGATCGTAGCCCCCGGATCGCTGCCAAAAGACGGGTTGGTGATTGAGGATCAGCGCAGCTACGACAAGTGATTTTGCCTTCGGGCTGGCTATTCTGACTAAAACAGTCGAAATAGAGGCATGGGACAGCAAAACCTACATGCCAATAGGGCGTTTCGTCCCGCGACCAGCCGGGTATACAGCGATTTGCGCGGACTAAGAGCTGTTGCGATGATCGTTGCGGGCATTTGTCTGCTGCCGATGATTGCGGTTCTGGTGGCCGCGTTAAGCGGTGGAACCGAAACCATTGCACATCTGATGCAATCCGTGTTGCCGCGTTACGCGGGCACTACTCTGCTGCTGGTGATTTTGGTCTCGGCCGGCACGTTTGCGCTGGGGGTCGGGGCGGCCTGGCTGGTGACAATGACCCGGTTTCCCGGCGTAAAATTGTTTGAAATAGCACTTGTATTGCCACTGGCCTTTCCCGCCTATGTGCTGGCCTACGCCTATACCCATGTGCTGGATCATCCCGGCATTGTGCAATCAACCTTGCGCGCTGTCATGGATTGGGGCCCACGCGACTATTGGTTTCCTGAAATCAGGTCGATCTGGGGGGCTGCGGCGATGCTGGTGTTGGTGCTATATCCTTACGTCTATCTGCTGGCGCGTGCAGCCTTTATCCAGCAAAGTGCCACAACCTTTCTGGCGGCTCGGGCGCTGGGCAATTCTGCATGGGTCGCGTTTTTCAAAGTCAGCTTGCCACTGGCCCGACCTGCCATCGCCGGGGGTGTTTTGCTGGCCGTGATGGAGACGATCGCAGATTTTGGCACCGTAGCCTATTTTGGCGTCCAGACCTTTGCTACCGGCATTTACACCAGTTGGTTTTCGCTGGCGGATCGTGCCGGCGCGGCGCAGCTAGCGCTTTGTCTGCTGAGCTTTGCCCTACTGCTGGCGATGTTGGAACGGGCCCAACGCGGGCGTGCAAAATACTACGATCCGTCAAGACGCCAACAGCGGATGGCGCCTGCCAGACTGTATGGCGTGCGCGCTGCCCTGGCTGTTGTTCTCTGCGGTGTGCCGGTGCTTTTTGGCGCGGTGCTGCCAGTCATTGTCCTGATCAGCATGGGGCTGGGATCAGAACAGGACTTGCTGAGCACACGCTATCTGGGGTTCATTCGCAATTCGCTGACACTGGCTACGGTTGCGGCGGTTTTGACGGTTCTGGCAGCGATCTGCGTTGGGTTTTTTCAGCGCTTGCGTCCGGGCCGTGTTGCGAGTCTTGCCGCCTACATCTCGCGGTTGGGATATGCGGTGCCGGGCGGTGTGATCGCCGTGGGGTTACTGGTGCCATTTGCCGGTTTCGACAATGCCTTGGACGCTTGGATGCGCGCGAGGTTCGATATTTCAACCGGGCTGCTGATCACCGGGTCGATCTGGCTGCTTGTCGCGGCGTATCTGGTGCGCTTTTTGGCAGCAGCACTTGGCGCTTACGAGGGCGGGCAGATGATGGTGCCTGCCAATATGGACGCTGCAGCCCGGTCGCTGGGGCAAACCCCTGCCGGCACATTACGCCGAGTTCATTTGCCCATTCTTGCGCCCAGTCTTTTGACAGCGCTGCTGATCGTTTTTGTCGATGTGATGAAAGAATTGCCCGCAACACTGATCCTGCGACCGTTTAACTATGACACGCTTGCTGTGCAGGCCTACCGCCTGGCCTCGGATGAACGGCTGGAGGGGGCGGCGGTGCCCAGTCTTGTCATCGTTGCCATGGGTTTGCTGCCCGTCATTCTGATCTGCAGACAAGTCGGCCGACGGCAAGGCTAGGCTATGACTGACGCGTCGCGACTACGCGATCCCAGGCCGATTTTTCCAGCCGCCAGCACTGCCAGATACCGCTTTTACCGCCCATGGTTAACGCCCCGTCATAGGCATGCACCGCACCAAGTTTTGCCGTCGCGCGTTGCGACCGGATATTGTTGAGGTTTATGTGCAGCCAAACCGTGTCCACAGTTTTGAAAGCATGCGCTAACATTAGCGATTTCATAGCAAAATTCGCCGCCCCGCCCCACCAGTCCTGACCCAAAAACGTATAGCCAATTGACACGCTACCGCTATGATCTGGTGCTGCGTAATAGCGCGAACAGCCGATGATTTGCTCGGTCGCCTGCTCAGAAACCACAAGCGTCGTGCCGCTGGCCAGCAACATGTCGAAATAGGGGTCGAATACAGGGCGTTCGTGACGGTCTTTGGCAGGGTGACCTGCCCAAACCGCCGGGTTTGACGCCACATCGTATAGGCCAGCGCGATCCGCCTCGCACAGAGGCCGCAGGCTCAGAGTGTCGCCCATTAAAATGGGCTGCGGGTCGAAATTTGCAGGCAGCATGGCCTAATCATCCCAAAGCAAAAGGCGGCCCGATCCGGCCCGCCTTTACTATGATCACTATGATCTGGGACGTCTACCGGATCCGGGTTATTCCCAGCCCACGTCGTTAAATATTTTCTGGGCCTTTCCGATGTTCTTGGCCACTTCGGACAGGTCGATGTCATCAGGTTTAAAGAACCCAAGCGATGCCACTGAGGGCGACAATCCGACACCCGGAACAGCCGGATATTCATCATTTCCCGCCGAGAAATATTTTTGGGCCTGATCGGCGGTAAGGTATTCCAGAAATTTCACCGCATTGTCAAAGTTCGGCGCATAGGCCGCGACGGCTGCTCCTGACAGGTTCATATGCGCGCCATGTCCACCCTGATCCGGAAATACCCAGCTGATTTTGTCGATCTCAGCGCTGACACCGTCCACGTCTGTCCGGATAGCGCGGGCAAAGTAATAGGTGTTTGAGACCGATACATCACATTTGCCCGACACCAGCCCGCGCAATTGATCGGTATCGCCACCCTGAGGCGCACGCGCCATATTTGCGACCACGCCTGCGGCCCACTCTTTTGCGGCCTCTTCACCCTCATGGGTGATGATTGCGGCCAGCAAAGTTTGATTATACGCGTTAGATGAGGACCGGATGCAAATTTGCCCCTTATAGGTCGGGTCCGCAAGATCCTGATAGGTCTGCGGCGGTGTCTTTACAGTTTCGGCATTGTAAAAAATGATCCGCGCACGCTGTGACAGACCGAACCATTGATTGTCATTGTCCTGCAAATAACCTGGCACGCGGGTTTCAAGAACCGGGCTGGCGATTGCCTGTAGCAGCCCCATATCCTTTGCGCGCGCCAATCGGGATGTATCAACGGTCAGCAACACATCTGCCGGGCTGTTGGCGCCTTCAGCGTTCATCCGGGCCAGCAATTCATCTGCTTTGCCTTCGATCCGGTTGATGGTGATACCCGTGGCTTCGGTGAAATCAGAATAAAGCCGCTCATCCGTATCATAGTGACGCGACGAATAAAGGTTCAGTTCTTCACTCGCTATGGCGGGCAAGGTGGTCAGGGCCAGCAAGGCAAGCGCGGGTTTGGTCGGTGTCATGTCTTTTTCCGGTCTGGTTTCAGGATTCGGGCCTATACCCGACTAAAACTATCAGAAACATATTCCGACGCTGTTCGCAAGAAGTTCTTGAGTATTTTAGTCAGGCAATGCCTTCGCTATTGTTGCCCTACGCCGGGTCACCAATTTTGTCCTGCGTCTGCGTGACGAAATCGCCGGCGTGATGGCGTTCATGCAATTGCGTTTCAGGGTCGCCAAAGGTGCGGTTGACCATTCTGCCGCGTTGCACGGCCGGCCGCGCATCTATGGCTTTGGCCCAGCGCATGACATGCGTATAGCTGTCCACGTCAAGAAATTCGGCTGCACCGTAAAGACGCCCCAAAACCAACTGCCCATACCACGACCAAATCGCGATATCCGCAATCGTATAGTCACCACCTGCAACAAAGTCATGGGTGCTAAGATTCTGATCCAAAACATCTAATTGGCGCTTTACCTCCATCGTGAAGCGGTTGATCGGATATTCATACTTTTCCGGGGCATAGGCATAGAAATGGCCAAACCCACCGCCCAGATAAGGCGCACTGCCCATTTGCCAGAACAACCACGACAGGCATTCCGTGCGCGCCGCAGGGTCATTGGGCAGAAACGCTCCAAATTTTTCGGCCAAATACAGCAAGATCGCACCGCTCTCGAATACGCGTTGCGGAACCTTGCCGGACCGGTCCATCAGAGCCGGGATTTTTGAGTTCGGATTGACGTCAACAAAACCACTGCCAAACTGATCCCCGTCGCCGATCTTGATCAGCCACGCGTCATATTCCGCACCCTCAATGCCAAGCGCCAGCAGCTCTTCAAGCAGGACCGTGACCTTGACGCCATTCGGTGTCGCCAACGAATAAAGCTGCAGCGGTTGGTGACCCACAGGCAAGTCTTTGTCCTGCATCGCCCCGGCAATGGGCCGGTTGATGCTGGCAAATCGCCCCCCGCTTTCGCTGTCCCAGGTCCAGACGTCAGGCGGCGTGTAATCAGGCTGATCGGTCATAATGCTATCCTCAGGTTTGTCCGCGTTGCGCCACTTGCGCCGTGGTGAAATCGCCTAAAAATCCAGATTTTCGACGTTCAGCGCATTTTGCTGAATAAATTCGCGGCGCGGCTCGACCACATCACCCATAAGTTTGGTAAATAGATCATCCGCCTCGGCGCTGTCATCTACCTTGACCTGCAACAAGGTGCGCGCATCCGGGTCCAGCGTGGTTTCCCACAATTGATCCGGGTTCATTTCGCCCAAACCTTTGTAGCGCTGCAAAGACAGGCCTTTTTCGCCTTCTTGCAGGATCGCATTCAACAAATCCATCGGCCCGTAAATCATCTGGCTGCGGTCCTTGCGGATCAATTGCGCGGGCAGGTTATAGACGTCCTGCAAGCTTTGGGTGAACGATCCTGTCCGCTTGGCCTCGCCGCCGCGCAGAATGCGTCCGTCCAGCGTGCGCACCTCTTCGACGCCGCGCAGAATGCGCGCCAATCGAATGCCGTGGTCTTGCGTAATCCGGCCTTGCCAGCCTTTTTCATATTCCAGCGCGATCAGGTTCAACCGCTCGGCCACACGGTCAGCGGTGCCTTGCAAATCAGCGTCAACCACACCCGGCGCAAAGGCCCCGGCGATGGCTGCTTGTTCCAGAATATGGCGCGGATAATGGGTCGGAAACGCCTCAAGCACACGCCGCATCTGCCGCGCCAGATCAACAACACGTATCAGATCCTGACCCAGAATTTCCTCGCCGTTGCCCTGCTTCAGGATTGCGCCGTCAATACCCTGCTGCACAAGGTACTCTTCCATTGCGGTCTGATCTTTCAGGTAAACCTCTGATTTTCCTCGTGAAACTTTGTATAACGGTGGCTGCGCGATATAAAGATGCCCCTTCTCGATCAACTCGGGCATCTGCCGGTAAAAGAACGTCAGCAACAGCGTGCGAATATGCGCGCCATCAACATCAGCGTCCGTCATGATAACGATCTTATGATACCGCAGCTTGTCGATATTAAATTCGTCCCGGCCAATGCCAGTGCCCAACGCCATCACCAGATTGCCAATCTCCTGGCTGCCCAGCATCCGGTCAAACCGTGCCCGTTCGACGTTGAGGATCTTACCCTTCAACGGCAAAATCGCCTGCGTTTGCCTGTCACGACCGGTTTGCGCCGATCCGCCGGCGGAATCCCCTTCGACCAGAAACACTTCGGTCTTTGACGGGTCTTTTTCGGAACAATCTTTCAGCTTACCAGCCAGAAAATTCACATCCATCGCGGTTTTACGTCGGGTCAGATCACGGGCTTTGCGCGCGGCCTCGCGGGCATGGGCCGCCTCAATGATCTTACCGACTACGATGCGTGCTTCAGCCGGATTTTCTTCAAACCACTCGGCTAGTTTTTCGTTGACCAAACCCTCAACGGCAGGCCGCACCTCAGAGCTGACCAGCTTGTCCTTGGTCTGGCTGCTGAACTTCGGATCGGGTACTTTCACCGACAAAACACATGTCAGCCCTTCGCGCGCGTCATCACCGGTAAAGCTGACCTTTTCCTTTTTCGCGATGCCGCTGGATTGGGCATAATTATTGATCGTTCGGGTCAGCGCGCCACGGAACCCTGCCAAATGCGCGCCACCGTCGCGTTGTGGGATGTTGTTGGTAAAGGGCAGCACATTTTCGTGGTAACTGTCGTTCCACCACATCGCCACTTCGACACCGATATCGTCTTTTTCGCCGGTGATGAAAATCGGCTCAGGCATCACGGAGGACTTATGCCGGTCCAGGTATTTGACAAATTCCTTCACGCCGCCTTCATAAAACAACTCGGACTTCAAATGTTCTGCGGGTCGCTCATCTGTCAGAATAATCCGCACCCCGGAATTCAGAAACGCCAGTTCGCGCAGTCGCTTTTCCAACGCCTCGAACGAATACTCAAGATTCGAAAACGTGTTTGTCGAGGCCATAAAGCGTACTTCGGTCCCAGTGCGATCCGTGGGGCCAACAACACTTAGATGATCTTTGGTAAACCCACCCTCAAACCGTGCGATATGTTCTTTGCCTTCACGCCATATGCGCAATTCCAGCCAGTCGGACAATGCGTTCACTACAGACACACCAACGCCGTGCAAACCACCCGAGACCTTGTAAGAATTGCTGTCGAATTTCCCGCCCGCATGCAGCTGTGTCATGATGACTTCGGCGGCTGAAACGCCTTCTTCCTCGTGGATGCCAACAGGAATGCCGCGCCCGTTGTCGCTGACAGAAACGCTGCTGTCTTCGTGAATAATAACGTTCACCGCATCGGCATGACCCGCCAGCGCTTCGTCAATGCCATTGTCCACGACCTCGTAGACCATATGGTGCAGGCCCGACCCATCGTCGGTATCACCAATATACATTCCAGGGCGCTTGCGAACGGCCTCTAACCCCTTGAGAACTTTGATGGAATTTGCGCCGTATTCTTCCGGAGCTTGCTCGTTGTCGGACATGCCGTACTACCTTCGTATTTTTTCGATTTTATACGCTTTTCTGGGGGGGATGTCACGCCGCAGACACAATATTTTGTGTCACACCAGAGGAATGAGACATCCAACAGCAATCAACAGGATACCAGAGGTCACATTGATCCGTCTCAGCGCCCGGCCCGAGGTCAATAACCCGCGCAGATGCCCGACAAAACCCGCAAGCATCAGGTTTCCAACCAAAGGAACCGCAACCGAACAGGCAAGGATCGCGGCGATATCCGGGGCCGTGACGACCCGCAGATCAAAAAACCCCGGCAACACGCCGATGTAGAACAACACAGCCTTGGGATTGCCCAGAATAACGGCGATCCCTGCCAGAAACCCCGGCATCATGCCGGGCCGGGTCAATCGCCTGTCCGTCGTGATTTTGGTCCCGGCATGGGCAATCAATAGGATGCCCATCACGATGAACACCCCACACGCCACCCAGCGCATCACCAGCATGAACGCATCAAATACCGAAAGGATCCAACTGATGCCCAAAACGGCAACCAAAGGCCACAATACATCCCCCACGGCGACGCCAAGGGCCAGCGGCCAGGCCCCCGCAAAACCACCCGACAAGGCCCGGGCCATTAGCGCCAGCCAAACAGGCCCTGGCGTCAGGAACAAAATTGCCAGCGCCCCGCAATAAAGCAAGAGATCAGAGGCCAGCACCGTCACCCGATGGGCCCTACCTGCGACATCCCACCTGTTTCCGTCACTTCCAGAAACTGGGCGCGGTCGCGTAAACCTTCAAACAACTCCGGCTCAGTACCGGTCATCCAGGCCTGCGACCCCAGGGCGCAAATCTCGTCATAAAGCGCTGCACGACGGTCCGCATCCAAATGCGCTGCGACCTCATCCAGCAGCAACAACGGCGCCGCGCCAAATTCACGTGACAAGGCGCGCGCATTGGCCAATATCAATGACACCAGCAGCGCCTTTTGCTCGCCGGTCGAACAATCACGCGCCGGAACATTCTTGGCCGCATAACACCCAAAAAGATCAGCACGATGCGGTCCGATCAATGTGCGGCCCGCCGACAAATCGCGCAGGCGATTGTCTGACAGTGCCGCTTGCAAACCGATCGCATCTGCGGGCATACCGCCTTCGCCAGCCACCAACTCAAGCGATGCGACAGGAAACGAGGTCTCGGCCTGAACCTGTGCAGCGCGCAAATGGTCCAGAGCTGCCAACCTGTTAACGTGGATCTGTGCCCCCGCGGTGGCCATCTGCGCCTCCAGCGCGCGATACCACATCGGATCACGCACCTGATCTTTCAGTAATCTGTTGCGCTCGCGCATGGACTTTTCATACGCCAGCGAAACATCCGCATGACCCGGCTCAAAACTCAAGGTGATCCGGTCCAAGAACCGCCGCCGACCCGCCGCACTTTCAATCCACAACCGATCCATCGACGGGATCAACCACAACACCCGCGCCACACGCCCCAACGCCGTCTGCGCTGCAGTCTTGCCGTCAATCCGGGTCTGTCGCGCGGCCCCGGCATCCGACCACATCTCGATCTCATGTCTCTGATGCAGGGACTGCAACTGCGCAAAGATTTTCCATCCCAACGCCTCCGGCCGACGCGTCATGTCTTCCGCACTCGACCGGCGCAACCCGCGCCCCGGCGACAACAGCGATACCGCCTCAAGAATATTGGTTTTCCCTGCGCCGTTCGGCCCAAAAATCGCAATTGGGCGCGGATCAATCGCCATCTCCGCCAGTTTGTGCGACCTAAAGTGCGACAGCTTCAGAGACGTCAGACACAAGCCGGACATATCACATTCCAAATGGATGAAATATCGCCGCCGGAGGCATTAAATCTCTGTTTTCGGACCTTCGTCACACACGCATGGGCATGACAACATAGACCGCAGACATGTCATCGCCTTCCCGCATCAACGTCGGATCGCCAGACGAATTGAACAAGAACACGGCATTCTCGCGATCCACCTGACTGGCAATCTCCAGCAAATATTTGGCGTTAAACCCGATCTCCAGTTTTTCATCCGCATAGGCCACCGCCAGTTCTTCCTCGGCCGCACCGCTGTCAGGGGCGTTGACGGACAGGATCAACCGGTCTTCGTCCAACTGCAGCTTTACGGCGCGCGAGCGCTCGGAACTGACGGTCGCCACCCGGTCAACGGCCCGGGCAAAATCGCTGGCATCCACTTCCATCTTGCGGGTGTTGCCTTGCGGTATGACCCGAGTGTAGTCGGGAAACGTGCCGTCAATAACCTTGGAGGTCAGTGTAATCTCAGGTGTCGCAAAGCGGATCTTGGTCTCTGACACCGACACGGCAATTTCCATGTCATCGTCATCCAACAATTTGCGCAATTCGCCGACCGTTTTGCGCGGCACGATCACGCCCGCCATCTCAGCGGCACCGTCAGGAAGGTCGGCATCAATGCGCGCCAAACGGTGACCATCGGTGGCCACACAGCGCAAAACCTTGCCAGAATCGCCATCAGAGACATGCATATAGACACCATTCAGGTAATAGCGCGTCTCTTCGGTCGAGATGGCAAACTTTGACTTGTCGAACAAGCGACGCAACACCGGCGCTGGCGCCGAAAAGTTTGAGGCATATTCAGAGGTCGCCATCACCGGAAAATCTTCCTTAGGCAATGTCGCAAGCGAGAAATTGGATCGCCCAGCATCAACCGTCAATCGACCCGAAGCCGCATCGGCGGTCAACGTCACCAACGCACCATCCGGCAATTTTCGCACAATCTCATGCAATGTGGTGGCGGACACCGTTGTCGCACCGGCACGTTCAACAACAGCCGGCGTTTTGTCTACCACTTCAATGTCCAGATCGGTGGCGCGAAACGATGCTTCGGCGCCCTCGGCTTCGATCAGCACATTGGCAAGGATCGTAATGGTATTGCGCCGTTCCACTACCGATTGGGCCTGCGCTACGGCCTTAAGCAACGCCGCGCGTTCGATACTGATTTTCATATGCCCTCTCCAATCGCCTCTGTCGGGAGGGGCAAATTACCCCCTTTCGCCGACTTAACAAGACATTTGTTGGTTTGTCCTTTGGATTGAGGGGGCCGTCAAGGCCCGGCCGATATATCCATCGCGCCGGCCTCTGATCAGAATTAGGCCTCCAGCGATCGCCGCAAGAGTTCCAGATCTTCGGCAATCTGGCCATCTTGTTGTTTCAATTCCTCAATTCGGCGCACGCCATGCATGACGGTCGTGTGGTCTCGTCCTCCGAATCGGCGCCCAATTTCAGGCAGTGACCGGCTGGTCATTTTTTTACACAAATACATCGCCACCTGCCGCGGTCTGGCATAGCTGCGCAGACGTTTCGGACCGATCATATCGCTCAGGCGGATATTGTAATGATCCGACACTTTGCGCTGAATTTCCTCTACCGTGATCTTGCGCTCAGAGGCGCGCAAAATATCTGCCAGACAATCCTGCGTCAGGTCCATCGAGATATCGCGACCCACCAGAGACGCAAAGGCAAACAGTCGTGTCAAAGCGCCTTCAAGCACCCGTACATTGGTCGAAATCCGATGCGCCAGAAATTCGAGCACGCCTTCATCCATTTGCATTTCCGGATAGTTGGCGCGTTGCTGTTCGACCTTGCTTTGCAAGATCCCCAGACGCAGTTCGTAGTCGGTTGGATGCAGATCAACTACAAGCCCACATTGCAGACGCGACTTCACACGGTCCTCAAGATCCTTGATCTCACCAGGGGCACGATCAGCCGAAATAATGATCTGTTTGTTTTGATCAACAAGCGCATTGAAGGTGTGAAAAAACTCTTCCTGTGTGCTGTCTTTCCCGGCGATGAACTGCACGTCATCCACCATCAAAACATCCACGCTACGGAAAATTTCCTTGAAATCCATCATCTTACGGTCACGAAGGGCTTGCACAAACCGATACATGAATTGTTCTGCGGACAGATAAAGCACGTTCATCTCGGGGCGCCGTACCTGTAGCTCATGGGCAATTGCATGCATCAAATGCGTTTTACCCAGACCGACGCCGCCATAAAGAAACAGCGGATTGAATGTGACAGGTCCGCCTTCAGCCACGCGGCGCGCGGCGGCATGAGCCAGCTCATTTGGCTTGCCGACAACAAACGTATCAAACGTAAATTTGTGATCCAGCGGCGCCGTGTTCAGCGGATTGGGGGCAGGCGCACGGGCGGCTTTGCGTGTGTCACGGGTCAGGGCGGACGGGCGCATTGCGCCATTGGCGGGTACCGCGAACTTAAGACGGCAAACAGCGTCGTTCACCACTTTCATTTCGTACAAAATCAGGTCCGCAAAATTCTGGCTGACATAGTTGCCCAGAAAGGTTGTCGGCACATGCAATGTCGCAACGCCGTCTTTGGTGCCGTCATACTGCAGGGGTTCAATCCAGGTGGTAAAATTGTTTTGCCCGATGGTCTTGAGCAGCCGTTGCCGCAGCTGTCTCCATTGTTCGTTCGTCATTCTATTCTACCCGCATCACATTTGCGTTCCCAACCAGATGGACGCCGATTATGGCACCATCCAACGAATTTCCAAAGAACAGTTAACAGCCGTCCCGTTCCCACGTGGAAACAGACTGTTGTCCTCTGGACCATTTGCAGACGCAAACCTGTAGCGTACAGTCCCCCTGAGATCAGAGCGAACCGGCGGTTACATGTTGTGCTATCCGCACAGATTTGACAGGGCGAAATTGCAAATCAGCAAGTTTCGCAGACCTAAGGAGTTATGTCGAAATAACCCTCAACCCCTGACCTCCATTAGCCCGCAGCAACGCGGTGAAAATTCAGGGCCTGCCCCCCAAGGCGAAGTGAATCGCTAAGCATTCGTAGCAATTTCGATGCGCCCACAGCAACCGATCTTCAATCTTGACTCTGATATTATTGAAAAGAATCTCTGGCGTGATTTTTGAGACCACGCATAAAAAAAGGCGCCGCGATTTGCGACGCCTTGAACATCAATCAGTTAGCCGAAATCAGGCCAGAGATTTGACCCGCGAGGCCAGCCGCGACATTTTCCGCGAGGCTGTGTTTTTGTGAAACACACCTTTGGTCACACCGCGCATCAGTTCAGGTTGGGCATCCTTCAGCGCAGCAGTTGCGGCATTTTTGTCACCCGAAGCGATGGCTTCTTCGACTTTGCGCAGATAGGTGCGAATCCGCGAACGGCGCGCTTTGTTGATCTGGAAACGTGTTTCGTTTTGACGGGCGCGTTTTTTCGCCTGAGGGGAGTTTGCCATGAGAAGGTGACCTTTTCTTCGGATTCAGAACATTTCAATAGCACGTGAGCTGACCCGACCGGACCCATGTCCGTAAAGGTGATTCTAGCCAGAGCGGGCTGCACGCGCATGTATGCGCCGCTCTATAAGGGAGTTACGGGCGATTGCAAACCTCGAAATGATGGGATCGGGCACAAGGCGTGTGTTGTTCGTAATATCTACCGGGTCTGAGACTGGATGATCCTCCTAGTGTGCGCCAGCCGGGCCGACGATCGCCCGGCGCCTTCGGCTTGTCCCGGGCAGAAGAAGACAATCAAGGGCCGGTTTGAGCCCATTCTGCAAAATGCTGCATGCTGCACGAGCGTCGGCAATGCACCAAGTAGCCGACCTTGGCTTCATGGAACGGTTCCCTGCCTCGGCAGGTTCATTGTGAGAGGGCCGTGGTCGATGTTAAGACGCTTCCAATCAGGCAGAGGTTCATTGGCAAGAGTGTGGTGCCACTACCTTAGGCGCTTCGTGCGCGTTCGCGTTCGATCATGCCAAACAGATCGCGCGGGTCGTCCGGGTCTGCAATCATGTCGAGATGTTGCCACTTGTCCGTCTTCGCGATCTTGTCGCGCAGCCAGCGCAGGGCGGAAAAATCCTCGATCGCAAAGCCAACGCCGTCAAACAATGTGATCTGACGGTCGTCGGTGCGGCCATCGCTGGCACCTGTCATGACCTGCCACAGTTCCTTGACCGGATGGTCGTTTTCCAGCTGTTGGATTTCGCCTTCGATACGGGTTTGTGGCGGGTATTCAACGAAAATATCCGACCTTAGCAGTATGTCTTTGTGCAGCTCAGTCTTGCCGGGGCAGTCGCCGCCGATGGCGTTGATGTGTACACCTGCGCCGACCATATTGTCGGTCAGGATGGTGGCATATTGCTTGTCGGCGGTGCAGGTGGTGATCACATCCGCGCCCATCACCGCTTCTTGGGGTGTCGCGCAAGCGGTGATGTTCATGCCCTTGCCATTCAAGTTTGCGATGCACTTTTGCGTGGCCGCAGAATCTGTATCAAACAGCCGCAGGTTCTTAATTCCGCAGATGGATTTGAGCGCCAGCGCCTGAAATTCAGATTGCGCGCCATTCCCGACCATTGCCAAGGTCCTGGATTCCTTACGGGCGAGGTATTTGGTCGCCACGGCCGAAGTTGCAGCCGTGCGCATGGCGGTCAGGATCGTCATTTCGGTCAGCAAGACCGGATAGCCGGTGTCGACCGAGGCCAGCAGCCCGAAAGCGGTGACGGTCTGCAACCCGTCTTTCATATTCTTCGGGTGGCCGTTCACATATTTGAAGCCGTAATCGATGCCGTCTGACGTTGGCATCAGTTCGATCACACCCTCATCAGAATGGGATGCGACGCGCGGGGTTTTGTCAAACGAGGGCCAGCGGCGGAAGTCCTCTTCGATATAAGCGGCAATTTCGACCATGCAGGTTTCGATGCCGATCTCGAGGATCAGACGCATCATGTTCTCGACGCTGACAAAGGGGACGAGGGACAGGTTGGCGTTGGGGTTTTTCATAGTCAGTAAACTGCTTCATATGCGGCGCAGCGTGCGCTGGTGTCTTTGTCTTTCAGACAGGCGATTTCGCCCCGCTTATGCGCCACGTAGACAGAGGCAAAGTCAGCCGGGAACCAGCCACAAACGGTTTCATTGTTCTCAAACCTTTGCAGGGCGTGTTCCAATGTTTCGGGCAAGCGCACATAGCCGCGTTCCTCCAGTTCATCCGTGGACAAGACAGACAGGTCCTCTGCGGTGACTCTTGGGGCGGGCAAGGCATCTTCGAGCCCCTGAGCCCCGGCGTGGATAATCGCGGCGAGCGCCAGATAGGGCGAGGCAGCGGCGTCTGCGGCGCGATATTCAAAGTTGTACTGGCGGGCGATGCTGGAGGGGTCTGTCGCAGTCACCGGGCAGATGCGCACTGAAGCTTCACGGTCGCGAAAGCCCAGATTGTTGAAGGCCGCTGACCAGCGATGCGGGGTCAGGCGCAAGTACGACACATCGGACGGGGCTGTCAGGGCGATGATGCTGTCGAGATATTTCAACACGCCTGCGATAAAGGACGCGGTAATGCCCGACATCCCTGCGATGCCATTTTCGTCATGAGTTGCAGGTGCACCGCTTTCATCCAGAAAACTAATGTGAATGTGCACGCCGTTGCCCACGCCGGCGGGGTCACGGATCGGGGTGAATGTCACCTCTTCCCCCAAACGTTTCGCCGTCATCCGCGTGACCTCGCGCAGGATCACAGCCTGATCGGCAGACCGGTGGTCAGGGGCCGGATCGTTTGTGACTTCGTATTGATTGGCACCATATTCTTTCATGAAGGTGTCGGATGCCAATCCGCTTTTATCAAGAGCCGCCATCAACGTCTCGCCAAACACGCGGCGCTCTGCAAAACCACTGTGGCCATAAGCCTCGCCGGGCTGGTCGCCGCCGGTTTTGAACTGAAACTCATGTTCAAATGCCGAGACGAGGCTGACCCCACCCGCAGCTTTCAGTCGCTCCAGCGCCGCCTTCAGAAGCGAACGTGTGCAAAACTCCCAAGGTTTGCCATCAAGGTCGGTAATGTCACCCAACATGAAGCGTTCAACGGGTCCACCATCTTCGAAATCCAATTCGACACCGGTTTCTACGTCGGGGATCAAAAGCAAATCACCCAAAGCCCCAAAGGGACTGTCGGCAATGGCATCAAAGCAGGTGATCATGACATTCGTCGGGGTCCAGCCCACGCCCTTTCTTGCGCGTTTCTCCAAATCAGAAACCGGAAAGGCCTTGCCGCGTACTTTACCGGCAACGTCCGAAGTCGCCGCAAAGATCAAAGGGTTCTTAATCATCTTGATTGTCTCCAAAATCCAACCGAACAGAATCCCATTCTTCAATCCGGCTTTTTGTTTGATCCCAGTTATCGTCCGCGATGCGGGTCAATAGGGCCTCTAGCAAAGCCAGGGCACCGGTGTAGCTGTCCCAGAGGGTGCTGCTATCGATCGGGGCCGCCAGAACTTCGCTCGCGTGGGCAGAAATCGGCGACAGCCATTCATCTGTCATCAGCACAACCTGCACATTGCGCGCCTGCGTGGCCTTTTGCGCAAGAGCGGAAAGGCTGTCTTGGTAGCGGCGGAAATCGACGACAAACAAGACATCCCGTGCCCGCATCCGGAGCAGATATTCTGGCCAAACCTCTGGGTCAGAGGGCAAGTGAAACACTTTGGCGCGGATCTGGCGCAGGTGCCGTGACAGGTGTTGCGCCAACGGGTCGCTCATGCGACCGCCAATGACATAGATGCTGCGCTTTTCGTCCGCCAACATGTCTGCGATGCGTTCGAACTGGGCCTCGGACACTGCTTTGGTTGCGTCCTTCACCACAGCACAGGCCCGTTCCAGAAAACTCTCCAAGAATGCACCGTGGATCGGCGCGCTGGAGGCTTGCAGCTCAACAGGAGAGCGTTGCCCCTGTTTCAACTCGCCAATCAGGTGCCGTTGAAAATCCTGAAATCCCTGAAATCCCAGCTTGGTGACAAAGCGTGAAACGCTGGGCGGGGAGGTGTTGGTCGCCTTGGCAAGCTCTTGGATCGGCTCAAGTCCGGCAAACGGATAGTCGAGCAACAGGGCCGTCGAGAGCTTGCGCTCGGTCGATGTCAGGTCATCCGACAATTTTTCTATACGTTCGCGAACTTGCATCTTTTCTCCTATTCGCTCGATAGAAGCATTATGAAAATATTCTGTCAAGACAATCAAAATTGTTGACTCTGAAAAGATATGGTCACTAAGCTATTTGAAACCGCACCTTGGGATTCGATATGATCACCTCGCCACGCAAACACATATTCGCCTCCGTCGCTGCGATCATCGCCGCCGTCATTGTGGCGTCGGTCATAGCGTCGGCATTCGGTGCAGCAAGCGAGCGGGTGCTGACCGTTTTCTTCATTTCGCTGATCGCGGTTGTCGGGATGGGGGTCTATAGCGGCAACTCCGGTATCCTCAGCTTCGGGCACCTGTCCTTCATGGCTATCGGTGCCTACGCAGCCTCTTTGTTGACCTTGCCAGCGCAGCTTAAGATCGCAACTCTGCCCAAGCTGCCAGAATGGTTGGCAACAACGGAAATGGGCTTGTTACCTGCCGCCTTGATTGCGGTGCTGCTAACCAGCGTTGTCGCGTTGTTCATTGGTTTGGCGATCGGCAAATTGGAAGGTTCTGCCGCTGTCATCGCAACACTCGGCCTGTTGATAATTGTGCACGGTGTCGCCATTGGCTGGCGGGATGTCACACGCGGGTCACAAACGTTTTTCGGGATTCCCACTGTTACCACTCTTTGGGTGGCTGCCATCGGAGTCATAGTAGCCTTGATCGTTGCACGACTCTACCGAGACTCGGTCTCTGGATTGCGCCTGCGTGCCGGGCGTGAAAACGCGATTGCAGCCAGCGCGGTCGGGGTTCGCATTCGGCGGGAACGGTTGATTTCCTTTGTCATCAGTGCAGCACTTATGGCGTTGTCAGGTGCCCTGATCGCGCATTTCCTTGGTGCCATCAGTCCCAAAAAATTCTACTTCACCGATACGTTTCTGCTGCTTGCCATGTTGATTGTTGGTGGCATGACCACCGTAACTGGCGCTGTGACCGGCGCTGTGGCCATCACCATTGTCACCGAAGTTCTACGCCGCTTTGAAGGCGGCTTTTCGGTCGCAGGATTGGACATTCCCGCCGTCTTTGGCACCACACAAATCGGAATTGGATTGATCATTCTGTTTGCGATGTTCCGCAAACCGGATGGGTTGGCTGGTCTCAAGGAATGGGAGGAACGGCTTTTCCCTGTTCGCCCAGAGGGTGACACAGGTGCCGATATTGCGCCAAGCGTCAATTCGCTGCCCCTGACGGCCAAGGGTATGACCATGCAATTTGGTGGCCTTACGGCGGTGAATGATGTGGATATCACGTTGAACCCAGGCGAAATCACCGGGCTGATCGGACCGAACGGGTCCGGCAAGACGACATTGATGAATATGCTGTCCGGTGTTCTGGTCCCGACCGAGGGCGAATTCTTTCTAGGAAGCGAAAAACTGTCGGGATTGGTCTCGCATGAGATCGCAGATCGCGGCATCGCGCGGACATTTCAGAACATCCGCCTATTCACAAATCTGAGCGTCTTTCAAAATGTGCTTGTCGCGGCTTTGTCAACGCGGAGCGGTAAGAATGCCGAAACGCGCGCGGCGACCGCATTGATGCGGATGGGTGTTGCCCAACACGCGGATGCAGAAGCAGGAACACTGTCCTACGGTGATCAGCGGCGTGTGGAGATTGCTCGCGCGCTCGCCTGCGAGCCGTCACTCTTATTTCTGGATGAACCGGCAGCAGGTATGAACCGCGAAGAAACCGACAATTTGATGGAAACCCTACGCGGACTGACCCGTGACCTGGGGCTGGGCATCTTACTGGTCGATCACGATCTGAAACTGATCAACCAGCTTTGCGACCGTCTGGTGGTCCTGAACGAAGGGCACCTGATTGCCGAAGGATCCCCCAAGGACATCCAAAACAATCCAGCCGTTATCGAAGCCTATCTAGGCCCCAACCGACAAGATTAGCGACAACCAACCGGAGGAAAACCAATGAAAAAGACACTACTTGCTTCAACCATGGTGGCAGCGGCGGCATTCGCCGCACCTGCCTTTGCCGAAACCTTGAAGATCGGACTTGCAACCGCGCAGACCGGCGGGCTTGCGGGCTACGATGGCCCCGTTATCGAAGGTCTGCATATTGCGGTTGACGAGATCAACGCCGCGGGCGGCATCAACGGCAACATCATGATCGAGCTGATCGAGAAAGATGTGCGCTCAGACGCGGCGCAAACGGCCATCGCTGTTCAGGAATTGGCCGATGAGGGCGTTTCGGTCATTGTGTTGCCCTGTGACGCAGACCCAGCGCTCGCCGCGATCGGCACGGTGACCTCGGCTCAGATTCCCGCGATTTCGACCTGTGCGTCGTCACCAACCTTGCCAATGATTGGCGGAGATTTCATGTTCGCCAACTTCCCGGGTGACAACGTACAAGCGACGGTCAGCGCGGAATGGGCACATCAGCAAGGCCACACATCCGCCTACATCATCTATTCGCCTGACAGCCAATACACCACCATGCCGCTTTACTTTGCGGATGTGTTCGAAGCACTGGGCGGCGAAATGTTGGGCCAAGACACCCACTCCATTGGCCAGCAGGATTTCTCGGCGATTGCCACACGCATTGCCTCTCTTGATCCTCAGCCCGATGTGATCATGACCTCGTCCTATGAGCCTGACTTCCCGTCGATGCTGAAGGCACTGCGCGCGGCGGGCGTGACGTCACAAATGATCGGATCAGACGGCATCGATAGCCCGACAACCTTCTCGCTGGGCGATGTCGGAGAAGGCGTTGTGTTTACAACCGCTGGCTACGCCACGGAAGGCAGCCCCTTGGCCGAGTTCAACGCCAAGTATGAAGCCGCGACGGGCAGCCCATCCGAGACTGTATTCAACGCAGTTGGCTATGACCTCGTGATTGTTGTCGCCGAGGCGGTGAAAGCCGCCGGTGGATCAACCGATCCCGTGGCCATCCGTGATGCAATGGCAGAGCTAGAGAATGTGCGCGGCGCGACCAGCCTGATCACTTACAAAGGCACTAACGGCATGCCTGTTCGTGAAGTCACACTGATCCGCGTGAACGGCGGAGAGCGTGAATTGGTCGGTCAGCCCAGCCCAACAGCCGAGCTGATCCCAGCTCCGCGCATGCAGTAAGGGTTCATTTCCATGACATCGCTTCTTTCAGTCCAGTCCCTTGCGGTCAGCTACGGCCCGATTGAAGCGGTGCGTGGGATCGACTTTGATATCAAGGAAGGCGAGATCGTCGCCTTCCTTGGCGCCAACGGCGCTGGGAAATCTTCGACCCTGAATGCACTGGTGGGTTTGGTTCCCGTGGCCAGCGGTAAAGTCGCATTCAAGGGCGAAGACATCACCGATTGGCCCCCCGAAATGCTGGCTCCGGCGGGTATGACGCTTTCACCTGAAGGCCGCCGCGTATTTGGCGCGCTCAGCGTTGCTGAAAACCTGCGCATGGGTGCTTTTTCCATCAAGAACAAAGAAGCCATCGAGGCTGCCTGGGATCGTGTATACAGCCTGTTCCCGATCCTGCATGAACGCCGCGACCAGTTCGCCGGCACCTTGTCTGGGGGGCAGCAACAGATGCTGGCAGTCGGACGCGCCCTGATGAGTAGCCCGAAACTCTTGCTGTTGGATGAACCGTCGCTTGGGTTGGCCCCAAAGATCATCGGTCAGGTCTTCGATCTGATCTCACTCCTACGGGATCAAGGCGTCACTTTGGCCGTTGTCGAACAAAACGTGGCGATGGCCCTTGAGATTGCAGATCGCGGCTATGTCCTGGCCAGCGGCGAAATCGTGGCATCCGGGCCCGCTTCTGAACTGGCACAATCCGACGCCTTGAAATCCGCTTATCTGGGAGGCGAATGATGGATCTGCTTTTGCAACAAACGGTCAATGCTTTTGCCCTTGGTGGCACCTATGCCTTGCTGGCGCTTGGGTTGGCCGTGGTGTTTTCGATCATGGGGCTGATCAACTTTGCCCATGGCGAGTTGATGACCATTTCTGGCTACACATTGATGTATTGCGGCATCGCAGGAATCTCTTTTGTGCTGGCCGTACCGCTTGCAATTGCGGTTGCGATGATCGCTGCGGTGCTGATGGAACGCATCGCCTTCCGCCCTGTCCGAAACAGCTCGGGCGCGACCATGCTGGTGACAAGTTTCGCGGTCTCGATGATCCTGCAGGTCCTGTTCCAGAATTTCATCTCGACGCGATCACAACCTGTGCTGCTGCCGCAGATCCTGTCCGACTCGATCACCATTGGCGGCCTTGTCATTGGGGTCAATAAGATCGCGGCCATTGTTGCGACGGTTGTGATGCTTGTCTTCCTCGACATCTTTATGAAACGCCAGAAAACCGGAATCGCCATGCGCGCAGCGGCCGAGGATTTCAACGTCGCGCGTCTGATGGGGATCCGCGCCAATACGGTCATTGCAGGGGCCTTTGCGCTTTCCGGGATGTTGGCGGGCGTGGCCGCTGTTCTGTGGGTGTCGCAACGGTCGTCGGTTGATCCACACATGGGCTTTTTGCCAGTTGTGAAAGCCTTTATCGCGGCGATCCTTGGTGGGCTTGGCAGTCTGCGCGGGGCTGTCGCAGGGGGCTTTTTGCTTGGGTTCATTGAAATCTACCTTGCCGCCTTCCTACCGCCGGAAATGCAAGAGTTTCGCGAGCCGATTGGGCTGAGTATTGTTGTCCTCGTCTTGCTGTTCCGCCCGAACGGATTGATCCCAGCGGCATCGCTCAAGAGCGAAAAGGTATGACCGTGGCGCAAAAGAAAACGCATGTGCTTCTTGACCCGCAAGATCCGCCGCCTGTTGAGGTCGTCAACGCGGCCAGCGATCATCCGCTTTTGCTGGTCTGCGAACATGCCGGGAAGGCGATCCCACGGGCGCTCAAGGATCTTGGTATTGCAGAGAAAGATCGCGAAAGCCACGTATGCTGGGACATTGGTGCCGAAGCCGTGACGCGGATGATATCAGAGGCTTTGGGCGCGCCTGCCGTCCTTCAGCCCTACAGTCGCCTTGTGATTGACTGCAACCGCCCACCCGACGCAGCCGACGCCATTCCGGACGTAAATCACGGCGTGCAGGTGCCGGGGAATCGCGCTTTGACGGGGTCTGCGCGTGCCGCGCGGGTTGCTGAAATCTTTGATCCGTTTCAAGCGACAGTCGCGCACTGCCTTGAGCAACATCCACGCCGGATTGTCCTGTCGATCCACAGTTTCACGCCCATGCTGAATGGCCAGCCTCGCCCTTGGCACATTGGCTTCCTTTTCCGCAAAGACAAAGAAACATCCGCTCGTCTTGGCCGCTTCATTCAGGACGCACAGCCGCAGCTGACCATCGGCATGAACGAACCCTACCAGATCGACGATGCCTCTGATTGGTTTGTTCCACATCACGGCGAGGCCAGCGGTCTGCCACATAGCCTGATCGAAATTCGCAACGACTTGATCGGCGATGCGGCTGGCCAGCAGACATGGGCCAACGCTCTGACCGGTGCCATCAACCGCTATCTTAAGGAAGTCTGATATGTCCCTGACCCGCAATGTGCCGCTGGTGCCCTCTCAATCCGCGCTTTTGTTCATTGATGTTCAAAACTTCTCTGCCCACCGCGACGGGGCTGAGTTCGACGGCCTAACGAACGCACAGTTTGATGAAAAACACGGCTGGCTTTTTGAACAGCTCGACCATGTCATCCCGCGCATGCAGGCCTTACAGGCGGCGTTCCGCGAAAAGCAGATCGAGGTTTTATATACGACGATCGAAAGCCTCACTCTCGATGGGCGCGATCGCAGCCTTGACTACAAGATTACCGGCTTCAACGTTGCCAAAGGGTCATGGGACGGCAAAGTAATCGACCAAATCGCCCCTGGGATCGATGAAATCGTGTTTCCCAAATCCTCGTCTTCAGTCTTTGTTTCAACCCATATTGACTATGTGCTGCGCAACCTCGGCGTGAAACAACTGGTTGTTTGCGGGCTTCTCACCGATCAGTGTGTTGAAGGTGCCATCCGGGACGCCTGCGATCTGGGCTATCTCGTGACCCAAGTGACAGACGCCTGCGCAACCGACACACAGGCACGGCAAGACAATTCGCTGTCCACAATCAAAGGCTATTGCCGACAGGTTACAACGCAAGAATTACTCGATGAATTGCAGGCGATGTGACCGCGGCTGCCCTTCTCGCGCGCGATGGGGCAGCCTTGTCGGCGCTTCAAAAGCTGCGGTTCTTTCCGCTTGCTGTCACAGGTGGCCAAGGGTGTAGGTTGATAGAAGAAGGCGGGCGGGAACTATTGGACCTGTCAGCGTCCTGGGGTGCGGCGAGCCTTGGGCACAGCCATCCCGCTATTCGCGAGGCAGTCGCGCGGGCGCTGGCCAATCAGGCTGGTGCGTCCATCCTCTCGGGAACAAACGGACCGGCCGTGGAACTGGCCGAAATGCTGTTGAACATAACACCTGGCACGGATGATCGCCGTGTCTGGCTTGGCCACTCGGGCAGCGATGCAAACGAAACTGTTGCGCGGGTCGTTCCAGCCGCGACGGGACGGTCACGCATCATGGCATTTTCAGGAGCCTATCACGGTGGCACGCAGGGGTCGATGTCCGTCTCAGGGCACACGGCGCAGGAAGGCGCGGTAAAGGCAAGCGGGCTCACACTGGTGCCTTATCCCGACGCCTTCCGCCCATTTGAGGGCGATCCGTCAGGCGAGGCTTTGCTGGCCCATATCGAACGCCTTCTCGCAACCAGCTGCCCCGGCGACGAGGTCGCCTGTTTCTTCGTGGAACCGATTCAAGCAGATGGTGGGTTGATCGTTCCACCCGCAAATTTCCTGAAACGCTTGTCACAATTGTGCGCGCGTTACGGAATTCTGACGGTTTGTGATGAGGTCAAGGTCGGCCTTGGACGAACTGGCCTGACCCATTGCTTCGAGCATGAGGGCTTCATCCCGGATATCCTGGTCTTGGGCAAAGGTTTGGGCGGCGGTTTGCCAGTGTCTGCCGTCATCGGCCCGTCACGGATCATGGATTATGCATCGGCTTTCTCGATGCAGACGCTCCATGGCAATCCAATTTGTGCATCGGCTGCTTTGGCAGTGCTGACGACAATTCAGGCAGAAGGTTTGGCGAGAAAAGCGCGGGACGTCGGGAGTATTCTGATGGATGAAATCTCGCGTGCAACGTCAGACTTGTCGGAAGTCGGCGACATTCGGGGGCGAGGATTGGCCATCGGAGTCGAACTCGTCAAAAAAGACAGCAAAGACCCTCATGCCGATCTGGCTCGAAAGGTCGTCTATCGCGCATGGCAGATCGGCGCGGTCTTTTACTATGTTGGCATGAACTCCAACGTGCTTGAATTGACACCCCCGCTCATTTTGTCCGATGACGAAGCGAGAGTCGGCGCACGGATATTGGCTCAAGCTATCAGGGATGTCTTGTCGGGCCAGATCTGTGATGAAGACGTGGCCGCATTTGCAGGTTGGTGATTGGCATCGGTCGCCGGTTCCAATGAAGGGCGTGGTGTATTCAGGCTACTATTTCCAAGTTGGCAAGACTGAAAAGCCGCTGTTTACCCGACGGGGTGAGGACTGCCAACACTCAGGAAAGGCGAATGGCAATTAGCAGAGCTAAACCGATCATTCGACCGTCCAACTCGAACGGCAACTTTGTCCCGCAGTGCAGACAACCACTTCTTCGGCAAATAATCTACCGATCCCGGAACTGCGCTTCACGTTTCTCTAAAAACGCGGTCATGCCTTCGGATTGGTCTTCCGTGGCAAACAGCGCATGGAACATACGGCGCTCAAACAGCAGGCCTTCGCGTAGCGGTACTTCGTAGGCGCGGTTCACGGCCTCTTTAACCACCATAACCGAGATCATGGATTTCTCGGCGATCTTCAGGGCGGCGTTTGTCGCCTCTTCCAGCAGTTTTTTCGAGGACACAACCCGCGACGCCAAACCGCTGCGTTCGGCCTCGGCGGCGTCCATGAAACGGCCCGTCAGGTTCATATCCATGGCTTTGGACTTGCCCACCAGACGAGTCAGCCGCTGGGTGCCGCCAATACCCGCCACAACGCCAAGATTGATCTCGGGCTGGCCGAATTTCGCAGTGTCGGAACAGATGATAAAGTCGCACATCATTGCCAGCTCGCAGCCGCCGCCCAGCGCATAGCCGGACACGGCCGCGATAATCGGCTTGCGCACGCGCATGATCTGATCGGTTTCTGGGCTGAACAAATCGCCGGAAAACGCTTCGACAAAGGTTTTGTCCTTCATCATCTCGATGTCCGCACCGGCGGCAAAGGCCTTTTCCGACCCGGTGATGATGATGCAGCGCACCTTTTCATTGGCTTGCGCCGCCGTCAGCGCGTCGGCCAGTTCTTTCATCAATTGGTCGTTCAGAGCATTCAGCGCGTCGGGACGGTTTAGCGTCACCACGGCGACGTGGTTGTCTATGCTGACCATGATCGTTTCATACGCCATCGCGATTGCCCTCGATTGTTATCGTAAGGTCCCAGCATTATCATGCAGGGTGGCTGGTTCAAGCTATCTTTGACATTGCGCGCAATAGAAAGATGAGCGTCCCGATTGTACGATTCGCCGGATCACGCCAGGGCAATCGGGCGTTTTGCAGGGGTCGTTTTCGCGGCCATAAACGTCAAAGCTGTGCTGGAAATAGCCCAATTCCCCATCTGCCTGCCGAAAGTCGCGCAAGGATGATCCGCCCGCCGCGATGGCGTCGCCCAGCACCTGCCGGATGATCGGAACCAGCGATGCCACGCGTTTTCGCGACAAATCGCCCGCCTTGCGTAAAGGGCTGATACCAGAGCGAAAAAGCGCCTCGCAGACATAGATGTTGCCCAGACCGGATACGATTCTTTGATCCAGAAGCGCCGATTTGACCGGGGTTTTACGGGCCTTGAAAGCGGCGATCAGATGGGCCTCGTCAAAGGAATTGCCCAAAGGTTCCGGCCCCAGAACCGCCAGCAGTTTGTGCTGCTCGGCTGTGGCGGTATCCAACAGATCCATCGCGCCGAATCTGCGCGGATCGTTAAAGGTAATCCGGGCGCCGTTTTCCATGTGAAATACAACGTGGTCGTGTTTTTGCGCGGCTGGATGGTCATGCACAAAAGCCCCCAGCGGATCCCCCGAGACCGTCATTCGGCCCGACATCCCCAAATGGATCAGAAGGGATTCGCCTGAGGACAGATCCGCCAGAATATATTTCGACCGCCGCCGCAATCGCAGCACCGCTCGCCCGGTCAGCCGTTCCGCCATACCTGCGGGGAATGGCCAGCGCAGATCGGGGCGGTTTACGTCGGCGCGGGCAATCACAACGCCCTCCATCACCGGCGCCAGCCCGCGGCGAACGGTTTCAACCTCTGGCAATTCTGGCATAAGCTCCCCCCTGTGACCAAAGGACCGCATTGTGCCTGCCCCCGCGCGCCCTATAACAATGGATGCAAAGCGAGGACTGCAAGACCCAATGACCGATCAAAACGACAATACCACTCATTTCGGGTTCGAAACCGTACCTGAGGCCGAAAAAGCTGGGCGCGTGCAAGGCGTGTTTAACTCGGTCGCCAGCAAATACGACGTGATGAATGATGTGATGAGCATGGGTATCCACCGTATCTGGAAAGACGCGATGATGGATTGGCTGGCGCCGCGCCCGGGGCAACAGCTGCTGGATGTCGCGGGCGGTACCGGTGACATTGCGTTCCGGTTTCTCAAACGAGCGGGTTCAGGTCAAGCGACCGTGCTGGACCTGACCGAACCGATGTTGATTGAGGGCCGCAAACGCGCCGAGGCCGAAAGCCTTGCAGACAGCCTGAACTGGATCGTGGGCGACGCCATGGCACTGCCTTTCGCTGACAACAGCTTTGACGTCTACACGATCAGCTTTGGCATCCGCAATGTGACCCGCCCCCAAGAGGCCCTGAACGAAGCGTACCGCGTGCTGCGCCCCGGTGGGCGGCTGATGGTGCTGGAATTCAGCCAGCTGCCGAACCCCGCGATGCAAAAGGCCTATGATCTTTATAGCTTTAACGTCATTCCCCGCATGGGTCAGATGATCGCCAATGACCGCGACAGTTATCAATATCTGGTCGAATCGATCCGAAATTTTCCCGACCAGGAGACGTTTTTGGGGATGCTGAGGATTGCCGGGTTCGAGAACGCCAAATACCGCAATCTGACGATGGGCGTCGCGGCACTGCATTCAGGTTGGAAGATCTGATATGCGCGGACCCCACAATATCTGGCGGCTGATCCGAACCGGTGCCACGCTGGAACGCACAGGTGCGATGAACGTCGTGCTGGACGCGTTTGAAGCGCCGCCCGCGCTGCGCTTTGTTGCCCGAACCCTTGGGTTGCCGTTCAAGTGGCTGGGGTTCAAGGGCGATCCCGCCATGCCGCCTGCCACTCGCGCGTTGACGGCGCTGGGTCCGGCCTACATCAAATTCGGACAGGTCTTGTCCACCCGCCCTGATGTGGTGGGCGATGAATTGGCCGTGCAATTGCGGGTGCTGCAAGACAAATTGCCCCCCTTTTCAACGGCTCAGGCACGCGCCGAGGTCGAGAAAGAATTGGGCCAGCCGCTGGACGCCATGTTCACTGATTTCAGCGCCCCGGTTGCGGCAGCCTCGATTGCACAGGTCCACAAAGCCAAACTGGCGGAAACTGGCGAAGACGTCGCCGTCAAAGTGTTGCGGCCCCGGATCGAACAGGCCTTTCGCAAGGACATCGACGCCTTCTATCTGGCCGCGCGCATGGTCGAATTATTCTCGCCGGGGTCACGGCGTCTGCGGCCCATGGATGTGATCGAACATTTCGACGGGGTGGTCCGGGGCGAGCTGGATTTGCGCCTGGAATCCTCTGCTGCATCTGAATTTGCGGCCAATACAAACACCGACGAAGGCTTTCAACTGCCTGCAATCAAATGGGAATATTCCGCGCGCAGGGTGATGACGCTGGAATGGGCCGATGGCGCGCCGATGGGCGACAATGATGCCATTGATGCCGCAGGCCACGACCGCGTGATACTCAGCGAACGGGTTTTGACGTTGTTTTTGCAGCACGCCCTGCGCGACGGCTATTTTCATGCCGACATGCATCAGGGCAACCTAAAGGTCGCGCCGAATGGCAATATCATCGCCTATGATTTCGGCATCATGGGCCACATCGACGAATACACCCGCCGTGTCTACGCCGAGATCCTGTTTGGCTTTATCCGCAAGGATTACAAACGCGTGGCCGAGGTTCATTTTGAAGCAGGCTATGTGCCCGCCGACAAGGACGTGGACGAATTTGCCCGTGCCCTACGCGCTGTGGGCGAGCCGATTTTCGGCATGGACGCCACCCGCATTTCGATGGCGCGTTTGCTGAGTTATCTGTTCGAAGTCACCGAACGCTTTGGCATGGAAACCCGGACCGAGCTGATCCTGTTGCAGCGCACCATGGTTGTGGTCGAGGGCGTCGCCCGGTCGCTGAACCCCAACATCAACATCTGGCAGGTCGCCAGCCCGATTGTGTCGGATTACATCTCAAAATCAATTGGCCCCAAGGCGTTGGTATCTGATCTGGCCAAAACCGCGCGGGTGTTGGCGCGGTTCGGACCGCGTCTGCCCGGTCTTGTTGAGGGTGCATTGATCCGGCAAACCAACCCGGAGCCACACAGGCGCGGGTTCAAACGCTGGCTGCTGGTCGCGGCGGTGGTTGGTGCAGCATTTGCCTGTGTCGCAATCGCGTTGATCGGGACCATGTCTTAGCACGCAATCCGCAAACCAGTTGACAGGTTTGATATTCCCGCCCATCAATCCGCCATGACGGAAAATCCCGACGCTATCCTGAACCAACTGCCCGCCAAGTTGAAAGAGGCCCGCCGCGCGCAGGGTCTTTCATTGGATGCCGTCGCGAAATTATCCGGCGTGTCGCGGTCAATGGTCAGCCAGATTGAACGTGGCGAAAGCAGCCCGACGATTGCAACCTTGTGGAATCTGACGCGCGCTTTGCAGGTGGATTTTGCTGGTTTGTTGGATGGCACCCAAGCAGCCGCGCAGATAGAAACGCTGCGCGCTGTTGATGTGCCGACGATTGACAATCTCGGCTCCGGGTGTCGCATTCGTATCCTGTCGCCGCCCGAAGAGGCAGGCAAACATGAGGTTTATGAGCTGGCGATGTCGGCAGGCGGCATGTTGGACAGCCAACCCCATACCCGTGGCGCGCGCGAGCATCTGACGGTGATCGAAGGGTCGCTGAACATCACCAGCGCCGATATGACCACCCTTCTGAACGCAGGTGACACCGCACGTTACGCCGCCGATGTGCCGCATCGGATCGCCGCCGAAAACGGCCCAGTGCGGGCCTTTCTGGTCGTGTTGGACGCCTAAATTTCCGAGATTGCGGAAATATTCCGCTAAACTGTAATTCCCCTATTCCGGAATTCTGTCCATTATGGTAGAACGCTCCCATAAAGGAGCGTGACCATGACCCAGACATACCTCTCTCATATCTCTGCAACCCTTGATCAGATCAAGGCGGATGGCATGATGAAGCGTGAGCGGATGATCACTTCGCCGCAAGGCGGTCAGATCAAAGTGGGCGCGCGCGCTGTGATCAACCTTTGTGCAAACAATTATCTGGGCTTGGCAGATCACGCTGACCTGATTGAAGCCGCCAAAACAGCAATGGACCCGCGCGGGTTTGGCATGGCGTCGGTGCGGTTTATCTGCGGCACTCAGGACATCCACCGAGAGCTTGAACAAAAGTTGGCGGTGTTTCTGGGTAAGGACGATTCGATCCTGTTTGCCGCGTGCTTTGACGCCAACGGCGGGCTGTTTGAACCATTGCTGGGCCCCGAAGATGCGGTGGTGTCTGATGCGTTGAACCATGCCTCGATCATTGACGGGATCAGGCTGTGTAAGGCAAAAAGATATCGCTATGCCAATTCGGACATGGCCGATCTGGAAGGCCAGTTGCAACTGGCCCGAGACGAAGGCGCGCGGTTTATTCTGATCGCAACCGATGGCGTTTTCAGTATGGATGGATACCTCGCAAATCTGCCGGGCATTACGGCATTGGCGCAAAAATACGATGCGATGGTGATGGTGGATGATTGTCACGCGACCGGGTTCATGGGGCCGTCGGGCGCTGGCACGCCCGCGCATTTCGGTGTCGATGTTGATATTCTGACCGGCACTTTGGGCAAGGCGCTGGGCGGTGCCATCGGTGGCTATATCGCCGGGCCGCAGCCGGTGATAGATTTGCTGCGACAACGTGCACGGCCCTATTTGTTTTCGAATTCTCTGCCGCCTTCGATTGTGTCTGCGGGGATAAAAGCGCTGGATCTGGTCCAGTCTGGTGACGGTTTGCGCCAGCAGCTTACCAATAATGCGGTCTATTGGCGGGAGGGTCTGACCAAACTGGGGTTCGATCTTTTGCCCGGTGAACATCCGATCATCCCGGTGATGCTGGGCGACGCACAACTGGCGCAAGACATGGCCGCACAGCTTTTTGAAGAGGGTGTGTTCGTCTCGGGGTTCTTTTTTCCGGTTGTGCCACGCGGACAGGCACGGATCAGAACTCAGATGAATGCCAGCCTGACCAAATCCGATCTTGACCTAGCACTTGCGGCTTTCGGGAAGGTTGGAAAAGCCCTGGGCGTGATCAAATGACCAATGAAATGAAAGTCCTGGAAAAATCCGAACCCCGCGAAGGTCTATGGATGAAAACCGCACCGGTGCCCCAGATTGGCCCCGATGACGTGCTGATCAAAATCAACAAAACCGGCATTTGCGGCACTGATATTCACATCTGGAACTGGGATGAATGGGCGCGAAAAACCGTGCCTGTGCCGCTGATTACCGGCCATGAATTTGCTGGTGAAATCGTCGAATTAGGTCGCGACGTGCAAGATCTGGAACTGGGTCAGCGGTGCAGCGGCGAAGGGCATCTGATCGGCAAGACATCGCGCCAAAGCCGGGCCGGCAAATTCCATCTCGACCCGGCAACGCGCGGCATTGGTGTGAATGAACAGGGCGCCTTTGCCCAGTTTCTGCGCTTGCCTGCCTTTAATGTGGTGCCTTTGCCGGATGAAATCTCGGACGATATTGGTGCCATTCTGGACCCCTTGGGCAACGCCGTGCATACCGCCCTTAGCTTTGATCTGGTCGGTGAGGACGTGTTGATCACCGGCGCGGGCCCCATTGGTATAATGGCCGCTGCCGTGGCCCGGCATGTCGGCGCGCGCCATGTGGTGGTCACGGATATCAACCCCGACCGGCTGGCGCTGGCAGGCCGCGTCGCTGATGTGGTGCCGGTGAATGTCGCACAGGATGATTTAGCCAAGACAGTGTCCGACCTGAAGATGAAGCAGGGCTTTGATGTCGGATTGGAAATGTCCGGAAATCAACGCGCCTTGGATCAGATGGTTGAGGCAATGACCATGGGCGGGCGCATCGCGATGCTGGGCATTCCACCAGGCAAATCCCCCGTCGATTGGAGCCGGATCGTGTTCAAAGCGATCACCATCAAAGGTGTCTATGGCCGCGAGATATTCGAGACATGGTATAAAATGATCGCGATGCTGCAAAACGGTCTGGACGTGTCTGGCGTGATTACGCATCGGTTTGCCGTCGATGATTTTGAAGCAGGTTTTGCCGCTATGAAATCAGGCCAAAGCGGTAAGGTCGTGCTGGATTGGACCGGCGTCTAAGAACCAGACGCTTAACCCTTGGGGATGTCTATCCGGCCCTTTTCGGTCAGCAGCCAGTTTTTCCGTCCTTCAAACACGGCGGCATAAAGCGGGCGAAAATACCCCGCACCACCGTCCAGATTGATCCGGTTGCGATAGCGTGCGGGAAATTCCAGCGCGGTATGCCCGTGCACGACCAGCCTGCCGTGGTTAGCCTTATTGTCGATAAATCCTTTGCGGATCCAAAGCAGATCATCTTCGACTTGTTTGTCCAAAGGCACTTTTGGTCGCAATCCGGCATGCACAAAGACCAGATCATCAGTAACATGCATCAATGGGCGTGCGTTCAGAAACGCGATGTGTTCGGCTGGAACCGTCTCGACCGTGGCTGCGTGAATAGGGTCCAACGGCGCGCCGTCCACACCGATAACACCATACGAAAGCAGGGTTTTGTCGCCCCCCAGACGGGCGTTTAACCAAAACAGATCGGGCCGGGTTGCGGGGTCAAAAACCGATCCGTTCTCGTAAAATCGCGTGAAATACCGGTCGTGATTGCCTTTTAGCATCACCCAAGGCTTGCCCACCGCCTCAGCGTCCAACAAAAACTGCACAACACCGCGGCTGTCCGGCCCGCGATCGACATAATCCCCGACAAAGACGATTCTGGCATCCGGGCCGCCGTCCGCTTCGATCAGCTTTAAAACCCGAAACAGTTCATCCGTCTGGCCGTGAATATCGCCAATTGCATAAATCGGGTCGGGCATAAGAGGTCCTTGTTGCGAGAACGGCGTCTTACGAGGTTAGACGCCGTTCTTTGCCAGATATTTCCGGTTTAGGCCACGTCAAACGTCAAGGGTTTCACTTGCGTGAACATGCCGGTGCCTTCCAGTTTTTTGATAACGGGGGCTGGCACCGGATCATCAACATACAAAAGGGCGATGGCTTCGCCTTTGATTTCGGACCGCCCCAGGGTAAAGTTCGCGATGTTCACGCCGTTCTCGCCCATCGTCTGACCCAACATCCCGATAATGCCCGGCACGTCTTCGTTGGTGGTGTATAGCATATGCGCGCCAACTTCGGCGTCGATTGTGATGCCCTTGATCTGGATAAAGCGCGGCTTGCCGTCCGAGAACACAGTCCCGGCAATTGACCTTTCGCGTTTGGATGTCACTACGGTCACTTTGATATAGCCGTCAAACACACCAGACTTATTCTGATTGGTGGTCGATATCTGGATGCCGCGTTCTTTGGCGATCACAGGTGCTGACACCATGTTTACGTCCGGGTTGGCCTTTTTCATGATGCCTGCAATGACACTGCAATTCATCGCCTCAAGGTTCATATCGGCGACGCAGCCGTCATAAAGGATGTTGATTGCCTTGATCGGTTCATCCGTCATCTGGCCGATAAACGCACCCAGATGTGCGGCCAGTTTGACCCACGGGCCCATGACTTTGGCCTCTTCGGCGGTCACCGACGGCATGTTCAGTGCATTTGAAACGGCACCGGTCAGCAGATAGTCCGACATCTGTTCGGCCACTTGCAGGGCGACGTTTTCTTGTGCTTCGCTGGTGGCAGCCCCCAGATGCGGGGTGCAGACGACGTTGGGCAGATTAAACAGCACGCTTTCGGTGGCCGGTTCCTTGGCAAACACATCAAAGGCAGCCCCCGCGACTTGGCCCGATTTCAGTGCCGCCGCCAGGGCATCTTCGTCAACCAGACCGCCGCGCGCGCAATTGATGATCCGCACACCGGGTTTCATCTTGGCGATGGCCTCGGCGCTTAGGATATTGTTGGTCTGTTCGGTAAAAGGCACATGCAATGTGATGAAATCAGCCCGCGCCAATAGCGCATCCAGCTCGACCTTTTCGACGCCCATCTGCGCGGCTTTTTCTTCGCCCAGAAACGGGTCATAGGCCACGACTTTCATCTTTAAGGCGCGCGCCCGATCACAGACGATGCCACCGATATTCCCGGCGCCAATCACGCCCAGGGTTTTGCCCGTCAGCTCAACCCCCATAAAACGGGATTTTTCCCATTTGCCCGCATGGGTCGATGCCGACGCCTCGGGGATCTGCCGCGCCACGGCAAACATCATCGCGATGGCATGTTCCGCCGTCGTGATCATATTGCCAAAGGGCGTGTTCATCACGATCACACCTTTTTTTGAGGCCGCAGGCTTGTCGATATTGTCAGTGCCAATTCCGGCGCGACCGATGACCTTGAGGTTGGTCGCAGCATCAAGGATTTTCTCGGTCACTTTGGTCGCCGACCGGATGGCAAGGCCGTCATATTGGCCGACCACGGCGGCAAGTTTTTCTTTGTCTTTGCCAAGGTCAGGCATGAAATCCACATCGATGCCACGGTCGCGAAAAATCTGCACGGCGGCGTCAGAGAGACTATCAGAGATGAGCACTTTGGGGGCCATTTTGCTGGTCCTTTGTAAATGGGATAGGGTTGACCGGACGCCTGCCCGGCCATGAATTAAGATGCGATTTCGGTGTCAAAAGCCCAGGCAAGCCACGGCAGCATGGCTTGGATGTCGGCGGTTTCGACCGTGCCACCACACCAGATCCGTAAGCCCGCAGGCGCGTCACGATACGCGCCGATATCCAGCGCGACATTTTCATCCGCCAGTCGTTTGGCGACGGCTTTGGCGAAGGCGGCGCCATCGCTGATCCGGTCATCATTGAACTTAAGACAAACCGAGGTGTTGGACCGCGTGGCAGGGTCTTCGGCCAAAAAATCGACCCAAGAATGCGTCTCGACAAAGGCGGAAATCGCATTTGCATTGGCATCTGCACGGGCGATCAGGCCTTTCAGCCCACCGACAGATTGCGCCCATTCCAGCGCAAACAGATAGTCCTCAACCGCCAGCATCGACGGAGTGTTGATTGTCTCACCGCGAAAGATGCCTTCGATCAGTTTGCCGCCCTTGGTCAGGCGAAAAATCTTGGGCAGGGGCCATGGCGGCGTGTAGGTTTCCAGCCGTTCCACCGCGCGCGGCGACAGGATGATCATCCCATGGGCCGCTTCGCCGCCCAGCACTTTTTGCCAGCTGAACGTGGTCACATCCAGCCTGTCCCAGGGCAGATCGACCGCAAAGGCCGCTGACGTTGCATCGCAAAGCGTCAGACCATCGCGGTCTGCCGCAATCACATCACCCGAAGGCAGGCGCACGCCGGATGTGGTGCCATTCCAGGTGAAACAAACATCGTTGTCCCAGTTGACTGCGCCCATATCGACGATTTCGCCATAATCGGCAGTTTTGATCGTGGCATCCAGCTTTAGCTGTTTGACGGCGTCGGTGACCCAGCCTGCACCAAAGGATTCCCACGCCAGCATTTCAGTGTGGCGTTGTCCCAGCAGGTTCCACATCGCCATCTCATAGGCGCCGGTGTCCGAGGCCGGAACAATACCGATACGGTAATCGGCAGGCACGCCCAAAATCTCGCGCGTGGTCTCGATCGCTTGCAGCAATTTTGCTTTGCCGGGGGCTGCACGATGCGAACGGCCCAAAGGCGCGCCAGACAGTTTAGCCAGATCATATGTGGGGGGTTTGGCACAGGGGCCAGATGAAAAACGCGGGTTTGCGGGCCGCGAGCCCGGTGTCTGTATAGCCATTGATGCTATCCTTCCAGATAAGCGCCCTTCGTTGGGGAAGGGTGTCCCACTGACGCGTTTAAGCGGCGCTGCGGTCTGGCGCAATCTGGAAAACGTCGCTAAACCGCCGCTTGATCACATTTTTACGACACCTCTGACGCGGATCGGAAACTTGCCCATGTTCACAGCGACTTTGTTGACAGCACCGCAAGGGCATCTTGATCCCGCATTGGTTGAGGCATTGCGCAATGCCTGGGGTGGCGGTGACGCTGTCTGGCTGTCGCCGGATATTGCCGCGGAATTTTCGCTGCCCGAAAAGCCTGCAAACCTGTGGGACGTCTGGGCCGATGTGCAGGGCATGGGTGTCGATCTGGTAGTTCAGTCAACCCAAGACCGCTCCAAAAAGATGCTGCTGGCGGATATGGACAGCACCATGATCGAGCAGGAATGCATTGACGAATTGGCCGATGAAGCCGGCGTAGGCGATCACGTCAAAGACATCACCGCGCGGGCGATGAACGGTGAGTTGGATTTCGATTCTGCCCTGCGCGAACGTGTGGGCCTGCTGAAAGGTCTGGACGCGAATGTCATTGAACATGTGTTGGCCACACGCATCACGCATATGCCGGGCGGTGCCACGTTAATCGCCACGATGAAGGCAAAAGGCGGCTATGCGGCGCTTGTCTCGGGGGGGTTCACCGCCTTTACGTCGGCCGTGGGTACCGCCCTTGGTTTCGACGAAAATCGCGCCAATACGCTGATTGTCAAAGACGGGAAACTGACCGGAGAGGTTGGGATGCCAATTTTGGGTCGTCAGGCCAAGGTGGACGCGCTGGTCGACATTACCACGCGCCTTGGACTGTCGGAACATGACGTGATTGCGGTGGGCGATGGCGCAAACGATCTGGGCATGTTGCACCGGGCAGGCACCGGCGTTGCCTTGCACGCCAAACCGTCCGTTGCTGCCGAATGCGATGTACGTATCAACCACGGCGATCTGACGGCGCTGTTATATGTGCAGGGCTATGGCAGGGACGAGTTTGTAACGCCCTGAGACATTGGCAAAACGCGTTAATGTAACGCGCTTGCAGGTTTCACCATCCCCACCTGCAACCCGGCCCGGTTAACAATCGGCGCGTTCATAACCGCGCGCGCTGCCGGATGGTTTGGATCCAACACGCCCAATTTCACCAAAATCGCGGCGATTGCGCAATCGCGCCCGCGCCCGGCCCCATCTGTGATCTTGAGCGCCACGCCCATTTTCTTTTCGGGCAGGATGGCGACGTAATACCCCTCGGCCCCGGTTTTGATTGCGACTTTGCCATCCATTGCCCGCATCAACTCGGTGCAGGCGCCACCTTCGCCTGCGACCATTTCGGGATGCAGGCGCATCGCTTCATGCAAACGTGTCTCAGCCGATCCTGCCGGGCTGGCAGCATAATGCGCCATCGCGCGGGCCATACCATGCAAGGTGCAGGCAAAGTTTGGCGCTGAACACCCGTCGATCCCAAATCCGGGGCTGGTTTGATCTGTGACCCGCTCAAACGCGTCCAGGCAGGCTTTTTGCACCGGGTGGTCGCGATCTACATATTCGGCCCCTGCGCCCAGATGTTTGTTCAGCGTCAAGAACCCCACGTGTTTGCCGGAACACTCATTGTGCGCCTGACAGGGGGCCGCGTTGTTGCGGATCAGCTTTTCATGCGCGGCCCTGTTGCTGGGGTCTTGCGGGCCGCAGCGGAAATCATCGTCGTTCAGGCCAAGCGTGCCGAGCCATGCGTTAACTGTTTCCGTATGGATCGCGGCACCATGATGGGATGCACACGACAGGGCCAGTTGTTTCGGCGTCAACCCGACCGCATCCGCTGCACCAGAGGTGATCAACGGCAGGGCCTGGATCATTTTCGCAGAACTGCGCGGCAGCACCACGGCGTCCGGATCACCCCATGCATGGACAATCTGACCGCTGTCGTCACAGACCACAGCCTGCCCGAAATGCGTGCATTCCAGAAACGCACCGCGCCAAATCTCAACAAATGGAACCGGGCTTGTCATAATAACCTCTCACAATTTGGCGAAAACATGCCAATCAGGCTTTCGCCGGTCGCCTGTTTCGCGCTATTGTGCAACTTGTCGAGAAGAAATATTGCAATTGCAAGAGAGTGATCGTTTCAAAGATTACCGGCAGGGTGCAAATGCATTGGGGTTCAGGACGGCTGGAGGCTGTACAAAATGGGATTTAACAAATTGGTCGGGGGCGTATTTGGCGCAATTGCTGTGATGGCAAGTGGGGCGTTGGCCCAGGATCAAAGCACAAACCGGGTGGCAGCAAAAACCGACTGGAGCGTGTTCGTGGAAGACAATCCAAAGGAATGCTGGGGTGTCTCAACGCCCAAGGAAACCGTGAATTCGCGTGATGGCCGTGTGGTTGCGGTCAAACGGGGTCAGACGCTGCTGATGGTGTTCTACCGTCCCAGCGCCGAGGCCAAAGGTCAGGTTGCCTTTACCGGCGGGTATCCTTTTGCCAGCGGATCAACCGTGAACCTGAACATCGGCGGTAATGAATTTGAGATGTTTACCGAAGGCGAATGGGCCTGGCCCGCGACCCCGGCCGATGACGCCAAGATCATCGCGGCCATGAAACGCGGGACGGATGCAATCGCTTCGGGTCAATCCGGACGCGGCACCAAGACTAAGGACACGTTTTCGCTGCTCGGCTTTACCGCCGCCGTGGAAGACGCGGACAAACGCTGCGCAAGCTGATTTCAGCCACGTAAATCGCGAACCAGTCTCGAGTGCATTCGGGGCTGTTTTGCTGTGCGCGGTAAGTATCCTTTTGAAATCCCCGCGAACCTCTATATAGAGACGCATCCATTTCCTTGTCAGGTGAAACCCCATGTCCGCCAGCGCGCCGATCACTCAGGATGTCCACACGATCCCCCGCAAACTGCCCGAGGGGCCGGTAAACCTGGTAGGATTAACCCGTGCTGCCATGCGTGATGCGTTGATCGCAATGGGCACGCCTGAGAAACAGGCGAAAATGCGAGTGGGGCAAATCTGGCAGTGGATTTATCAGTGGGGTGTGCGCGATTTTGATGCGATGACCAACCTGTCAAAATCCTTTCGCGCCGAATTGGCCACCGCCTTTGTGATCGAGGTGCCGCAGGTCGTGACGCGGCAGATCAGTGATGATGGCACCCGAAAATATCTGGTGCGCATCGCTGGCGGCCATGAGGTTGAGGTCGTCTATATCCCCGAGGACAATCGCGGCACGCTGTGTGTCTCCTCTCAGGTTGGCTGCACGCTGACCTGTTCATTCTGCCATACCGGCACGCAAAAACTGGTGCGCAATCTGACCGCGGGCGAGATTATCGGCCAGGTTATGATCGCGCGTGACGATCTGGAAGAATGGCCTCAATCCGGTACCCGGACCCAAGACGCACGATTGCTGTCAAACATCGTGCTGATGGGCATGGGTGAGCCGCTTTACAACTTTGAAAACGTCCGTGACGCGATGAAAATCGCGATGGACCCCGAAGGCATACAACTGTCCCGCCGTCGCATCACCCTGTCCACATCCGGCGTAGTGCCCGAGATTGCCCGCACGGCACAGGAAATCGGCTGCATGCTGGCGATCTCCTTTCACGCCACCACTGACGCGGTGCGCGACCAACTGGTGCCGATCAACAAAAAGTGGAACCTCGAAGTATTACTGAAGGCGCTGCGCAGCTATCCCAAAGTGTCGAATTCAGAACGCATCACATTTGAATATGTCATGCTGGATGGGGTCAACGACAGCGATGCCGATGCGCACCGTTTGGTCGAAATGATCAAAGGCATTCCCGCCAAGATCAACCTGATCCCGTTTAACGAATGGCCCGGCGCGCCCTACAAGCGGTCCTCGAACAACCGCATCCGCGCGTTTTCGGATATTGTGCATGATGCAGGTTATGCCAGCCCGGTGCGCAAACCGCGTGGCGAAGACATCATGGCCGCCTGTGGCCAGCTCAAATCTGCCACCGAACGCAGCCGCAAAAGCCGGGCACAGATCGCAAAGGAGGCGGGCCTGTGATGAAAAAAACAAGTGCGTTGACCGGCCTGATCCTGATGGCGCAATCGGCCGCGGCAGACCCCAGCGGATTTGAAGCCAGCATTGATCTGTCGTACAACCCGAACCTGATTGTCACCGCCCGCGGCGGCACATTGGGGGGATTGATGGCGGCACTAGGCCTGGCACAATCCGCCACCAGCAGCACCGCCAAACTAGGCACAACAATCCGCTATGAAACCAACACCGTCGCCGGTGCGCAAAACGCCATTATCGCCGGGTATCCGCAGGCCATTACATCGGCCTCAATCACGATGGGCACGATTGATCTGCAACTTGATATCCCGCTGGTACGCGCCAATGCGCCCAGCAGCAAAATCGGATTGATGGCAAATTACGAAGGATGGTTCTGCGTTGATGCTGAACATTGTCAGATGATCGGCACGGTGAATGCCCCCTGGGGGATGCAGGGCATTGCGCTGAACAATGGTCAGCATACGTTGCTGGATGAAACTGGCGCAACTAATTCCTCAAACGATGTATTTGGGTTTCAGATGGGGCGCACTGCTGCGCGGGGTGAATTCACGCCGGCATTGGCGACAACCGGTTTTGGCACTGTTTCGGTGGATGGATTTATGGTTGGCATCATCTCGCGCCCTTCAGGTCGGATGCTGTCTGGCCTGAGCTTGCCACCAATCACCGCTTTGGTTGGCACACAGGAAATTGGCCGCTCTGAATCCTGGCTGTATCTTGAAGGTGACCAGTTAAACGGCATCGTCAAAGTCGAAGGCACCATTGGACAGATCAGCGTTTTGCCCTGATCGCGCAGCCCGCTGCCAAATGAGGCAGGGTGCCACGGCAATGCCCATCTGAGATTGAAATGCCCACATTTTGCCCCACTGCGGTGCGAATGCTGACATCTATCGGCGGTAAACCGCTTATCAGGGGGCATTTGCTGGAGAAAATCCATGGCTGCCGAAATGAATACCGACTTCCAACTTGCCGAAAAGATCATCAACATCGTGATCCGTGAACGACGGCTTGCCCTGTCCGACCGCGAATGGAAACATCGCCTGGCCGGTTACGGGATTGGCATCGATGACACCAATGATGAAAGCATCATCGAAACCCTGCCGCATCACAAACCCGTTTGCATGCTGCCTGCCGAATTACATGCCTGATCAGGCTTTAACGCCCTGGTAACGCATCCCGCGCGGGCGCCGTGTCCCAGTTTTCGATCAGCTGCATTGCATCCGCTGCTGTGTCGACAAAGCGGAACAGGTCCAGGTCTTCGGCCGAGATTGTGCCGGCATCCGCCAGTGCGTCCCAATTCAGGATTGTCTCCCAGAACTGCTGTCCGAACAGCAATATCGGCACGCGCTGCATGCGCCCGGTTTGGATCAGGGTCAGGGATTCGAATAATTCGTCCATGGTGCCAAAACCACCCGGAAACACGCAGATCGCCCGCGCACGCATCAAAAAGTGCATTTTGCGAATGGCGAAATAGTGAAAATTGAAACACAACTCAGGTGTCACATATTCATTGGGCGCCTGTTCATGGGGCAGAACAATGTTCAACCCAATCGATTGCCCACCGGCGTCCAGCGCACCACGGTTGCCCGCCTCCATCACGCCCGGGCCACCGCCCGTCACCACGACGTTTTCGCGACCACTGCTTTCCATGCTTTTGATCGTCATCAGCCGGGAAAACTCGCGCGCCTCATCATAAAACACGGACAGGTCCGCCAATGTCCTGGTCCGCGCCTTATCTTTTTGGGCGGGTTCAGGAATCCGCGCGCCGCCAAACAAAACGATGGTGCTGGAAATGCCATGTTCATCAAGCATCAATTCAGGCTTTAGCAGTTCAAGTTGCAACCGGACGGGCCGCAATTCATCGCGGCACATAAAATCATCATCCGTAAACGCCAAACGATAGGCAGAGGCCCGGGTTTGCGGCGTATCGGGGACTTCTTTGGCGGTTGTGCGGTCGGCATGGGCATCGCGCAAAGGGTGGCGGCGTTCAGGCATAATAATCTCCGGGCTTCAATTCCCGGCAAAGTCCATTGTTGCGCGCCAAGATGCAATGGGCGACGGCCAACTAATCGGGCATCTACCGAAACGATTGCGCCAGGCCCGTGCTGCAGGTATAGCGCGCCAGATACACCCACACCCCATTCCCGGAGCGCACACCATGTCCAACGCCCAACTAGAGACCGCCATCGAAGCCGCATGGGAGGGCCGCGATGCCATCACTCCCGCCACCAAAGGCGAGACCCGCGACGCCATCGAAGGCACGTTGGCCGCCTTGGACAGTGGCAGATTGCGCGTCGCCGAAAAACAGGCAAGTGGCGATTGGCACGTCAATCGATGGGCCAAAAAGGCTGTGCTGCTGGGGTTCCGCATCAAAGACATGGAACAACAGTCAGGTGGCCCGCAGGGTGCCGGTTGGTGGGACAAAGTCGACAGCAAATTCGCAGGATGGGGCGACAATCAGTGGAAAGCTGCAGGGTTTCGCGCCGTGCCCAACTGCATCGTGCGCAAATCTGCCTTTATCGCACCGGGGGTTGTCCTGATGCCGTCTTTTGTGAACCTTGGCGCCTATGTTGACGAAGGCACCATGGTTGACACATGGGCCACGGTCGGCAGCTGTGCGCAGATCGGCAAAAACGTACATTTGTCCGGCGGCGTCGGCATTGGCGGCGTATTAGAACCGATGCAGGCAGGCCCGACCATCATCGAAGACAATTGTTTCATCGGTGCACGGTCGGAAGTTGTCGAAGGCTGTATCGTGCGCGAAGGCTCGGTCTTGGGGATGGGGGTCTTTATCGGCAAATCCACTAAGATCGTAGATCGCGAAACCGGCGAATTCACCTATGGCGAAGTGCCCGCAGGATCGGTCGTGGTCGCGGGGTCGTTGCCGTCGAAAAATGGTGTCAGCCTCTATTGCGCGGTGATCGTCAAAAAAGTCGACGCGCAAACCCGGTCCAAGACCAGTATCAATGAGCTGCTGCGTGACTGACGCACCAAAGAAAGAAAAAAAACCGTCGCGCCAGCAGGTCTTTACCTTGCTGGTGCAGATCGGACGCAAAGCGGGGGACGGGTTGCCGAAAAAGGCGACCGGTGCCGCGCTGATGATCTATGCCAGTGGTGTAGATGAGGCAGAGGCCGTGCGCGAAACCGTGGCGATCCTAAAACAAGCCGACACAGCACCGCTGGATGTAACCGGCTATGGCACGCTGGATGAACGTCTGGCCGAAGGTCACGAAATCGAAGAAGAAGAACGCAGCCTAATGCAGCGGGCTTTGGAAGAAAACGCAGTCATTGTCGCACAGATGACACCGTTCTATGAACCATTGCCAGTGCCGGACGCTGATTGAATACCGCGCCTTAGGCGACCCGTTGAGTGGTCAGGGTAACCGCCTCGTACCAGCGCAAAACCGGAAACACCGATCCGCCGTGTTCCGGCAGGGTTTTGCGATCAATTCCAGCCAACAGGCTTGCGGCCAATTGATCCGGTTTTCTGCGAATACGCCCGATATAGAGACTTTCCAACTGTGCGCCGGCGGCGGTCAAACTGTTATGTCCCGGCAGTACCAATTGCGTGTAGCTGGCCAAGGTGCCGGGACGTACGCTACGTGCAGAAAATCCATTTGTAAGGTGCCGCGCAGGTACAAGAACGGCTTCTTGATTGAACAGATACTCAACGTCTGATCCGGTAATGACGATTCGTTGTTCAGGCGAAACGACTATATCTTGCAGCAGGCCGAAATAGGGTGCGCGCAGCCACACCGGCGCGAAAGAACCTCGCGCAGGGACGCAACGCTGCACGCAATGCAATACCGGAACAGTTTCGCCGCGGTCCGTCATTACCAGATCACCGCGCCGCAAATCCTTGGCGGCGACATATCCATCAGGCGTTGCAATCGGCGTCGATGGTGCCAGCGTCGGCATTGGCCCGACAGGTTCAATCTGATCGGACAGGGCGGCAAACACCATATCGGCGGCAAAGCTTTGACTGCCATGCCCCAACATCAGGTCGCGCAGATCGGAAATCGACACTGGTTTGGGGTTTTTCACAGCAACGGCGACACTGGTGCCATCCTCGGGACATTCGACGGTTAGGCGCCCCCACTCATTTGGCGCATCCCAAGAAAAAGTGACGCGTAAAACGTCCGTCCTGCTTGCATTCTTGTGGGGGACTGTCGCGTGAGTGATGTTTTTTGCGACGGCCTGAACCATCGCGATTCCGCCACCGGGAATGGCCTGAAATTTCAAACTACGCGGCCAGGGAAAATCATTGTTGTAGCCAAACAGCAATTGCGGCCGACCATCCGGTGAAAGCCGTGTTTCAAACAACAGGCTGCCGCGCGGTAAGACATGATCCGGCCCATCGTCGCAAATTGGCGTATCGCGGCGATCTGTCCCGATGCCATGCAATGAAAACCTGCGTTCCGAATGATCAGCCAGCGCAATCCAGGTCATGAAATTGCACCGGGCCCAGCGAGTGGAAAAGTTAACATGTCACGCTCCTCGAACCCAGGGAAAGGCAGCATACGTGCGGAAAAGTACAACGGGAGTTTTGCCCGCACACCGTCGCTGATCATTTTGATACAGAGGGCCGCATTTTTCATGCTGGCCGGACTGCCGATACCCTGCCTCGGGTTTATTATTTGCCACAGGCTATCACGGCGATTCGCCCTTTGGGAACACTTTTGTGCTGTGACCCCCTTGGCATCTGGTTTTTTTCGCCACAAACATGGGTGCACCCGCAAAAACCGCTCAAACAGGATCATATCATGCCCGGTTTCGACCCCGTCAACTTGACCGCTGAATTAGTCAAATGCGCATCGGTGACGCCTGCGGATGCCGGCGCGCTGGATATCGTGGCAAAACCGCTAAGCGACGCCGGGTTCGAGATCGCATGGGCGGATCGCGGCGGGATCAGAAACCTGTTTGCCAGATGGGGCGACAAGTCGCATCCGCGGACATTTGGTTTCAACGGGCACACGGATGTCGTCCCCATCGGCAACGCGGATGACTGGTCGACGCCGCCCTTTGGCGCCGAAATTAAGTCGGGCGTGATGTATGGGCGCGGCACCACGGACATGAAATCAGGCGTCGCGGCCTTTGTTGCCGCCGCGATTGATTTCGTGACGCAGACCCCCTCCGACGGCGCGATCATTCTGGCCATTACCGGCGACGAAGAGGGCGACGCGCTGGATGGCACAACCGCACTTTTGGCGCATATGGCGGATGTAGGCGAAAAGATGAGCGTCTGTCTGGTCGGGGAACCCACTTGCCCGGACAAGATGGGCGACATGATCAAGATCGGGCGGCGCGGGTCGATGACGGCCCGGTTCCGGGTGATCGGCAAACAAGGGCATTCCGCCTATCCGCACCGCGCGGTCAATCCGCTGACCGCAATGGCACGCCTGATGGACCGTCTGGCCGGGCATGAACTGGACGCAGGCACGGATCATTTTGATGCCTCAACACTGGCTATTGTCACTATCGACACCGGTAATCCGGCCACCAATGTGATCCCTGCCGAATGTGCCAGTACCGTCAACATCAGGTTCAACGACAGCCACTCCGGTGCGTCCCTGACCGATTGGTTGCAAGGCGAAAAGACCCGTGTAGAGACTGAATTTGGCGTGTCGGTTGAAATAAGCGTCAAGGTTTCCGGCGAAAGCTTTCTGACACCGCCTGGCCCCCTGTCTGACCTGGTATCCAAGGCCGTAGCAGCAGAAACC
>JBAUHN010000276.1:0-8331 GCA_049680295.1 Sulfitobacter sp.
GTGATGGCCCGCCAATGCGCCAAAAACCGTGCGGAACCGGTTTGGATTTTTCCAATTAAAATCGGAATGTTCGGTCAGTTTTGCTGCCGTTTTGGCGGCTTTCTCCGGGCTTGCCTCGATCACCTGCAGGCCGAACCATTTGTCCATGACCAAACGGTCGTCTTTCCATTGTGCTTCAAAGGATTGCAGGGCATCGCTGCCACGCCCGGCGCGGATCAGGCAGGCCAAAGCGGCCAGTTGCTGGGTCATATTGTCGGCTGCATCAAACTGAATTTGCGCCTGTGCGCCTTTGTCGGTCCGTGTCAAATAGGACAGCGCGGCATTCGACAGCGCTCGCATCCCGGCCTGTTTGGCGTCCGGGCGGTAAGGGCCGGTTACTTGGTTTTCCGCGTATAGCACGGGCAGCACATCACCCAGATGACCCGCCAAAGCGTCGCGCATCTGTTGGCACGCTTGCCAGATTGCATCAGGATCGGGGGTTTCGCCAAGCCCGTGCAAATCTGTGGCCAGTTCCGACTGGCTGGGCAGACCCAGCATCAGCGCGCGGTAGGCCGGATCAAGGTCCGCGTCACTGACCAAACTGCGGATGCCATCCAGATGGTCGGGCAAAGGCGCCGCACCCTTGCGGATCATCGCCAAAAGGCTGTTGCGGGCCAGGGTGCGCCCAGCCTCCCAGCGGTTGAAAGGATCGGTGTCATGGGCCAGCAGAAATGCGTTTTGGGTGTCGGCAACATCGTGTTCCAGCACAATTGGCGCGGAAAACCCGCGCAAGATCGACGGCACCGGGCGTGCGGCCAGCCCGTCAAAGCGGAAGGACTGCGTGGTTTGCGTCATTTCCAGCACTTGCGTGGCTTGCACTTCATCTCCGTTTTGTCCCAGTAATCCGACGGCGATGGGAATGACCTGCGGCTGCGGGTCGGGCGAGGTCGCCGTAGGGGTCAGCTTTTGGGTAAAAGTCAGTGTGTAAGTACCTGACGCCCAATCTTCTTTTATGGCAACCTTGGGCGTGCCGGCCTGAGAATACCAGCGTTTGAACTGTGACAAATCGCGCCCGGTTGTGTCCTCAAACACAGCCAGCCAATCCTCGATCGTGCAGGCCTGCCCGTCATGACGGTCAAAATACAGATCCAGCGCTTTTGAATAGGCATCCGCCCCGACCAGAAGCCGGAGCATGCCAATCACCTCGGCGCCTTTTTCATAGACGGTTGCGGTGTAGAAGTTATTGATTTCCTGAAAGCTTTCGGGCCGAACCGGGTGGGCCAGCGGGCCTTGATCCTCGGCGAACTGGCGCCCCCGCAGATCAATCACGTCGCCGATACGTTTCACCGCAGCCGACCGCATATCGCAGGTGAACTGGCTGTCGCGGTAGACGGTTAACCCTTCTTTCAGGCACAGTTGGAACCAATCGCGGCAGGTAATGCGGTTGCCGGTCCAGTTGTGAAAATATTCATGCGCAATAATCGCCTCGATGCGTTCAAAATTGCCGTCGGTCGAGGTTTCCGGCGATGCCAGCACCGCGGAAGAGTTAAAGACGTTCAGACCTTTGTTTTCCATCGCGCCCATATTGAAGTCGTCAACCGCAACAATGTTAAAGATATCAAGGTCGTATTCGCGCCCGTAAACGTCCTCATCCCATTTCATACTATCCTTGAGGGCCTGCATCCCAAAGGCGCATTTGCCCTCGTCGCCGGGGCGCACGTACAGATTCAGCGTTACGTCTTTGCCGGATTTCGTGGTGAACTGACCCGGATGGGCGATCAGATCTCCGGCAACCAAAGCGAACAGATAGGCGGGTTTGGGCCATGGGTCGTGCCATTCGGCGTGATGTCTGGTTGATGATACAGGGTTGCCGTTGGACAAAAGCACCGGGTGCGGCCCGTTCACCTCAACGGTAAACACCGACATCACGTCGGGACGGTCCGGGTAATAGGTGATTTTGCGAAAGCCTTCAGCCTCGCATTGGGTGCAATACATACCACCCGACAGATACAGGCCCTCAAGTGCTGTGTTGCCTTGCGGATTGATCTCGACTTCGGCCACCCAAACAAAGGGCGCGTCGGGCACTTTGCAGGTCAGCCCCTCCTCGGTGACATCCGGGGTGACCCGCTGACCGTCGATCCTGGCACTGTGCAGGGTCAGGTTTTCGCCATGCAGGAAAAAGCGGCTGTCGCCTTTGCCATTGGGGGCAAATTTGATCCGTGACGTGACGCGGGTTTTTGTCGGGTGCAGATCAAACGTCAGATGTACCGATATCACGTCAAACCCAAAGGGCTGATAGTCGCTAAGATAGATGGTCGTGGGGGCTGCATCACGCATGATCAGGTCTTTCAATTTGGGCGTTAGGTCGGATTTGCGGCACGATAGATTTCTAATGCTAAAGCCGCAAGCGGATGAGGGTGCTATAGTTTTGTTGCCTATCGGAAACTTTCGTTCTACTCAGCAGTGTACAAACGTATGCAGAGTGGGAGAACTTGCAATGAACGCACGTCAGGACAAGAACGGATTGCAGGTTGACGACCAACTGGTTGCGTTTATCGAAGAACACGCGCTGCCGGGCACCGGAATCTCGGCGGATGATTTCTGGGCAGGACTTAGCACCGTGCTGCATGATCTTGGCCCGGAAAACCGCCGACTGCTGGAAAAACGCGAAGCCTTGCAAGCGCAGATTGATGCCTGGCACATTGCGCAGCGGGACGCGCCCCATGATCACGAAGCCTATTGCGCGTTTCTGCGCGACATTGGCTATCTGCTGCCCGAAGGCGATGATTTTGAAATCGAGACGGCCAATGTTGATCCCGAGATTGCCCAAATCCCCGGGCCCCAGCTGGTGGTGCCGATCACCAATGCTCGCTATGCGCTGAATGCAGCCAATGCCCGGTGGGGCAGTCTGTATGACGGGTTCTATGGCACTGACGCCATGGGCAGTGCGCCGCCAAAAGGGGGGTACGATCAGGGCCGCGGCGCGCGGGTTGTTGCACGCGCCCGGGTGTTTCTGGACGAAGCCTTTCCTGTAGAACGCACAAGCCACGCCGATGCGCGCCGTTATTCGATCCTGAAAGGCGCGTTGATGGTGGATGATCAACCGCTGTCACAGCCTGAAAAATTTGTCGGCTACACCGGCCATCCCAAAGCGCCAGACAGTGTGGTCTTGCGCAATAACGGGTTGCATGTGGAACTGGTGTTTGACCGCACCCACACGATTGGTAGCCGCGATCAGGCCGGTCTGGCGGATGTGCGACTGGAAAGCGCTGTGTCCGCGATCATGGACTGCGAAGATTCCGTGGCTTGCGTAGATGCAGAAGACAAGATTGTCGCCTATACCAATTGGCTGGGCCTGATGAAGGGCGATTTGCAGGACACCTTTGAAAAAGCCGGCAAATCCCAGACCCGAAAACTAAATGCTGACCGCGTCTTTACCGGACCCGATGGATCGGACGTTACAATCAAGGGGCGTGCTTTGATGCTGGTGCGCAATGTCGGGCATCTGATGACCAACCCGGCAATTTTGGACCGCGATGGCCGCGAAGTTTTCGAAGGTCTGATGGATGCGATGATCACCACGTTGATTGCCAAACATGATCTTGCCCGTGCGGGCGGCAATTCGGTCCAGGGATCAGTTTATGTGGTCAAACCCAAAATGCACGGACCTGACGAGGTCGCATTCGCAGATCAGACCTTTAGTCTGGTCGAAAAAATCCTCGGCCTGCCGCAAAATACTGTCAAACTGGGCATCATGGACGAAGAACGCCGCACCTCTGTGAACCTGAAAGAATGTATCCGGGCGGCGAAAGCCCGTGTGGCCTTTATCAATACCGGGTTTCTGGATCGCACGGGCGACGAAATTCACACCTCGATGGAGGCCGGGCCGTTTAGCCGCAAGGACTTTATCAAGCGCAAGGCGTGGATCGGGGCCTATGAAAACCAGAACGTCGATATCGGACTTGAATGCGGTCTGTCTGGCCGCGCCCAGATCGGCAAAGGCATGTGGGCGATGCCGGACCTTATGGCGGCAATGATAGAGCAAAAGATCGAACACCCGAAATCCGGCGCCAACTGCGCCTGGGTGCCAAGCCCGACAGCCGCGACATTGCACGCGCTGCATTACCATAAGGTAGACGTCTTTGCTGTGCAGGAAAAACTGCGCGCCGGCGGGCGGCGGGCCTATGTCGACACGGTGCTGGATATCCCGCTGGCCAGCCATCAAAAATGGACCGAGGCGCAAAAACTGCGCGAAGTGGAAAACAACGCCCAGGGCATATTGGGCTATGTCGTGCGGTGGATTGACAGTGGTGTGGGGTGTTCCAAAGTTCTGGACATGAACGATGTCGGCCTGATGGAAGACCGTGCCACCTGCCGCATCTCAGCCCAGCATATCGCCAACTGGCTGCACCATGGTGTGGTCGATGCGCAGCAGGTTATGGCGGCGATGCATAAGATGGCCGCCGTTGTCGACGGGCAAAACGCAGATGATCCGACCTACCGCGCGATGGCGCCGGGTTTCGACGGGATCGCCTTTCTTGCGGCCTGTGATCTGGTATTCAAAGGGCGGCAACAACCCTCAGGTTACACGGAACCTGTGTTGCATGCGCGCCGGCTGGAATTGAAGGCCTCAGCTTAAGTGCAGCTATTTGTAAGACCGACACTCATACAAGGGTAGACCTCATGACCATCTCATTGCGCAAGGCGCGCACGATCATTCGCAAAACGCTCGAAAAAGGCCGGGAGATGGATTTCAAACCCCTGTCGGTTGTCGTGCTCGATACTGGCGGTCATGTGCAGGCGTTTGAACGCGAAGACGGCGCGTCGCCTGGGCGGTTCGGGATTGCGCAGGGAAAAGCATACGGGTCGGTCATGCTGGGAATGGCGGGAACGGCGCAGATGGCGCGCAGCGAGGCGCAGCCTTATTTCCTGACCGCCGTCAACGGTGTGTTTGGCGGGCAACTGGTCCCGGTGCCCGGCGGCATTCTGCTGCGCGACGCCAAAGGCAGGGTCATTGGCGCTGTCGGTGTCACCGGCGATACATCCGACAATGATGTGATCGCGGCCATGGCGGGTATCGACGCGGCAGGTCTGATCGGCGAGGCCTGAGTTTGACCCATCCCAGCCCTTTTCGGATCACAGGTGCGATGACCATATTCTGGCCTATTTCGTAGGGTAAGCGCATGTCGGTGGGCTGTTGTCTCGTGCCACGCGGCGCTATACAATCGCCGCAACGCAGCTAAAGGGCCTATAATGTCACGTCCAGTCGTCGGTGTAATTGGCAATCAATATCTGTTGAATGATGAATACCCGGTCCATGCCGGTGGCACGATGAACTCTGAGGCGATTTCGTCGGTGGCAGGCTGTATGCCGTTGCTGATCCCGACCGATCCGCGGTTTGTATCGGTTGCCGAGTTGATGGATACCTGCGACGGGTTTTTGTTCACCGGCGGTCGCCCGAATGTGCACCCTGAGGAATACGGCGAGGCAGAAACCGAGGCCCATGGCGCGTTTGACCGCGCGCGCGATGCGATTGCTTTACCTCTGATCCGGGCCTGTGTGGCCAAAGGTCAGCCGGTTTTGGGCATTTGCCGGGGATTTCAGGAATTCAATGTGGCAATGGGCGGCACGCTGCATCCCGAAATCCGCGATCTGCCGGGGCGTATGAACCACCGGATGCCGCCCGATGGCACGCTGGAAGAAAAGTTTGAGCTGCGTCATCAGGTGCGGTTTTCCCAAGGCGGTGTTTTTCACCGCTTGATGGGCGCACCCGAGGTGATGACCAATACGCTGCACGGGCAGGGGATCAAAACCTCCGGTGACAGGATCGTCGTTGACGGCGAGGCACCCGACGGCACTGCCGAGGCGATCTATGTCGAAGGCGCCACAGGGTTTACGCTTGCGGTGCAATGGCATCCGGAATGGGACGCGGCGAATGATCCGGTGTCCCGACCTTTGTTTAGCGCCTTTGGTGATGCTGTGCGGCTTTGGGCCGGGCGTGCGTCAAAACAAGCAATGCATGTGGCTTGAGAACAGGGCCTAAGGGTCACGAGGCCCGTTTGCTGTCCATTGGCGTCAGTTTTCGTTGCACCGACAGACCCGTTTAACTGAACCCAACGGGGGGTTCAGGATTGGCGGCCAAGGTCCGGTTTGCAATGTCGCGGTGCAGTGATGTCCATGACCAGTCTTGCGCCTGATCCACCAGCCCGGCCTGAACCGGGGCGGAATGGATGACCTGGCGATGGGTGGCCAAATCCGCGCTGTCTGTAATCAAGTGCTGCCAGATTGATCGGTGCCAGATGTGTTTGTCGCTGCGTTCAACCTGTGCCCTGGTCTGAAAATATGCCGGGGGCAACCGGCGCGAAAAGTGTGATTTTAGCATCGACCAGCGCTGCCGGATCTGCGTGTCCTTTTCCGGCACGGTCCACAGCGTGTGTATGGCATTTGGCAAAATGACAATCGCGTTGATATGAAACGGATAACGTTGCTGGGTGGCGCGCATGGCATCGCGCAATTGCGACACCTCGCGGGTCAGCAAGTCGCTGTTCGGATCGCTTAGACGCGCGGTGAAAAAGTAGGTTAGGTCCCGGTCTGACATCCCAATGATGCTAGCGCCATCATGGTTTCGAAACCCTTAACGCCAGCGCCTCACATTTGGCCGCCTGCGATTTCGATGGCCTGACCGTTGACGCTTTGTGATCCGCTGGACACCAGCCAAGCGGCGGCGGCGGCCACTTCTTGTGGCGATATCAGGCGTTTATGTCGGTTGGCATTGACCATGACGTCGCGTGCCGCGTCTTCGCTCAGCCCTGCGCGTTGCGAAATCGACGTGATGTTGCGCCCGACGATGGGCGTGTCGACATAGCCGGGACACAGCGCATTAAAGGTGATCGGCTGGCCGATGTAATCTTCGCTCAGGGCGCGGATCAGCCCGATCATCCCGTGTTTGGATGCGGTATAGCAGGGCGCGCCCTTTAATCCTTTGAGCCCGGCAATGGAAGACACGGCAATCACCCGGCCCCAGTCGGTCTGGCGCATTGAGACCAGCGATTCCCGGATCGTCAGAAATGCGCCATCCAGATTGGTTGCCATCATATTGCGCCAAAATTCCATATCGGTTTTATGAAGCGAACGGCCTTCGGCGATACCTGCATTTGCGACACAGATCTGGATCGGGCCGCGCGCGGCAACAGCGGCGGCGGTCTTGGCTGCAACATCCGCCTCGTCGCGCACATCCATGGTCAGGCCAAAGATAGTGTCGTCTGACACGGCGTCCAGCACCGCCTGCCTGCGCCCGGTGATTGTAACAATCGCACCTTTGGCCGCCAGACTTTGGGCAATTGCCAGCCCGATCCCGGTGCCGCCGCCGGTGACCAAGGCGTGTTTTCCTGCCAGTTCCATTTACGTCCCTCTCTGATGGTTTGGGGCAGCTTAGTGACACGGGCGCGCGACACAAGACTGTTCACAATCGGGCGAGAATGCTGACATGAGCTTCGCAATTTGACGTGATGCAACGTAAATTCCCGAAAAGCCCGGCACATGATATGCTGGCAGATGTTTAAAAAAGGACCCGCCAAAACATGGCTATGACAAAAACCAAGACGCGCGACGCCACATTCAGGGACTTGCGCGGTGTGCCTGTATCCTACCCCGACGCCGGGGCCATCGACGGGCTGGAACGCGCGGTGATCATGTCGCTGACGTTTCGCGGCGATGCCATCGCGCTGATCGACGAGGTGTTGCAAGAGCATCCGGATTTCACCATGGGATGGTTGTTCAAAGCCGGATGGCTGACCCAGTCGATGGAAACCCGGATCTATCCAATGATGGTAGAGGCCATGGCCGAGGCGGAAAAGCGCATCAGCCGCGGCAATACCCGCGAAAAAGGGCATTTTGCGGCTGTGCAAGCCTGGGTGCAGGGCGATTTCTTTGGTGCCGTCCAAAAGTGGGAGGCCGTGCTGACAGAGTACCCGATGGACCTGCTGGCGCTGGAGTTGGTGCATTACACGATGGTTTTGCTGGGCGATGTGCCGGGGCAACGGGATGTGGTCGCGCGGGTGTTTAATCTGTGGGACGAAAGCGTTCCGGGATATGAATTTGTTTTGGGATTTTATTCATTCGGCCTTGAGGAAAACCGCGATTTCAGCCGCGCCGAAGAACTGGCACGGCATGCCTTGGATATCCGGCCCGACAATCCTTACGCGGTGCATACTGTCAGCCATGTGATGGAAATGCGCGGACGACAATCGGGCGGTATTCGATTTATGAAAGAACGCGCAGGCGTCTGGGGCACCTCCAATTTCGCCAACCATTTGTGGTGGCACACGTCGCTGTATCACCTTGATCTTGAAC
>JBAUHN010000277.1:0-7448 GCA_049680295.1 Sulfitobacter sp.
TGACGATCTTCTCGCCGTGGCTTTTCGTTGTCTTTCTCATCGTCCACTCCTCGGTGGTTACGATGAGCAACAAACACTCTCTTAGCAAATTGCCCTATTTGGACCCATAAGCGCTGACGTCAGACAGGTCTATCGCCGCCTGCACCTTGGGTTCGCTACGTCCCGAAACGATTACCCGCGCACCGCGACCAGCCAAGGCCCGTGCCATCTCAAATCCAAGGCCCGTGTTGGCCCCTGTGATCAGCGCCGTCTTACCGTTCATATCCATTGTGCCCTCCGTCCTCACAGACCAAATGTCACTTTGGCATGGTGCGTATCCATATATTCTTTCATCCGATTGATCCGCCCATCCACGATCTCAAAGAGGAAATGATACATGTTGTCGTATTCCACGCCAGTGGCGGTTGTGGCGGTCATATGTGCCTCCGCCGCGACCTTATCACCTTCGGCGACCATGTCAGTGACCTTGAATTCTGCGCCATTCGGAAACATCTCGCCGCCGCTGCTGAAAAAGCCCAGAAAGAAGGCACGGTCGTGTTCACCGGCGGTTTTCAGATAGGCCTGCTTGCCCGCAATCCACCAATTGAAGTCAGCCGTGATCATGGTTGTCAGCGTTTCAACATCCGACTGGCGCATCGCTTCTACGAAGCTGACAACAATCTCTTTGTTCGACATTTGGGGTCTCCTCACAATATGTGTAAAGAAAGTGCCGATGTTGGTTACAATCTGCAAGAAGGCACACTTTTGGTTCCTAGGAACACGAAAGTAACTAACGAAGTAAATAGGATGAACGATGGCTGAAAAATCCTTTGAAAACTATATGGAATGTCCATTTCATCTCGCCATGAGCATGTTAGAGGGGCGGTGGAAGTTCGCAATCCTATATGTGTTGTCAGCGCGCGGAACACTGCGATTCAAGGAGTTGGAGCGGGCCGTCCCGGGTATCTCGACGCGCATGCTGACGAAAGAACTCAAGCACCTTGAAGGCCATGGAATTGTGCGCCGTGTCCCTTATGCGACGGTTCCACCCAAAGTGGAATATTCATTGACGGACATCGGCAAAAGCGTCGCCCCCGTTATTGATGAAATCAGCAGGTGGGGGGAGCAATACCTGATGACCGCCAGCTCTCACACGTCCTGAGATTGGCGAGGGCAGCCGTTCAATCAGAATCGGCGTTGCATCGTTGAACTGATCCAATACAGGGTCAGTTCTCAACTCAAATCAACACTTAGAATTTTGCGACTATGTTGAGGAAGATGCCCTTGTCATCGTATGTGACATCCCTCAGATCGTCAGAAAATCTACCGAAGTTATAGCCGACACCGATTTTGAAATTATTGCCTGCATGCCGATAGAGAGCGGCAAGAACACCTGTGTCTGTGCCTAGATCCTGTGCTGTCAATTGACGCAACTCCAACAAAGCGTCCCACTTGTGAACAACATGATAGCGCAGATTGACCACCCCCAAAGTCGCGTTGTTTGACACAAAACCAGCGCCGCTGTCTTGTTCCGACCAACGGCCACCAATCTTGCCGCCGATGGTCCAGTTATTGTTCAGGTCATAGCTGGCATCCAGACTTATGACATGTGCCTTTTGGCGCGGGGAGTTCAGAAAGTTGGCACCGCTGCCGGGGATTGTCGCGATCCGTTGGGTCATATCGTAAAGGTAGGTATATTTTGCGAGCACGTTCAAACGGTCGTTGTCGATGGGGCGCAGAGCATAGCCAAGTGACCCTTCAACGTATTTGGCATCCGGAATTGAGGCACTTGCATTTGCACTGCGTACCCCTTCGAGATTGAACAGCAGCCGCGCTTGTTCGTTCAGTTTGTAGCGCGCCGTCAGCTCAGCCGCGACGGTATCGGCGTTGCGGTCGGCTCCCGATATCAAACCTTCGTCTGTGCGGTATTCGATCCGCGACCGGACGGACAGGTTTTCGTCTTTGTATTGCGTGCCAAACGAAAATGCCGTGCGTTTAAAGTTGGAATTGTTGACCGCGCGCGGATCTGTGATCCGCCCGATTTCCAAACCTCCTGTGAAAGTCCACGAATTATTTAGCGCGTAATCCGCACCGTAATTCGACGTCAGCGATTTGTGCTGCCCAAACAAATCATAGGTGTTTTCGCCATAGACATTCAGATCATCATTGATCTTTTGCCGAGCCCCCAAGACAAAGCTGCCTTTATCGCGACCACTCAGCGTGACGCCACCAAAGTCGCGATCCGGGTCAAGCGTGTAGCCAAAGTAGTAGCTGTTGTCCGCGTCGCGGTCGTAGTTGACCAGCAAACGGGCACCAAACCCAAGCGATCCGTCGGAGACTTCGCCCGACACGCGCCACTGATCGCTGAACACATATTCGCCGCCGACACCGACGCGGTTGTTTCGGCTTAGGCCACCCGAGCGCGAAAGCGTGCCCTGAACCTGACCGTAAACCGAATAAGTCGCACCGGGATCATAGGTTAGACGCACGGCTGCATCGGTGCGTTGACCGGTGCGGGTCGGATCGCCAATTGTGTTTTGATCGATTGTTTCAAGGCCGACACCCCAGGTCAGTGTGTCCGTCTGTTTATAGGCCAGCTCAAGATTGCCTTCTTTCAGAACCCGGCCCGCACTGTCGGAATAATCGTCATATTCGGCCCGCAGCGTGTAACGGTCACTGGGTTCAATCTCAAAGTGGAACCCCCAAAGTTGTTCATCATTGTTGGTCCGGTAATTCAGCGTTGAAAAGCCTGCCGTGCGGTCTTCAAAATAACCACCGACAACACCTTTTGTCTGTATACCCAGATCTTCCAGATCAACCTGACCCTTGAACCTGTATGCACGCCCGGACCCGGTGGCCCCTGCGTTTGTGTTCAGGGTCAGCCCGCCATCAAAGGACGTATCCGCAGCTATTCCGGTGCCGTCTGTTTTGGCGGCTTCCAGTTCAAGATAGGTGCGTTCTGACTTTTGATACAGCAGATCAATACCATAAGCCTCTTGGTCGGAAGTGCCGAGGTTCTCTTTGTTCAGTGTAGCACCCAGCCGCAGATCATCGGTGACCCAGGTTTGCGCGCGCGCGCCATAAGAAAAGCTATCGACGTTCCCGGTTGTCGGCGTGTGATCATAATTTGCAACCAAAAAAGCCTGGCTGTCGCCGCTGGGACCGGAGGTGATCAGATCGCTAGACGCTCCGTTTGCCGACAAGGGTGATCTTAGAATCACAAGTCCCTGCACGTAGTTGATGTCATAATCAACACCATAAACAAGCGGGCGGCGGCTGATCACCCGACTGGTTGTCGGGTTCACAACTTCGATCAGAAGCGTCTCAGACCCTCGCGTGATATCCTGAAACTTCAAGAAATAGGCAGACCCGCCTGTGCCGCGGAAGACATCGCGCTGTGGCAGGGTTTCGGGTTGTGCGGCATGTAATTGCAATTCAACGCGCGCCTCACCCTTGCTGGTTTGTTCAGGCGACCGGTAGACGCCTTGCGCGCCGTAAAGCGTGCGCTCGTTGCGCAGGTATTCCGTGCCGCCAATTGCAGATTTGAAATTGCCCCAAACCACATGGCTGTCGTCTTTTTCCAGCTTCACATACAGTTTGCCTGCGGTGGGCGCATCAATTTCGGATGTGCTGTCATCGCCGTAAACCGGATAGTATTCGTCAGGGTCGATCCGGTCCAACAGGCTACGCGGGTTTTTTTCATCAAAGTTGCGCAGGATGTTTTTCAGCTCATGCTCGCCGGTATCGGCCGCTGCCGTCAAAAGATATTCGCCCTTGATTTTGCCCTTCAGGTAAAATGCCAGACGTCCGCGCGTGAATGTTTCGTCATAGTTCGCATCGGAAGTCGCGTCTTCGAGATCGTTGCTCAGGCTTTTGCCAATGGTGACATCCACCAGCCCGATATAGAATAAATCACTCGCGGGAACTTCGATGTCACGTGCCAGCGACGGGCCGCCCGCCACGTCGATATTGACCGTATGCGCGCCGGTCGGCAGAATCCGTTGCAAAGCGAAGTCGCCCTGCGCATCGGGACGCACCGTTTCGCCCAGCGTCCGCACCGTCGCATCACCGCGAACATTTGTGCCCGAGACCGTAACGGCACCACCAAAGACCGGAATCCGACGCACCGCAGTGTTGTCAGTGCCTTGTTCCACGTCTGCCGCAAAGTCCCGACGCGCTCCGAAAACCGCCGGAGCTGTCTCGTCATATCGGCCTTTGGCGTCATAGACCCGGTACACATAAACCAGATCGTCACCTGCGGGTACTTGCGTGCTTGTGCGGCCATTGGGATCCATTGGAACAACCGCTACGGTCTGAGCGCCGCCAGCCGCCGCCTGATCAATAATCCGGACTTCGCCACGGCGTACAAAGGCCGGATAGTTCATGTGGTTCTGAAAGGTGATGCGGCTGCCGGTAGGATAGGATGACGCATCGCCAACTGTTTCCACATCCAGACGAGGACGAATGTCCAAACCATCAAATTTAACGGCAACATTTGTCGACGCCAAATCCAGATCTTGACGCCGCTTTTTGGCCTGAACACCAGCCGCGCCTTTTTTGATTGTACCGTCCTGTGCGACAGGAGCGCCGTCCACACTGATCTCAAATCCATCGACACTCAGCTCTGGAATAGATTCAAACTCGGCATTTGGTTGCGCCGGAACTGACACCGACGTTCCGCGATTGATATTCGTGCAATCATCGGCCAGCGCACCGTTGACCAAATCACAATTCTGCGCAAAGACAGGAGCGGCAAATCCGATTGTGACCAAAGCGGTTGTTGCATTCAACATCGAAGGCTTGCGCAGCAATGACCGCATTTTGTTACTCGTAAACATAATCATCATTCCCCTGCACGACGCTTAATTGTGCGTTCGATGTTCAGTTTGTACTGCCCCTCTTTGCGCCACTCGTTCTTGATCAGATTTTCAACCGCCGTTAGACGATTGCGCGCCGTTTTTTGGGTGGCCCCATCGTTGAACACGTAAGTCAGGCGCACCACTGATGGCTTGTTTCGCATCTGTGCGACCATGTTCCGGATCGCCTGCTCAAAGGCCGGTTTGATCTTTGTGTCATTTTGGAAGGCTTTGGCATTCACATCGATCCGCACGACATTCGAAATAGAAGCACCAAAATTCACCTTGGCAAACTTACCGGCTGTCAAACGCACAACCCGTGGGTTTTCCGTGGTGACGCGGTATCCCGTCGGTAAGCTCCTGGTGTCCAGCTTCATGATAAAGTTGGATCCGATATCGCTGGGCAGTTCCGCACAGGGCACATGGAACCGACCGTGTTCATCCGTGGTGATCCGGGTGCCTTTCACAGTGACAACGCGCACAGCCGGCAGCCCTGGTTCGCCCTGGTCCTGATAGCCGTTGTGGTTCAGGTCGTCGAAGACTTTGCCAATAACGTCTGAGCAATCAAACACATGCTCGGGCACGCGTTCGATAACGGCAGTGGCAATGTTGGAGAGCAGCGTTCCTGCCGCATCCGCAGCAAAGGCTTGGTTGGTCAGTCTTCCAATCGGTGCATTTGCCGCAACCCTCGCGCTGAATGTTACCGAAAGCGTGGACGACACTGGGATAGGCTGCCCCGCCCAAGTCAGGCGACGACCCGCCTGAACAGGTTCCGTCGGCACTGCTGCTGCACCGTTCAGTGAAATTGTTGCGGATCCTGGCAGATAAAGAATACCCTCGGGCAACAAGTCGACCAATGATGCGCTGGCAATCGCCCCGCCTGTCGCACCCAACGTATAGTCGATCCGATACTGAACCAGATCGCCAACCTTGACATCCGTTTGACCAATGACCGTTTTGGTCGCCGACAAGGGTGCCGGTGTCGAACACGCCTGATAAGGAATGTTGTTTGAAAAGATTGTTGGATCGCCTGCCTCGATGACGAATGTGGTGTAGAATGCCGGGTTCGCCGCCAGGCTGTTGTCAGCCAAAGCGCCGGTTGCACCAAATTCGCTGGATCCCAATATCCGTGGGTCGGTCGTTGCAGTGCCCGTGATCACATCAACAAGAATTGTAACATCGGTGGGCGCAACCGTCGGAAGACGCGCAACAGATGCGATGCCGCCCGTGGGGTCAGTATAGGTCAGCGTGTAGGTGCCCGGTGCTGTCACATCAAACTGATAGAAGCCGCCTGATCCGTCCGCAACGATATTGATCGGACCGCTTGTCCCGACCCCGGTTTGCGAGAAACCACCCCCCGTAACGGTGACAAGACCGCCGGTCAAAATGGATCCATCTTCCTCGCAATAGAAATAGCCTGTCGGGTCATAATCGGCGGCATCGGGAATGCCGTCACCGTCACGATCACCCGTCGGGGATTCGTTGCCGTCAATACTGCCGTCGCCGTCAGTATCAACAAATGTCGAATTGGCTGTGGCTGGTGTTGGCGTCGGTGTTTGGTCCGACGACCCGGTGACCGTATTGGTCCCCGGTGACGGGAAACCGGTGGACGAGGAATAGGTGACGACAATCGTCACAACCCCAGTGTCGCCCGGTGCAAGTTCCGGCGTGCCTGACAACAGGTCATTTGCTCCAACCCCGGTATAGCCCGGATTGGCGCTGGCCATGGTAAATCCAGTGACCGAACTGATGCTTGCGCTTCGCACCGTTGCAGGTGCTGCAAACGCCGCCAGATCATCCACCAGTTGAATGTTCGTTTGTGTCACGTTACCGTCGTTCAGCGCGGTGATTTGGAACGTGGCTTCGTAAACGGTTGGGAACAGTGTGCGTTCCGATACCAACGTCTTGCCAAGGGTCAGCGATGGGATCGCGGCCAGCGTGGTTACTGTCGGGTCATTATTGCCAGCAGCGGGATCACTCTCGTCCGAGCTATCTGTCGGTGTGTTCCCGGCAGGGTCTGTCCCTGTCGCAACCGCCGAATTGGTAACACCACCTGCGTCGATATCATCCTGTGTAATTGTGTAACGTGATGTCCATGTGACCGTGGCTGATGGCGCCAAATCATTTAGCGTGCCCGTTCCATCAATCGTGCTGCCACCGGAATCGTAGGCCGGGGTTGGAACAACACCTGTACCGGTGAAATCATTGGCAACACTGTCAGGTTCGGCGACAGTGACGTTCAATAAGTTCACAATACCGGTGTTGGTCACAACATAGGCATAATCAATCGCATCGCCAGCATCGAGCGACGTTGCACTGACGCCTCCTGTTAGATCCAGCGTAGACGTCTTGACCAACCCGATTGTTCCAGCCGTCGCCGGTGGTGTGATCGGCGTAGGATCACCCGTCGGATCACCGGGGTTGGTGGTGGGATCAACGCCATTGTCCGACAGATCCGTCACCGGGGTCACTGCGCCGGGGGCCAGACCCCCCGCGGTCGCCGTATTGTCCAAAGACGCAGGTGCCCCCGCCGCATTCGGATCGACATTCACCGTGAACACAACCTGATAACGGTCGCCGGGGATCAACACACCCCCCGCGCCGATCAGGCTG
>JBAUHN010000278.1:0-23150 GCA_049680295.1 Sulfitobacter sp.
GCCCAACCCGATGGCATATTTGCGCACCGGTGATTTATACCCCGCCACACGTTTGGTTTGTTCAAATGCAAGGGACAGGTATTTCACGCCGTCTGGTGTCACTGCCAGCTGGCGCAAAATTTCGCCGGGCGACTGAAAGGCGTGGTGAACATTCCAAAGCGGGCAACCACCACCGAAACGGGTGAATTGCAGTGTCGTGGCGCTGTGCCGCTTGGTGATGTTGCCCGCCTGATCAATGCGCAAAAAGTAGAACGGGATGCCCTTGTCCCCCGCCCTTTGCAACATGCTTAGCCGGTGGCAAACCTGTTCAGTGCTGGCGTCAAACCGAAACGCCAATTTTTCCAGATCATGGCGATGCTCTTTCGCGGCGGCGGCAAATTCGGAATAAGGCAAGACGACCGCACCAGCGAAATAATTGGCAAAGGTCATGCGGCACACTTCGCGTGCGACATCGGTCTGGAAATTCGCCTCATCCAAAAGCGTCTCGATCAGCGCGCCTTGTTCGATCATGCCCACCTGGTAGGCCAGTTGGAACAGGTTCGTTGCCGCCGACGACGCAGCATTCAGATAAAGTGTTTGGGTCGCGGGATCAAAATTTCGGACCGTGCCGGAACTGGGCCTGTCCTTGCGCATGACGACATGCACACCGTGTGCGTCGCCAAGGTATTGCGAAACATCCGCAAGCCGGCCCGCCTCGCCATGTTTCAATGAGACTGAAAAGGCTTCCGCCACGCGGTCCAATTCGTCGATATAGTTGTCTTTATAGTGGAAATGATCGCGCACCTCCTCGTAAGGCAAAGGCGCCAATGATCCTTCGCGGTCTTTGAGCGAATTGTCGACCTCGCCCAGCTGTTCACGCGATTTTTGGAACATCCGGTAAAGATCCAGAAGGGCACGCGTAACATTTGGCGCATTGGTGGCGGCGACTTTTATTTCCTGCGTTAACACTTTGCCGTCACCAAATATCGGGTCGGTCAAAACCTCTTGCAAGTCAACCGACACCTTCCCGGCGCCATCCAGTGCCAGTTCCGACAGGTCGAAATTGAACACATCGACCAGTGACAGAATGACCGATCCTGACAGGGCGCGTTGATTATTTTCGATTTGATTTAAGTAGCTTGTTGAAATCGCGATCTGCTGCGCAAAGATCGCCTGAGTCATATCTAGGCTTTGCCGCAAAAGCCGAATGCGCGCGCCTGCAAAGATTTTTCTACCGCTGTTGGTCATTTTTTACTTTTTCGCAAATTGCAATTACGTTCGTGTGATTATTTGCATGTTAACACGTTCAGCCCTTGGCGAACCAGCAATTTACTCTAGTGAATTGACCCCACGGAACGACGATACTTGACTGCGTAAGGACCGGGGGAAGAAATGGCACTTTTCAACCCCCTCGAAGCTGACAACGACCACTGTCTTGCACTCCCACGCAACACGTCGTCGTTCTCAACCCAAAAGGAGAGCGTGATGGCGGGCTACAGGCGTGTGTATTCAAACTGGCAAGATGATCCGCTGGCATTCTGGGCCGACGCCGCCACTGGCGTCGACTGGATCAAATCACCCGACGTGGTTTTGGACAGTACAGACGCCCCGATGACCACGTGGTTTCCCGATGCGGTATGCAACACTTGCTATAATGCGGTTGATCGCCATGTGAACGCAGGACGCGGCGCGCAAACGGCGATCATTCACGACAGCCCGGCAACCGGCAGCCAGACCAAGCTGACCTATGACACTTTACTTGACCGGGTGTCGCGCGTTGCAGGTGTGCTGACGGCGCAAGGCATCGCAAAAGGCGACCGGGTGATCATCTATATGCCGATGGTGCCAGAGGCGCTGATTGCGATGCTGGCCTGCGCGCGGATTGGTGCGGTTCATTCTGTCGTCTTTGGCGGGTTTGCCGCACATGAACTTGCGGTTCGGATTGACGATGCTACGCCCAAAGCTGTCCTTGCCGCGTCCTGCGGGATCGAGGGTGAAAGGATCATTGCCTATAAACCTCTGCTGGACGGGGCAATTGCCCGCGCCCAACATAAACCGGACTTCACGCTGATCCTGCAACGCCCGCAGGCTGTGGCAAATAGGGTCGCGGGGTACGATCTGGACTGGGCAGACGAAGAGGCCGCAGCAATTCCGGTGGGATGCACGCCTGTTGGTGGCGCTGATCCGCTTTATATTCTTTATACGTCGGGAACCACCGGCCAGCCCAAAGGCGTTGTGCGCCATAATGGCGGGCATATGGTCGCCCTGCACTGGACGATGAAAAACATCTACAACGTCCGTTCGGGCGATGTCTTTTGGGCAGCTTCTGATGTGGGCTGGGTCGTGGGCCATAGCTATATTTGCTACGGGCCATTGCTGGCCGGGTGCACGACACTTGTGTTTGAGGGCAAGCCGGTGGGCACCCCGGATGCGGGCACGTTCTGGCGGGTGATCCAAGACCATAACGTCAAGGTTCTGTTCACGGCACCTACCGCCCTTCGCGCGATTAAACGCGAAGACCCGAACGCCGACTACATTGGCAAATTTGACCTGAGCAGCCTGCAGTCGCTGTTTCTTGCTGGCGAACGGGCTGATCCTGACACCATCGGCTGGGCGCAGACGCATCTCAAAAAGCCGGTGATCGACCATTGGTGGCAGACCGAAACAGGCTGGGCCATCGCGGCCAACCCGCTTGGCATTGAGGAACTACCCGTCAAACCCGGCTCACCAGCTGTCCCAATGCCGGGCTATGACATTGATATCCTTGATGAAGGTGGCAACCCTGTCGCCCCGGGCGAATTGGGTGCAATCGCGATCAAGCTCCCCCTGCCCCCCGGCGCATTACCAACACTTTGGAATGCCGAAGCGCGTTTCAAATCCGCCTATCTGCAAACTTTCCCCGGATATTATGAAACCGGCGACGCAGGCATCAAGGACGCGGATGGATACCTTTATATCATGGCGCGTACCGATGACGTGATCAACGTCGCAGGCCACCGCCTGTCCACCGGTGCGATGGAGGAAGTTCTGTCCAACCATAAGGACGTCGCCGAATGCGCCGTGATCGGCATCGGCGATGCGTTAAAGGGGCAGCAACCACTGGGATTGGTCTGCCTCAACAACGGGGTTGACCGCTCGGAAGAGGAAATCGCCAAGGAGTGCGTCGCGATGATCCGTCGCGAAATCGGCCCCGTAGCCGCCTTCAAACGCTGCATCGTGATTGATGCGCTGCCCAAAACACGCTCTGGCAAAGTACTGCGCGGTACTATGGTTGCCATTGCCGACAGCCAGCCCTGGAACCTGCCGGCCACGATCGACGATCCAGCCACATTGGACGCCATTGCCGAACGGATTGCCGGCATGGGCGAGGTCCTGACTGACAACCCCGACTTTCAAAAGGAAGCATGAGATGAGCAACGACGTAGTTATCCTTGACGGTGTGCGCACTGCAATTGGAACATTCGGCGGCGCGCTTGCTGGAACGCCACCAACGGCTCTTGCCGCAGCCGTCGCCAAAGAGGCGATGACCCGAAGCGAGGTGGATCCCGCGCAAATCCAGCATTCGGTTTTCGGCCACGTCATCAATACCGAAGCCCGCGACATGTACATGGGCCGGGTCGCTGCCGTCGATGCGGGCGTGTCCGAAGACGCCCCTGCCTTGACCGTCAACCGCCTTTGCGGGTCAGGCGCACAGGCGATCATTTCCGCCGCGCAGCACATCATGTTGGGTGACGTGGATTATGCGCTGGCCGGAGGGGCAGAAAGCATGTCGCGGTCGCCGCATTCATCGCAAAGTATCCGCTGGGGTCAAAAGATGGGCGATATGTCGATGACGGACATGATGATCGGCGCGCTCAGCGATCCGTTTGGTGTCGGGCACATGGGGGTAACGGCGGAAAACGTGGCCGATGAACATGGCATCACACGCGACGATCAGGACAGTTTTGCCGCAGAAAGTCAGCGTCGCGCTTTGGCCGCCATCGAGGCTGGGCATTTCAAAAGCCAGATTCTGCCCATCGAGGTAAAAATCCGCCGCGACAGGGTGGCTTTTGACACTGATGAGCACCCCAAGGCGGGCACAACCGTTGAAACGTTGGGCAAATTGCGCCCCGCCTTTCGCAAGGATGGATCGGTTACGGCGGGCAATGCTTCTGGTTTGAACGATGGGGCGGCGGCGATGGTTCTGGCCTCTGCCGAGGCCGCGGACAAGGCTGGTCTGAAACCCCGCGCGCGTATCCTGGGCTATGGCCACGCGGGCGTGCGTCACGAGGTGATGGGCATCGGGCCGGTTCCGGCTGTCACGCAGCTTTTGCAAAAACTGGGCATGACCGTTGACCAGTTCGACGTGATCGAAAGCAATGAGGCCTTCGCCGCACAGGCCTGTGCTGTCAACGCGGGCCTTGGGTTGGACACAGCACGCGTAAACCCCAATGGCGGCGCAATCGCCCTTGGCCACCCGGTTGGCGCAACCGGGGCCATCATCACGATCAAGGCGCTGCACGAATTGGAACGCACAGGCGGGCGGTTTGGCCTGATCACCATGTGCATCGGCGGCGGGCAAGGCATTGCCTTGGCCATCGAGAACCTGCGCTAACTCACTGCAATCAATAAGTTATATTGCTGCACGCAGCTACGGCGAACTTACAGGAGTAACAAGATGACCCTCACACGAAAAGAAACCGACGCGGCCGTGCCTCAATCCGCATTTACCGACGCAGATATAGCAAAGCAAATTACCTTCCATAAAGACACTGAGATTATGGAAGTCAGCTTTGCCGGCCTGACCCTGTCCAATTCACTGGAGGTCAACCAATTCTACGATCAGATTGAAAAGCAGATTGCACAGACCGGCGAAAAACTGTGGTTCTTTCTGGTTAATTATTGCGACACGCGCATCGACAATGAAGCATGGTTTGCGTTTTCGCGGCGCGGAATGGACCTGAACAAAGCGCATTCCATGGGCAGCGTCCGCTTTGACGCCTCTGAAATTACGCGCCGCCAAATTGAACGGGACGCCGGAACCGAAGCATTCAATCCAAATTTGTTTTTTGACCGCGAAAGCGCTGTGAAGCGATTGCAAGAACTGCCTTCAAAACGAAAAGCAAGAAAGGTTCTGGTGTCACATTTCGACCGCAAGGACTGGACCTGGCGCATCAACTTCGCGCCCGATGATCAAATCATGCACTTTGATTTTTCGGATTTTTCATTTGAGAATTCGCGGGATGTCCATGATGTCTATGACTACATCGAAAGCCAGATCAAACCGACCGGGAAAAAATGGTATTTCCTGATCAAATATGAAGGCACCCGCATTCAATCTCCGGCTTGGGTGGAATATGCCGCGCGCGGAAAAAAGCTGAACGAGGAATTTTCGTTGGGTTCAGTGCGCTATGCCGCAGGTTCAGAAACCGAAACCGACATCCGTCTGCGCGCAGAAAGCCAGGGGTTTCGCCCCAACATTCGCAACACCTATGCCGAGGCGTATCAGCTGATTATAGAAATGAAAGCAGCAAACGCAGAGGTTTCATAAGATGCGCCCTGCGCGTCGGGTGTGGCTGGCAGGGATTAGTGGTAAAGGCGTCAGGCAGGGAGTTGCCGACGTCGATAATTCTGCGACTTTCCCTGACTTCAGGACATTCCCAGGGCTTCTTTGTACATGTCCAAAACCGCCTCTTCTTCTGCAATGTCATCCGCATCACGCTTGCGCAACGCAATGACTTTGCGCAGAATTTTCGTGTCATAGCCACGAGCTTTGGCTTCAGCCATGACCTCTTTTTGTTGCTCGGCCAAATCTTTTTTCTCGGCATCCAATCGCTCGACCCGCTCCACGAATTGGCGCAGCTCATTGGCCGTCACGCGGTAGGTTTCATCGGTGACCGGATTTGTGGCGGCTTCGCTCATGGGGGGCTCCTGTTGGCGTGATCTGTTGTTCGGGCCATGCCTAGCGCCCTGATCCGCGCCCTGCAAGCAGGCATTGATCGGCACATCGCGATTTCGCGCCAATCCGCCGCACCCTATGGCGGCACGATCACTTGCCATCAGCCGCCGGGTTGAGTAGCAGCACGTCTATGGAAAAAACATCCTCAGGACCCATATTCGAATGGCTGGTCTGGTCCGGCGCTGGATTGTCGCTGATCGGCTTGATCGGCCTGATATGGTGTATTGTCCGTGTGATGCGCGCCCGAAAGGCAAAACTGTCCGAAGACGAGATGCGCACCGTGTTGCAAGGCGTATTGCCGATGAACCTGGGCGCGCTGTTTCTTTCGATCTTTGGGTTGATGCTGGTAGTTGCCGGCGTTTTGTTGGGCTAGGGTCAAGACTGGACAGGCCGGACGGTGTCGCCTACTCATCATTCATGGATATTCGTCAAATCACCCCGCATTTCTTTGCTGCCCCGCAGATTGACCCAAGCGATATGCCTGACTTGGCCAACGCCGGGATTTCACTGATCATATGTAATCGCCCGGATGCCGAGGTGCCGCCCAGCCATCAGGCGGCAGCGATGGAGGCGGCAGCAACCGCTGCGGGGCTATCATTCGCGGTGCAAGAGCTGACGCATCAAACGATGACCCCGGACGTGATCGCCCATAACCGCGCGTTATGCGCCACAACAACTGGTCCGATTTTGGCCTATTGTGCCTCGGGAACACGATCAACAATTGCTTGGGCATTGGGCGAGGCTGGGCACAGATCAACCGACGAAATTATCACAGCGGCCCGGTCCGGCGGCTATGATCTGGAATATTTGCGCCCAACACTGGACGCCATTGCGGCGCCCCCTTCCGCCCAATAGCATCACGCAACTGCCGCGTTGCTTCCACCGCCTTCCACTGGTTGCCCAGAGGGTTCTGGCAGGTCGCTGAAATCCGGCAGACCGCCCCCTGACAATGCATCGGGCAAATCCTCCAGTCGCGGCAAGTCAGCAGTTGGGTCTTTTTGATGATCTCCGGCAGGCGCTTGTCCCGCATCCGCAACACCGGCGAAACGGGTGTCGCCAATCTGCATGTCCAGTTCCTGGCGATCCGATGCGCGGCGCTGTGGGATTGTGCCGGAAGCATGGGTTTGGTGGGTCATGCGAATGGCGCGCAGGCCACCCCTTTGACCCAACATGCCTGTTGCCAGCGTCACCCCCTTTGCCGTGGTGATCTGCGCCTTCTCAAACGCGCCGTTGGGCACATCCAGCGTATCACCAACTTTTAATTGACCCAACTGAGACACCGTGACCGGGATGCAGCACAAAACTGCCGTTAAATCCGCGTGCAATGCCATAACCGTGTCGTTTAATGTCGTTTGCTGCCCGGATTGTTGCGGTTTCTCATCTGCGCTTTGGGTTTCGTGACCGTCCCGCGCAGCACCAACCGGCAACACAAGCGTCAATGTGCCCTGTTGCGCGCCGCTGGCGATGTCGAGGGTCAGGCGAATGACATTGTATTCGGCGTCATTCAGCGCCATTTGCAGCAGTCGGGCATTTTCGGTGCGCGCACCAAATCGGAAACCGGACAGAACACGGCGATCTGCGTCCGTCTCAAGTAAATGGGTGGCCCGTTCAAGTACCCTGTCCAACAATGGCGCGCAAAGCGCGGCATCAGTCGTTGTCATCTTTCGTGGGTTGCCAGGTGCATCGCTGACCTTGCCCATCAATTGATGTTGGATCAACGCGGTCACCAGCGACGGGCTGATCACCGCAGCGCCGCTGGCCTGTTCCGGACCGTCGAGCAGGACCAGCAAAGAATCATCGTCAAATTCGGCGGCACAATCAGCAGCACTGGTCAGAACCTTAGTGGCACCAATCACAGACAAAGCCATGGAAAACAGATCGTTGGCAACCTTCGCAACGCTTAGCCGCAACGCTTTGGGCACGGACATCGTGCGCGACTGATGATCGCGCGTGCCAGCCTGCGCTTTGCGCTGCAAGATCAAGTTGTCTGGTGTTTCGGTCATAGGTCCCAGGGGCAGATTTCATTTTGGACTGCAGCAGGGGTATCTGTGATTGGTTACAATTGCCTTTACGGCAGTTCCATTTTCTTTGAAATAAACAGGTGCCGATGTTCCCAGCTATTGCGCAGCGGTGGCCTGTTTGTCCTGCCCTAGCAGTGGCAACACGACGCGAAACGTCGTATTTTGGGCACCATTGCGGTAGGTCACATCCCCGCCCAACCGGGTCATGATCTCACGACAAATCGCCAGTCCCAGGCCCGCTCCTGTCCCTCCTTCGGATCCAACGCGGGCAAATTTTTCGAACATAACCTGTTGATCCTTGACGGGAATCCCCGACCCATTGTCGGTGAAATCAATCGCGACGGCATCATCGACCAGCGACACGACAATCGACAGTTCAGGGTCATCCGCGGCGCAGTATTTCTGAGCATTTGTAATTAGATTGATGAAAACCTGCGACAATCGGTCAAGATCGGTCTCTAGCATTACGGTTTCGTCCAAGAACCGTCTGCGGATCACGATATGCCGCTCAGCGCCGGCCTGTGCGGTGGTGATCGCGTGATCCAGTACATCACTGAGTTTGCCAGATTGCCGGTTCAGCGTCACCTGACCGTTTTCCAGCACACTGAGGTCCAGTAGATCGTCCAGCAATCGGGTCAGTCGGATCGCTTCGACGTGAATGATCGACGCGTATTTGTTTTTCTCAATCGGCCCGACCCCATCGCCATCGCGCAAGATTTCCGAAAACGCCCGGATCGACGTCATCGGCGTGCGCAACTCGTGGCTGATCTGCGACAGGAACGCGTCTTTTTGCAGCGACAGTTGGGTTAGCTTTTCGTTGGCGTCACGCAGTTGGGCAGCGGTTCGGCTTAGTTCCAGCGATTGTGCCTCAAGCTGGCTGGAATACTCCAGCATTTGCGCAGATTCGTCCGCAACAGCCAGCAAATCCTGCACCGAAACAGCCGTGCCTCCAACGATTTGACCGATCATAGCATGCGCCGTTGCAGCACCCACCGAACCGGCCAGCTCCCGCTCCAGCTTTTGTACGAAATCCGGCGTTGGTTCGGGCAAATGACCGGTTAACCCCTGGCGGCGCGCTTCAGCCTGAAACAGATTTTGTGCGTCGTCAGGTCCAAGAATGCGCTGGGCCATGATCATCAAATCTTCGCATTCAGCGACAGAAGCATTCCACCCTCGGGCCTGACCGGAATGATCAAAAACATTCACAAATTGCGCGCCCTGCAACCGCTCCAAGGGCTGCGGAAATGTGAAAAGAGACACCAGGTAAAAGGCGGCCGCGTTCAATGTCAGGCTCCACATGACGGCGTGCACGGTTTCGTCCAGCCCGGATATACCAAACAGTGCCAGAGGTCGGAGCCACGACAGACCAAAGAGACCGTGATCAAAGACCGCCGCCGACAGGGCGACACCAGGGCCGAAACTGGGTAACAACATCGTATAGACCCACAACGAAAACCCGACACCCACCCCCGCAAGCGCGCCCAGTCTGGTGCCGCCGCGCCAAAAGATACCGCCCAGCATTGCCGGCAGAAATTGTGCAACACCGGCAAAGGAAATCAAGCCGATGGCCGCCAGCGCACCACTTCCGCCCGAGACGCGGTAGTAGAGGTACCCCAATGCAATTATCACCAAAATCGACAGGCGACGCGCCAGAATGACGACATTGCGCACATCGCCTGATTGCGTGGCACCAGAATTGCCTGCCGCCAGCCAAATTGGCATGACAACATGGTTGGACACCATGGTCGACAGGGCCAGGGTTGCGACAATCACCATCGAGGTTGCCGACGAAAACCCGCCCAGAAAGCTAAGCATCGCCAAGCCGTCGCGCCCCTGACTAAGCGGCACACTGACCACAAACAAATCCGGGTTGGCGCCAGCGGGCAGCAGATCAAGCCCGACAACGGCAATCGGCACCACAAAGAGACTCATCAGCATCAGATAAAGCGGAAATGCCCAACTGGCGATTTGCAAATGCCGCTCGTTGTCGTTTTCGACCACCATCACCTGAAACATGCGCGGGAGACAAACAAAGGCCGCCGCTGACAGCACTGTCAACGTGGCCCAACGTGACCCCTGAACCTGCCATTGGCCGATGTTGGACGCATCAATCCGCGCCATGGTTTCTGACAGGCCGCCCGCCACACCCCAGACGACAAAAATACCGACCGCCATCAAGGCCACCAGTTTGACCACGGCCTCAACCGCGATAGCGATGACCACACCGTGGTGGCGCTCATTCGCGTTCAGATTACGCGTGCCGAACAGCACCGTAAAAAGCGCCAACCCCACCGCGACCCAAAACGCTGACGACGCGCTGTCAAGAACCTCTCCGCCGGTCTCGGACCCGGCAAATATCGACAGGCTAAGCGTGACCGACTGCAATTGTAACGCGATGTAAGGGGTCACGCCGATGACGGCCATAACCGTGACCACGATCGCCAATGTGTTGGATTTTCCATAGCGCGACGATATCAGGTCTGCGACGGATGTGACTTTGTGGCTGCGGCCAATGCGCACCAGTTTGCGCAGGCCCCACCACCAGCCGATCATCACCAATGATGGGCCAAGATAGATGGTCACGAACTCCAGTCCGGACCGCGCGGCGTACCCAACCGCGCCATAAAATGTCCAGGCCGTACAATAGATTGACAGAGATAGCGTATAGACCAATGGCGATCTGAGAAGCCAGCCGCCCTGCCCGCGCACAGCGGCACGTTCTGCCGCGAAGGCGACTAAAAACAAAAACGCGACATAGGTCAGACATACTACAATCAGGGCATTTAGCGATGCCATCAGCTAGGGTCCGTTCCGGGCGGCTCGTCCGTGGCTGCACGCGTGCGTATCCACAGCAATCCGGACGCAACGATCAGGGCGATCCAGATGCCAAAGATATAAAGCAGCGCGTTTGAGACCGACACATGGCCATGGTCCGCACCTTCGCCCGAAGGCCACAAAAGCGGCACCATCCACAACCCCAGTCCAACAATTGGCAACACGCGCACAGCATCCATCATGCGCCGCAATCTATAGCCACGTCGTTCAAGAAACAGCGGTGTCGGAAGGCGTGCCACGGGGTTAGCCCCCGACCAGTTCGCGCACGGCGTTCAGCATGTCGGCGTTGGAAAACGGCTTGGTCATAAATCGGCTGACACCAGCCTTTTCGGCCATGTCGCGATCGCGCGCCTGACTGCGCGCAGTCAGCATCAGCACCGGCAGGTTTTCGGTATCAGTGTTGCCGCGCAATTCGGTCAATATTTCATATCCGCTTTTCCCCGGCAGCATCACATCAAGAACCACCAGATCGGGCCGGGTTTGCGAAATAATCGCGACAGCGTCTGATCCATTGGAGTGTGTGTCCACCCGCCAGCCCTCCCGGCTGAGCAAAAATCGCATGGCTTCGATGATGTTTTCTTCATCCTCCACCAACAGAACATGTTTGTTCATGTTAACCCCTCCCAAGGTCGTGCGCGCCGGGTGATTGTCGCACGTCCCTCAAGGGCCTTGCAACGTCACGGGTTTACTATCAGCGCTTTTAGCAACCCTGTCAAAATCCTTCGCTCAAAATCGACGGCTCACGTCGGGCGGGGCAGATGTGGCGCGCGCACACCCTGCATGTCGGGCCGACAATCTGCACGGGTTGCGACATCGCCCCCGTCTTTCCGATAACCGGAACGATCAACATTGTGGCATGAAGTAAGGGCGCCGTATTGTAATCCGGTGGAGCCTTGGGTTCAGTGACGGCGTAGCAATCAAATTCCACCGACGTGCGACCGGGTTGCGACACCCGTGCCCGCACAACCTGCCCGGGTTGCGACAACGCTGCAAACAGCGGCCACAACGGACAACAGTCGCCAATGCGCGGAATGGCAAAACCGGAAATCGCCTTACGAAACAATAAGCTACCGGATCGGTCGCATACAACCAGCCCACTTTCGATTTGCGGGCAGGCCGCCAACCGCCGCAAAATCAATGGGATTGGAACACTCAGTTCTTTGGCCAGTTGCAACGGCTCAGACATGCCCGCATCCATCGCCGCACGCAGGTCTTGCATCGGCAAAGCACGGGCATCTTCGTCAAGCTGCTCCAAAACGCCCCGCGCGATTTTGCCCGCCGCGACAGAACGCAGCAGTGGCGTGTCCTCGATCACCTGTTGCGGCGTGTCTGTCCCCGCTTCGATACCGGCAAAATAATAGGCATGGGCGCTTAAAAACGCCTCGACCTCTTCCAGCGGTGAACTTGCGGTGTCTTCGCCATCCTGACTGGCATCGAGATACCCCACAAGCGACTTTGAGCTTTCCGCCAATCGGCGACTGTCTTCGTTGATATTGCGGTGAAACCGGTGCAGCCATTCCTTTGACAGATCCTCTTCGTCGGCAAGGATGGACGCGGTCGACCGGATTGCAGCCGCCGTCGACAGTAATTCATGCAGCGATGCCGCCAGTTGCGGGTCATGCGCCAGTCGGTCATTCAGGGTTTCGATGGTCCGCTCTAATCCGGCAATGCGGCGATGCGTGGTGGCCAGAACCTCGGACCAGCCTGGGAAACGCCCGGCAAATTCATCGGCGCGTGCAATCTCTGATGCGTCAAGGTTCGCGTCGTCTGCCGCCTCGCGCAATGTCGCGATCAGCGCGGCCTCGGCCCCGTCGGTCAACAATGCGGGCGTGACACCCAAGGCTGCGGCGATGTCCAAAAGCAGCTTACCGCCGATTCTGCGCCGGTTGTGTTCGATCAAATTCAGGTAGGACGCCGAAATTCCGATCAAACGGGCCAGTTCGGCCTGTCGCAGGCCCGCCACGGTGCGTCGCTCTCGGATGCGGCTGCCTGTCAATCCTTCACGTGCCATCAATAATCCAGACCATTCTGCCGCGTTTTCAACGGGTTTCTGCGCTGCAACATTATGAAATTTACAAAACCATGGAACTCTCTGTCGATTTATTTACAAAATTTACGTGATTTTCAAGGGGGTTATTGCGCGGTTTTCACTTTTCACGCCATAAAGTATTTGCACCTTTGTGCCTCGCAACACGTTGGCGGCGACGCCTGCGCATTGCGGTTTAAAAAATTGGGAGGATAATAATGTCCAAATCGAACCTGACACGTCGGGGCTTAATCAAAACTGGCTCCATAGCCGGCGCTGGCCTGGCTTTGCCGACGATCTTTACAGCCTCAAGTGCGGCCGCCTACACCAACGAACCTACCGGTGCGAACGTCACACTTGGCTTTAACGTACCGCAGACTGGTCCCTACGCCGAAGAAGGTCTGGACGAGCTGCGCGCGCAAGAACTTGCCGTTCAACATCTGAATGGTGAAGGCGACGGCGGAATGATGAACACATTCAGCTCGAAAGCGCTGCAGGGCAACGGCATCTTGGGCAAGAAGGTTACATTTGTGACCGGCGACACCCAAACCAAATCAGACGCCGCACGTGCATCGGCTAAATCAATGATCGAAAAAGACGGCGCTGTAATGATCAACGGTGGCTCATCCTCGGGTGTGGCTGTTGCTGTTCAGGGCTTGTGCCAAGACGCTGGCGTTATCTTTATGGCCGGTCTGACGCACTCCAACGACACAACCGGGAAAGACAAGAAAGCCAATGGCTTCCGTCACTTCTTTAACGGGTACATGTCTGCTGCAGCTTTGGCGCCGGTGCTGAAAACAGCCTACGGTTCTGACCGCCGCGCTTATCACCTTACTGCCGACTATACATGGGGCTGGACACAGCAGGAATCGATTGCGGCAGCGACCGAAGCCATGGGCTGGGAAACTGTGAACAACGTGCTGACGCCGCTGGCCAGCACTGACTTCTCGTCCTACATCGCGCCTGTGCTGAATTCTGGCGCTGACGTTCTGGTTCTCAACCACTACGGCGGCAACATGGTGAACTCACTGACCAACGCGGTTCAGTTTGACTTGCTGAACAAGGAAGTGAACGGCAAGAAATTCGAAATCGTGGTACCTTTGTATTCCGAGCTGATGGCTGCGGGTGCGGGCGAAAACGTGCAAGGCGTTATCGGCTCCATGAACTGGAACTGGCAGCTGCAGGATGAAGGTTCCAAAGCCTTCGTTAAGTCCTTTGGCGAAAAGTACGGTCGTCCACCATCCAACTCGGCGCACACATGCTATGTACAGACTTTGCTTTATGCAGATGCTGTTGAGCGTGCGGGCACATTCAACCCTTGTGGCGTTGTCGAAGCGCTGGAAGGCTTTGAGTTTGACGGATTGGGCAATGGTCCGGTTCTGTACCGTGCCGATGACCACCAGTGCTTTAAAGACGTGCTTGTTATGAAGGGTAAAGAAAACCCAACAAACGAATACGACACACTGGAAATCGTCGAAGTGACACCACGTGCGCAGGTCGAATACGCACCTGATCACCCAATGTTCGCCGGTGGTGAATTGGGAGCCTGTAACCCAGGCGCCTAAACTGATCTCGTGGGGTGCGCTTTCGGCGCACCTCACATTCTTTTTGACGCGGGACATTACCTGCGCACTTCTCACAGGGTGGGGACCATGGACGCAATCCTTCTTCAAATTCTGAACGGCCTCGATAAAGGATCGGCGTATGCGCTGATCGCATTGGGGCTCACGCTTATCTTCGGCACATTGGGCGTTGTTAACTTTGCCCACGGTGCCCTGTTCATGATCGGTGCATTTTGTTCCGTCACTGTTCAGCGCATCCTGACGCTGAGCACCGAAACGCTGGATGAAACCCAAAAGGATTTCTTGGGCAATCCGCTTAAAATCAAAACCCCTTATGTAGAAAGCTGGTTTGGACCCGAGACAGGTGCCGCGATCATTGACTGGTCGGTGCCGCTGGCGATCCTGTTTGCGATCCCGGTGATGGCACTGATCGGGTTGATCATGGAACGCGGGTTTATCAAGCATTTCTACAAACGTCCCCATGCAGATCAGATCCTTGTCACCTTTGGCCTGGCGATCGTTTTGCAAGAAGTGGTCAAATATTTTTACGGTGCAAACCCCATTCCGACCCCTGCTCCGGATGCTTTCAGAGGTAGCTTCGATTTTGGCCCCATGCTGGGCCTGGACACTTCATTGGCCTATCCCTACTGGCGGTTGGTCTACTTTGGCTTTTCGGCTGCAATCATCGGTGGCGTGTTTGCCTTTCTGCGATTTACGACTTTTGGCATGGTTGTGCGCGCCGGGATGGCCGACCGCGAAACCGTTGGCCTGTTGGGCATCAACATCGACAAACGGTTCACCATCATGTTCGCTTTGGCGGCTTGTGTGGCCGGTCTGGCGGGTGTGATGTACGCGCCAATCAATTCGCCCAACTACCACATGGGCATGGATTTTCTGGTGCTCAGCTTCGTGGTGGTCGTTGTTGGCGGCATGGGGTCTCTGCCCGGTGCGGTGATGGCCGGTTTCTTGCTTGGCATCCTCGAAAGCTTTGCGTCAATGAACGAAGTCAAAGCGATTTTGCCGGGCGTCGACCAGATCATCATCTATCTCGTCGCAATTATCATACTGCTCACAAGACCGCGTGGCCTGATGGGTCGCAAAGGCGTGATGGAGGAATAAGACATGCTTGGACTGAATTCAAAAGACACTTCCATCCTTATCATCGTGGCGTTCCTTGCGTTGTTCGCGCCGCTTTTGCTGAACCCGTTTCCAGATGGCTCCGCCATGGCGCAGTTTAACGCAGGCTACCCGGACCTTATGCAACGGTTTGTTATCTTTGCCATCTTCGCGGTTGGGTTTAACTTGCTCTTTGGCCTGACGGGTTATTTGTCCTTCGGACATGCCGCGTTTTTGGGTGTGGGCAGCTATTCGGTTGTCTGGATGTACAAGTTGCTGGACTACAACGTGCTGCCGGGCCTCTTGCTGGGCATCATCGTGTCCGCCATTTTTGCCTTGCTGATTGGCTATGTCAGTCTGCGACGTTCAGGCATCTATTTTTCCATTCTGACGCTGGCTTTCGCGCAAATGATGTTTGCGATTGCCTATTCAGACCTGATCGGCCGATTCTTCGGCACCTCAATCACTAACGGTGAAACCGGTTTGCAGGTCTATACGTCTGATCCGCAATACCTGATCGACGCATGGGAAACCGGTCCGCACTTTCTGGGCCTGTTTGAAATGCGTTCTTACTATACATTGGACATCGGCGCGTGGTCGTTCACATTTAGTGCCGGATACTATTTTTGCGCAGTGATCCTTGTGCTGATGTTCTATCTTGCCATTCGTATCTTCCGATCGCCTTTTGGCCTGATGCTGCGCGCGATCAAATCCAACCAGACACGATTGAATTATACTGGGTTGAATTCGCGCCCCTACACGCTGGCTGTTTTTGTGATCTCAGGCATGTATGCCGGTCTTGCAGGTGGCCTGCTGGCCTCAATGGATCCACTGGCAGGGGCTGAACGGATGTATTGGACCGCCTCGGGCGAAGTTGTGATCATGACAATCCTTGGCGGCGTGGGAACGTTGATCGGCCCCATTCTGGGCTCAGGCGTGATCAAATACTTCGAGGCAATCGTGCAAAAGATCGACGACAACGTCCTGCACAGTTGGTTTGCCTTTCTGCCGGACGGCATCGAGGACATTCTGGTTGGCGTGATCCACCCCTTTGTCGGCAAAGGCTGGCATCTGACGCTGGGTCTGCTGTTCATGCTAGTGGTTATTTTCCTGCCCGGTGGGCTGGTTCAAGGTGGCCAGAAAATCGCCAAGCTGTTTTCACGCAAAAAGAAAACCGGCGACGAAAGTTCCGGCGCTAATTCAACGCCTGCAGAATAAGGAAGCAAAATCATGAGTATCCTTGAAGTCAAAGGTGTCAATAAGCGCTTCGGCGGTCTGCAAGCTCTGGGTGACGTGAACCTCAGCGTGGCGGAACGGTCAGTGCATGCCATCATCGGGCCAAACGGCGCGGGTAAGTCTACATTGCTGAATTGCCTTGTCGGCAAACTGATCCCGGACACCGGATCTGTCATGTTCGACGGCCAATCAGTTCTAGGACGAAAACCCTATGAAATCAACCAGATGGGCATTTCACGGGTGTTTCAGACGCCCGAGATTTTTGGCGATCTGTCGGTGATGGAAAACATGCTGATCCCCTGTTTTGCCAAACGTGACGGAGCGTTTGAGATGAATGCAGTGTCGCGCGTTGTTACCCAAAAGGAAGTGATCGACAAAGCCGAACACATGCTGGAAGAGATGAACATGTCGGACAAACGTCACATGATCTCATCCTCGCTGTCACGCGGTGACAAACGCAGGCTTGAGATTGGTATGTGCTTAAGCCAGGAACCACGGTTGCTGCTGCTGGATGAACCAACGGCAGGCATGGCCCGTGCGGACACCAATAACACCATCGACCTGCTCAAACAGATCAGCGAAGAACGCGACATCACCATCGCGATCATCGAGCATGATATGCATGTTGTCTTTTCACTGGCACAACGGATCACCGTTCTGGCGCAGGGCTCACCTTTGGTCGAAGACACCCCCGACAATATCAAAGGCCACCCCAAGGTACGCGAAGCCTATCTGGGCGAGACGCAAACCGCCGCTTGATGCCTATCTTTGGCCGGGGAAACGTCCCCGGCCTTCCCTCCCATTGAGGACGAAAAAATGAACGCCACAGCCACAGCCAACTTCGAAAAAAACGCCAACCAGGCCGCCACAGCACCTGCTTTTCTGTCCGTCTGGGACATGCACGCTTATTACGGCGAAAGCTATATCGTGCAGGGCGTCAGCTTTAACGTCCATGAGGGCGAAATTCTGGCCCTGCTGGGTCGCAATGGTGCGGGAAAAACCTCAACCCTGCGCGCGATTGCCCGTCTGGACAACCCCGAGGTCCGCCGCGGCGAAATCTGGCTGGATCACAAACCCTTGCACCAGATGTCCAGCTTTGAGGCGTCACAAGCCGGTCTTGGCCTTGTCCCCGAAGACCGCTGCATCATTCCGGGCCTCACCGTTGAGGAAAACCTGAAACTGGCACAGATTGCGCCGCCCATTGGCTGGTCGATTGAACGGGTCTATGACCTGTTCCCGCGCCTGGGCGAACGGCGCACTCAAGAAGGCGTAACCCTGTCAGGCGGCGAACAGCAAATGCTGGCCATTGCCCGCGCCCTTTGTCGTGATATCAAGGTTTTGCTGCTGGATGAACCTTACGAAGGTCTGGCCCCGGTCATCGTCGATGAGATCGAAAAAACCCTAAGCATCATCAAAGATCAGGGTATCACCACGATTCTGGTCGAACAAAACGCGGTGCGCGCATTGCAACTGGCCGACCGCGCCGTGATCCTTGATACCGGCGGCATCGTCTTTGACGGCACCGCCGCCGAGGTTCTCGATAACAAGGATCTGCGCGAGGAATATCTGGCAATTTGACACGGCGACCAGCAACGATGCCTTGCAAGAGGCATCTTTCCTTGGATGTATCCTTGGCCTATAACCGATCTTCAAGAGCAAGGGCTACCTGAAACAAAGCCCGCCTATATCGGTCGAGGACATACATGACAAAACAGAACCATGACGCAGATGTGGCTTTCATCAAAGCCCTTGCAGAATTGCTGCGCGAAAACGACCTGACAGAATTGCAGGTCAAACGGGACTATGGCGACGATGACAGCCTCAATGTCCGTGTCAGCCGACATCAACAGCAACAGGTCGTAACCCAGGTTTCCGCCCCTGCCCCGGCGGCAGCAGCACCGGCCGCTGCAGCACCTGCAGTGGACACATCCGCACCAGCGGCAGGCGTTGATCCGGCAAATGACCCCGGTGCCGTGACCTCGCCCATGGTTGGCACGGTCTATATGCAGGCCGAACCCGGTGCGCCTGCCTTTGTGACCGTGGGAGCCAAAGTTGCCGAAGGCGATACGATCCTCATCGTGGAAGCAATGAAAACCATGAACCACATTCCTGCGCCGCGTTCCGGCACGATCAAACGCATCGTTGTCGAAGACGGAGCGGCGGTTGAATTTGGCACGCCGCTTGTGATCCTCGAATAGGAGCAGCGGTTCATGTTCAAAAAAATCCTGATTGCCAACCGGGGCGAAATTGCGCTGCGCGTTGTGCGCGCAGCCCGCGAAATGGGTGTCGCGACGGTTGCCGTGCATTCCACCGCCGACAGCGACGCCATGCATGTGCGTATGGCTGACGAAAGTGTGTGCATTGGTCCGCCCTCCAGCACCCACAGTTATCTGTCATTTCCTGCGATTATTTCGGCCTGCGAAATCACCGGCGCCGAGGCGATCCACCCCGGATACGGATTTCTGTCAGAAAATTCCGAGTTTGTGCAGATTGTCCAGGACCACGATCTGACATTCATCGGCCCGACAGCCGAACATATCCGCATCATGGGTGACAAAATCACCGCCAAGGACACAATGAAAGCGCTTGGCGTTCCTTGCGTGCCCGGATCAGATGGCGGTGTGGATACTGTCGAGGACGCCAAACGCATTGGCGCCGAAATCGGCTATCCGGTGATCATCAAGGCCACGGCGGGCGGCGGTGGACGCGGCATGAAGGTGGCGCAAAGTGCCAAGGACATGGAAAAGGCTTTCCTGACCGCACGCGCCGAAGGCAAATCAAACTTCGGCAATGACGAAGTCTATATTGAAAAATATCTGACCACCCCGCGCCATATTGAAATTCAGGTTTTTGGTGATGGTAAAGGCGGCGCTGTACACTTGGGCGAACGCGACTGTTCGCTGCAACGGCGGCACCAAAAAGTGCTGGAGGAAGCCCCCGGCCCTGCGATATCGGCCAAGGAACGCGCCGCCATCGGCAAAGTCTGCGCCGATGCTGTCGCCAACATCAATTACATCGGTGCAGGAACCATCGAGTTCCTGTACGAAAACGGCGAATTCTTTTTCATCGAAATGAACACCCGTTTGCAGGTCGAACATCCGGTGACCGAAGCCATCTTTGGTGTCGATCTGGTGCGCGAACAAATCCGGGTTGCCGCTGGCATGCCGATGTCGTTCACCCAAGACGATCTGAAAATCAACGGCCACTCGATTGAGGTGCGCATCAACGCGGAAAAACTGCCGAACTTCAGCCCCTGTCCGGGCCGGATCACGCAGTATCATGCGCCCGGCGGTTTGGGCGTGCGGATGGATTCGGCCCTATATGATGGCTATTCGATCCCGCCCTATTACGACAGTCTGATCGGCAAATTGATCGTGCATGGCCGGGATCGCCCGGAGGCCTTGGCCCGCCTGCACCGTGCTATGCAGGAGTTGATCGTTGACGGTGTAGATACGACCGTGCCGCTGTTTCACGCACTGCTGGAGGAACCGGATGTGTTAAGCGGTAACTACAATATCCACTGGCTGGAGCATTGGCTGGAAACCAATCTGGGCAGCAGCTGACCGGCAACATGCTGTTAACACCGGATTTGTTGATGCAAAGCTACGCCATCGGAATTTTTCCGATGGCCGAACACCGCGACGATCCGAATGTGTTTTGGGTCGATCCTCGGAGGCGCGGAATCATACCGCTGGATCGGTTTCACGCGTCCCGATCCCTGCGCCGCGCCATGCGCAACACGCCCTTTGAAGTCAGTGTTGATCAGGATTTTGCCGGTGTTGTGGATGGGTGCGCGGACCGCGTGGACACGTGGATCAGTGGCGAAATTCGCGCGCTCTATCTGGCATTGCACGCCCGCGGCCAAGCACATTCACTGGAAATCTGGGACGGAGCCGTGCTGGTCGGTGGCGTCTATGGGGTGACGCTGGGGGCTGCATTTTTCGGGGAAAGCATGTTCTCGCGGCGCAAAAATGCGTCAAAAATCGCGCTGGCCTGTTTGGTGGATCGTTTGAACAGCGCCGGGTTCACCCTGTTTGACACCCAGTTTCTGACCGAACATCTGGCAAGTTTGGGTGGCATCGAAATTTCACGCAGCGATTATCACGCGCGACTGGACAGTGCCAAAGATGCCAGCGCCAATTTCGCGGCACCAGATTTGCGCAGCCCTCAGGACGTCGTGCAGCGCATGACCCAAATGTCATAGCGCTGGTGATCCATCGCACTTAGCGCGGGCGACGACGCAATCATCCAGCCGCTAAAAACAATGCCGCTGGCCCCTGCCTCACTGATCTCAAGCTCGGCGTAGGCATTGCCCGCCGGGTTACCGACCGGAAAGCGGCATTCGCCCAGCGTGATTTGCAGTGACCCGAAATTCGATGTGCGCCCGGCTGTCAGTTCAATATCGACCGTTTGCCCGTTAATCTTGTCCAGCCCCCGCAGCACCGCTCCCGAGGCGACACTGACCTCTTGAGCGGCACCCAGCGTCGGGGCCATCACAACGGCCAGCAGGCATATCAGCCGTTTCATTCTTCGGCCCCGCCTGACACGAATTTCAATAACAGCGAGATCAGGCTGACCGCACCTTGGGTGTCTTCGATCTGCGCGCCGGCTTCAAAAAAGAACGGCGACCCACCGGGGACAATTTCGACGAAATTCCCACCCAGCAAACCTTCGGACGAGATAACAATCGCGCTGTCGTCGGGGATTTCGATGCCGGTCTCAACCGCAACAACCGTGTCCGCGCGGTATGTCTCTGTGTTCAGTGTGACATCTGTGACGGTACCAACTTTGACACCCGCCAGCCGCACATCGGTGCCGACGCTGACACCTTCAAGACTGCGGAAACTGGCCATCAAGGGATAGTTTTCCGCGGTGCTGCCAATGCCAGTGATCTGACCCGCATAGACGACGAACCCGATTGCGACGGCCAGAACGGCCGCGCCTACGGCTACTTCGGTGGTATTTTCAGCCATGTAAAAAGTGCCCTTATTCGGGGGTCCAGGCCTCGTAATCTGAACGTGCAGTTGGGTTTGCCGAACGCAAAGACCCCTTTGGTGCATAGGCCAGCGCAGTCCCGGTCAGGTTCTCCTGATGCGGTTTTTCCCAAGGTTTATGGACCAAAGGCCGGTCTGTTGGCGGTTCATTCCAGGTGCGGTGCAGCCAGCCGTGCCAATCGGGATCAACCCGGCTCGCCTCGGTCTCGCCGTTGAAAATTACCCAGCGGCGGCTGTCATCTTTGGTGCGGTAAAAGATGTTGCCCTGACTGTCTTCGCCGACCTTAACGCCCTTGCGCCACGTATGAAGCTGCGTGTTCAGCGTCTGGCTGTTCCACCAGGTCACACAGCGCAATAGTGAGTTCATGATCCCCATGGACGCCTCCGGTCAAATTGGTTGCTCAACATATGCCCCAAGGCTGTGCAAAGGTCCAGACAGATGCGGGTGGCAACGGCCAAGTTTCGCCCTAAGTAGCAGATTTGGGCAGCAATGCGGTGACTTCAATTTCAATCTTGTACTTGGGATCAATCAAACCGCTTTCGATCATCGTAGCAACGGGCGGATTGGCGCCAAAAGTTGCCGACAATACCGGCCAGCAAGCTTTGAAATCATGGCGGTTTGGCAAGATATACCTGACCCGCACCACGTCCTGAAAACCGCAATTTGCATCAAGCAGCGCCGTTTCAATCACCGCCAAAGCCGATTTGCATTGGTCCGCGACATTATCAGATACATCCGGTCCCGGCGCCACGGTGCCTGCCACATGGGCAAAGCCGCCCGCGACAACGACACGGCAGTATCCTACTTTATCTTCAAAGGCGCTGTTGGATTTTATGCGCTTAATCAAGGAATTACCCGGCGCTTGCCGGTTCTTTTTCCGCATCCGCGTGGATCATCAGAGGCGTGGCATCTGAATTCACCGCCTCTTCGTTAACGACAACCTCGGTGACGCTGTCCAGACCTGGCAGTTCAAACATCGTATCCAGCAGGATATCTTCCAGGATTGACCGCAAACCACGCGCACCGGTTTTGCGATGAATCGCACGTTTGGCAATCGCCTTCAGCGCATCATCGGTAAAGTTCAGCTGCGTGTCTTCCAGCTCAAACAGACGTTGATATTGTTTCACCAGCGCGTTTTTCGGCTGCGTCAGGATGGTAACCAGCGCGTCTTCATCCAGATCTTCCAGTGTCGCCAGCACCGGCAAACGGCCGACAAATTCCGGGATCAGGCCGAATTTCAGCAAATCTTCTGGTTCGAGATCGGTGAAAATCTCGCCGACACCGCGCGCGTCCTTGTCGCGCACATCTGCGCCAAAGCCCATCGCCGAGCCTTTGCCGCGCGCGGCAATGATCCGGTCCAGACCAGCAAATGCACCGCCGCAGATAAACAGGATATTCGTCGTATCCACTTGCAGGAATTCCTGCTGCGGATGCTTGCGCCC
>JBAUHN010000279.1:0-1648 GCA_049680295.1 Sulfitobacter sp.
CCACCACCAGCCCCAGTGCAATCGGCAGGTAGACCAGGCCAAAGCTGGCCGCTGCCACAGCCCCTCCGAACAGACCAATCGCCAGCCAGACCTTACTGTCTTCTGTAACTGCCAGCCCTCGATCGGCCAGGGGCAGACAGCCCAGCCAGTCGGTCACGTCGCTGGCCCGGTCGCGAGGGACCAAAAGCAGCAGGATATCGCCCACCGCCAAGGGTGTTTGACGCAGGTGTCTGGTGATCCGTTTCCCGCGCCGTGACAGGCCCAGCAACACGGTGTTCTGTCGCCATGCCAGCCCGACGTTTTGCGCGGATTTACCGTTGATGCGCGCGTTCTCGGTCACGACAACTTCGATGATTTCGACGCCTTCGCCGGCTGCATTCAGGCGTTCCTCGCGTTTTGCGTCGGCCACTGCAAGGTTCAGGGCGGTGCGAAATTCGTCCAATGCGTCTGGCGTCGCCTCAAGCACCAGCGCATCGCCAGCCTGCAGGATTGAGTTGCGCGCCTGCCCGTAGCGGCGTTTGCCATCGCGGACCAGACCCAGAATGGCGACCTCGGCCTTGTCGGCAACATCGACCAATTCGCCCAACCGTCGGCCGATCTGTTTATTGCCTTCAGGAACCGTCAGTTCGGCGATGTATTCCGCGATATCTTCGATGGCGCCGATGGCATCCTGACGGGCCGGGATCAGCCGCCATCCAACAAGCGCCACAAACGTCAGACCGGCAATTGCAGCGACGCCGCCCACGGGGGCAAAGTCGAACATCTTGAACGGCGCACCGAGCGATTCTTCGCGGATGGCGGCAATGATGATGTTGGGGGGTGTGCCGATCAGCGTGACCATGCCACCCAAAATCGTCGCAAAGCTAAGGGGCATCAACGACAGACCGGGGCTGCGCCCTGCCTTGCGCGCGGTCTGAATATCGACCGGCATCAGCAGCGCAAGGGCTGCGACGTTGTTCATGAACGCAGACAGCACCCCGCCAATCGCTCCCATCAATGCGATATGCGCACCAAGGCCGCGGCCTGCATCGACCAGTGTTCGGGTGATCAGATAGACCGCCCCGGACCGGACCAAACCGGCAGATACAACCAGCACCAACGCGACCACCAGGGTGGCAGGATGGCCAAAGCCCGCGAAGGCGTCATTGGTTGGCACCACGCCCAGAACCACGCCCATCATCAACGCTGAAAACGCTACGATATCATAGCGGAATTTGCCCCACAGCAGTAGTGAAAACACCGCCCCGAACAGCGAGAAAAGGATGATTTGATCAGTGGTCATAGCGCCTGTCCTGCTGGTATTGTTTTGCGTAACCTACGAAGCAGCGCAGGGGATGTCATGCGCAAAAAGGGACATGGGGCGGTGCACGGCTACCCGACATCAGTGCAATGGCGGGCTTGCACCTGAATGGCTGTGCAGACTATTAACGCGCAACATCTGATCAGACGGCGGAGGAACCAATGGCCGGTCACTCAAAATGGGCAAATATTCAGCATCGGAAGAACCGTCAGGATTCCGTGCGCTCAAAACTGTTTTCCAAGCTTGCCAAGGAAATCACAGTGGCGGCAAAAATGGGCGAGCCGGACCCGGATAAAAACCCGCGCCTTCGCTTGGCGGTGAAAGAAGCGAAATCGCAATCCGTGCCAA
>JBAUHN010000280.1:0-3065 GCA_049680295.1 Sulfitobacter sp.
ACAGCCTCTCGACCTTGAATCAGGCCCCGTAGGGTCTGGGAATCGCCTTGTACTTGGGTAATCAGATCGTCCTTATCCATTAATCTTCCATGCAGTGGGACCTGAATTGTACCTCCCGCTATGGCGATTCGAATGTTTGGGACGCGCTTCTGACCGTCCCGGTCAACGCGACCTATGGCCTGCTTAAACAAGGGCGGAGTCAAGGGTTCTTCGATGAACAGGACATCGCTACAGACCTCCTGGGGGTTCAGTCCCATGCCTGCCGATAGCGGGTTCGCCTGAAAAATCAGGCACTTCGGATCATCTAAGAATCTCTCGAAGTTCTTTTCCTGTTGCATTTTCGGAATCTTTGAGTAAGCCCCGACTACGCCGTAAGGCTTTAGGTACTCCAGCATTCGCCGATTCGTCTCTTTGTAAGAGGCGAAGATAATGAGCTTTCTCTTTGGGCCCAGGCCAATCTCGTCTATGACCGCGTCGATAAGGTCAAGAATTGCAGACCGCTTGCCGGAAACCTCCTCGAACTCCGAGAAGTAGCCCCAGTTACAGATGATTTGCTGCGCCCGATGGAACAGGTTGGAAGTGGACAGGGCGTCAACCTTTCCTCCGCTCTCCAGTTCCAATATCTGCTGATCCATTAACTGGTCGTACACTTTCTTGTGCCGGGGATCAAGGTCGTAGTACAGCGGGATATAGTTCGGCTTTTTCAGGTGCTTGAGAACTTTATCCTTCTCTGCCCTCATGGCGTTGATGCCCAGATTGAAGTGCAGTTGGTCCAGGTTATTCCATTTAGTGACCGTACCGTACATGTCTTCCGCTCCGACATGTACATCCTTAAACTGGCCAAGGGATCGGTAAGCCAGAGGCGATATCAGTTTGACATACGCGTAGGCATCCATCGGCGTTGTAACGGGCGTTCCCGTCATCAGTGCCAAGGGGCTGCCGTTAAAGAAGTCGCGGACGTTTTTGTAGTTGTCAGAAGTCGAATTTTTCACGATTTGCGCTTCGTCAACAACGGCCATAATTTCTTCATCCGCAAACATTTCGTCAAAGTACTGACGGTCGTTTTTCAGGATGCCAAGGCTCAGGATAATAAATTCGGCACCGACCAGCTTCGACCGTATCTTCTCCCTTTGCTTTTTCGATCCGCGATAGATGACCACCTTCTCAGGGTCGATTCCCTCAACCTGTTTGGTCAGCCAGCGGTGCCAGGCCCGCAACAGGATAGGAGGCACAATCACAAAGCACGTCATGTGCTTGTAGCAGTGCATCTTATGATAGAGCGCGAACGCCGTCCCCATGTACGTCTTGCCGGTGCCCGGGTCGGCGTACCAGCCCGTACGGTTTTCCGTAGCAAGACCTTCTATGGCCGCCTTCTGGAACGGTCGTGATTCAAAGGGGAATTTGTACTTCTTCAGTACTGCTGACATCACAATGTCAGTCGTCGGAGGAGTCTCCAAGTCGATCATATTCTTCCTTCACTAAAGTATCGGCGTAGTCCATGAAAGGAGTACGCACTCTGGTTCGTTCGGTTACTACCTTGACTCGCTCTCTACTTGTACCTTGCGAATTATAAGTTTCAGCGGTCAGGCGCAGGCCGGCAATGGCCTCGACAATCATTCCCTCTTTTAGCATGCGCCTTGTCAAGGCGGCTTGAGCTTGGAGGACTTTGTTGACCGTACTAGCCGGCAGGTGGGTAGCGATGACGATGTCATCGCTTATGTCGTCAATCGAGAGAGTAGGCTTTCGCATTCAGCGTCTCCAATCTCTTCTTCGCAACACTATGCCAATCCTTGTTCAGGGGGATTAATTCTTCTCCATGTAAAGAAAGGCACTTCAGCAACCCTGCCGATCCCTCTCTGCGAAACTGCTCAGCGCCTGTCTCCCCTTTGAGTCCGGGGGTGTCGACGTAAGCGAACAAACTGTAGGCCCATTCCATAAGCCGCTTAAAGGGCTGCTCTGGATAGTGTATCAGAGTCGACCCGTTGCGAGTTATTTTGCCGGGGGCAAACAACACATAGGCAACTTGATGGGGTTTAGTTACTGCGAACGTATTCAGCGGCTGCCGAATCTGCTTATTTAATTGGACATATACCAAACAATTCTCCTTAAATATCGGCTGGTCGATCCTTTGAACAACCATCTTTTGTGACCCATAAACGGTCGTTGTCCTCCAGAAACACCCCTGTTTCGAATCTCTCAGAAGGGGGGACTTCATCGAAATACTTGTTGGTGGGCTTAAAGCCCCAAACGGCAAGGACTTTGAATGTCCGTTCCGTCTGTCCGCGCAGTACCTGCGCTACTTCAAATGACCCCAGCAGTGAGTCAGTTATTGGGTTCACGACGCCCATACAGTCCTGTGACCTCTTTATCAGAAGTTCCATTATATTTTCTTCTCAAGTAGTTTGTGAGGGGGAAGGTAATTAACCTTTAAACAAGTCTAGTTTTCGCGCCTCCTTTAATTTTGCGTAGTAATCTTCAAATGAAGCCATTGAAATTCCTGACTTCTGCGATAGCCAGGTCAGCTGAGCTGGCTTGGGACGTACCAAGCCCCGGCTGCACCACGACCTGACGATACTGTGGTCAACCTTTAGCTTTAGAGCGACCTCTTTGGCCCCTCCGAGCCGGAACACGGCCACCCTGACAGGCATAAACAACACATACTCCTCAATAACTATTCTCCTTCCCCTTGTGGTTAGTATTAGGCACTTCTGAATCGCCCCGGGTTTTGAGGAGGCTTAAAACTCTGAGAAGATGGAGCTATGAGCAAATCAAACCCTTATTCCCCGGAAGTACGTGAACGTGCCGTTCGAATGGTACAAGAGCACCGCAGTGAGTACCGCTCGCTGTGGGCAGCCATCGAATCGATAGCCCCCAAGATCGGCTGCGTGCCGCAGACGCTGAACGAGTGGGTGCGTAAAAGTGAGGTCGATTCTGGCATGCGAGATGGTGTGACCACTGAGGAGCGTGATCGTATCAAGGCGCTGGAACGTGAAGTCAAAGAGCTTCGGCGGGCCAACGATATTCTCAAGACGGCGAGTGCGTTTTTCGCCCAGGCGGAGCTCGAC
>JBAUHN010000281.1:0-8758 GCA_049680295.1 Sulfitobacter sp.
CAAACTTCGCAGTGCTGGCGATGTAAAAATCAGAACCTGCAAGCGCTTTCTAGAGCAAGCTGTTGCGCTGTCCCAAACTAGCTAAGCCGACATTCAAACACCGCGCAGCATCGGTCAAGAAGGGCTCTTCAGTAGCATTCTCTGCGCGAACCACGAGTGGCAGGTTGGAGAAAAAGCGCCTTTCGCTGCGCGACGCACGAACTGGTAAGTTGCGGGACTTTGCAGCCCTTCGGTGCATTTGTCTCAATGTCCGGAATGGCATCCTAAAGAGACATTACGGCAATTGATTTACTTTGCTTATTAAGCAACCCAGATAGCTACGTCTTGCTTGGTGGTCTCCGTCCAAGGCCGACACCCATACGGTTCCAGGCGTTCATGGTGGCTACTAAAAATGTCAGATCGGCCAGGCTTTTTTCGTCAAAATATTCGGCAACTTGGACATAGGCACCATCCATTTCCGCATCGCCCTTTAATTCTGTGAGGGCTTCCGCCCAGCCAAGCGCGGCTTTCTCAGAACCCGAGAAAAGGTCAGACTTGTTCCAGATGCAAAGGCAATTGAGCCGCTTCATGTCTTCACCGTCATCCAGAGCCTGTCGAGAGTGGAGGTCGACACAATAGGCGCATTTGTTGATCTGCGATACGCGCAAAAGCACTAGGTGTTGCAGGCCTAAGTCTAGTTCAGTTGAACGCAGATAATCGTTGATCTCTGCAATTTTTTTCGGGATTTCGGGGGCATGATCCCAGTATGCAAGATTGCGGGCCATGATTAGGTTTCTCCGTTAATCCGTCTTGAACCGCAGTAGCTCAGGATCATGTCCGTGACGTGGGCTCGCCGCGCGTCGAGCCAAGCTGTCTCAGTCATGTCCTGTCCATAGGTGATGGATAGCGTGTGTCTGTTAGACAAGTGCAAATATGAGAGTGACAGAACCGATAGATAAAGCTGCAAAGCGTCGATGTTGGGATAGAAGCCGCACTCTTTTTCACCACGCTCAAGAATATTTTGGATCGCATCGATCAGGCTAGTCGCCGCTTTGGCGACCAACGGCAGTTTCTTAACAAACTTGCCTTTCATGGTATTTTCCGCACCAGCCAAGTGAACGAAATCCGGGTTCTTACGCATGTGATCAAACGTAAAATACACCAGCTTGTCCAGCGCTTCGACGGGTGGCAACTCGTGCAGGTTCAGCTTCTGCTCTTCTTCACGGATGTGGAAGTAGACCTTTTGTAAACACGCAAGATACAGCCCCTCCTTGCCCCCAAAATAATGGTAGAGCATTCGGATATTACATTTTGCGCGTTTCGCGATGGCTTCTGTGCGCGCACCGCCGTAGCCCTTTGCCCCAAACTCGGCCAATCCCGCCTTCAGGATACGTGCCTTGGTTGCGGCGGCATCGCGTCGGATTACTGGTTTTTCGTCCGCATGGCTCATGGGGTTCCCAATGGGGTCAGTTTCGGATCAGCTCTGGCAGGGTGGTAACGATCTGCGGGAAGATCATCAAGATCGCCACCAGCAGGATTTGGATCAGCACGATCGGCATCGCGGCGCGATAGATCTCGGACACTCTGAGATGTTGTTGCACACCTTTCATCACGAATAGCAGCACGCCGAACGGAGGCGTGATACCCGCAAGTTCCAACTGCACCAAGATCAGGATGCAAAACCAGATAGGATCAATGCCGAGATTCAGGATAATCGGCATGAACACCGGGATCGAGATCAGCATGATCGAAATGGTGTCGATGAAGCAGCCCAGAAGGAGCACAATGGCTTGCATCGCGATGACAAGTAGGATCGGGGCGATGACAAGCGCACCAACCCATGCGACGAGTGACGAGGTGGCACCGCTGGCAGCTAACAATTGTCCGAAGCCGGTGGAGCCGACTATAACTAAGAGCATCATTGCGGATGTGGTCATTGTCGACATCAGGGCCTTTTTCAGCGCTTCCCACGTCAGGCGGCGGTACAGGACGGCGACGATAAGGGTAGCGATGACACCCATTGCAGCGGATTCAGACGGTGTGGCGATGCCTAAGAAAATGAAACCGGTGACGACAACAATAAGCAGTAAGAGCGGCGATACTGTGAGCAGCGTGTAGAGCTTGTGGCCGATTGTCGTGCTTGGCGCATCATAGGGAGGGGCCAGATGGGGCTGAAGCTTGGCACGCACAGAGAAGTAGATGAAATACAGTGCGGCCAGCAATAATCCGGGCAAGATGCCTGCAAGCAACAGCTCGGCGATGGAAACTTTTGCTAAGGCTCCGAGAAGGACGCCCAAAGCGCTAGGGGGGATCAGAACGGCTAGTCCTCCACCTGCGAGGATCGAGCTGACAGACATCTCAGGTTTGTAGCCGCGCTTGGCCATTTCAGGGACAAGGGTTGAGCCGAGCATCGCAACGGATGCCATGCTTGCACCGCTGAGGGCTCCAAAAAGAGTTCCGCCGCCAACAGACGACAGCGACAAACGTCCGGGCAATCTCCCGATCCACTGATCCACAGCCTCGACAGTTTTTCCCGCGAGGCCTGTGCGCAGTAGGAGTTCTCCCATCAGGATAAAAAGCGGGATCGGGATCAGAGAGAACTGACCAATCGAAGAAAACGAACTCGTCGCCAACAGCGACAGTGACCCGATGCCAAGGTAGAGGTAAAGCCCGATGATGTTGAGCGTGATAAAGCCGAAAGCAACCGGCATGCCGCTCAGCATCATTGCCACCAACAGGCCGAAGAAGAGTGCGAGATCAGCGATCCAATCCATCAGTTCGGATCCTCGTTTTCAAGTCCGGTTTCTTGGCCAGCTGAGGCGCGGGCCGTCAGGGCGGCTTCCGGATCGCTATCGGTCAGGTAAAGACGCAATCGAACCATAAATGCCAATGCCATAAGCATGCTACCAATGGGGATGATGCTATATGGCCAAATACGCGGAATGCGCCAGATGCGCGCCATCATAATATCGCGCTCGATATATTGCAGCGCGGCCACACCAGTTTTCCAAGCAAGAACCAAGCAGGCACAAATTGCGATGATGCTAACCGTGATACCCAAGGCGCGTTGGGCTGATCGCGGTAGGACATCAACCAACAACTCGATGCGCACATGGCGATCTTGCAGCAAGACCCACGGCGCACCTAGGAAGGTGATCCAGACTAACGCGTATTCTGACAGATCAAACGCCCAAGGAGAGGCAAAATCTAGGAAGTATCTTGTGAGGACATCGTAGGTGATCCAGCCGCTCATCGCGAGGATCAGGCCTGCGGCAACAACAGCCATCCATAGGGTGATACGCTCAAACACATCTATTATCGTGTTCAGCATTCCCCAACTTCCCGGCATTACCATAGTGGGGGTGCCCGCCTGTTGACTGGCACCCCCTAGTTTTCGTTACCGATTAAGCGGATGCCGCGTCAAAGAGCGGTTTCAGCCGTGCTGCGTCATCAGGTGCGATTGAGGTCACCTTGTCCCACAGCTTCTCTTCGGTCAATGCGCGGAACTGGGCGCCTTCGGCATCGCTAAGCGAGACAAATTCAACGCCTGCGGCTTCCATCTCGGCATGCTCCGCGTCGCGCTTTTCTTTCGCCCACTTCGCTCCGATTGCATCTGCAGACGCCGAGGCTTCGGTCAGGACGCCCTGCAATTCTTCTGGCAAGCCGTTGAACGAGTTCGGGTTGATCAAAGTCACTGTGCGCAATTGATAGAAATCGGGCAGCATCACGAACTTGGCCTGCTCGTAGAATTTGAAGTCCAACAGGCCGATGTCAGGCCAGCCCAACCCGTCCACAACGCCGCGCTCCATTGCCGTGTAGGCCTCGGCTGGGGACGTCGTAACAGGGGTCGCGCCAAGTGCTTCAAGGATCGGGTCATAAAGCGGGATCGAGCGGATTTTCTTACCTTTGAGGTAGGACAACTCACTAGGTTTGCCGCGGACTTGAAGCACATAGCCAACGCCGCTGAGCGGCATACCAAGCATCTTCACGCCGCGCTGTTGCATCAAAATGTCCGCATAGGCGTCCAGAACGCCTGCCGACTGCAAGTTTTCCATGGAAGCATTGCCGCTGGCCAAGGAAATCGAAGACGGCATGGCACCAGCGAAGTAAGAGTTGGCCGAATGGCTCATATCGAAAACGCCGTTGGCAACGGCTTCTGGGGCATCAAAGCCGCCGATAACATCCGATCCACCAGCGTATTCAATCTCTAGATCGCCATTTGAAATTCGGGCTACTTCGTCTGCGAGAAAGTCATATGGCTTACCCCAAACCGTGTTACGGTTGATGAAGGCGATGTAACGCAGCTTGCGTTTGCCCTGCGCCAACAGCGGCGTGCCGATCACTTGTGACGCGGCCACTGCGCCAGCAGCGGTTGTGAGCATCTTGCGGCGTGTCAGGCCCTTGGTTTTTGAAGTCTCTGTCATTCGTCGCTCCCTTAGTGTTGTGTCCCATTCCGGGCTCTTTTTTGGATTATTCTGCAGCAATTTTCATGAGGGCCTGCAACACGCGATCTGGCGTGGCGGGGATATCTTTGACGCGGGCGCCTGTGGCATTCGCAATCGCGTTGATGATTGCGGGAATGAGCGAGATGCCCGGATGTTCGGCCATGCTTTTAGCACCAAACGGGCCACGCTCCAGCGGGTCTTCGACATAAAGCCGGGTCACACTCGGGGGCACACTTTTGGTTGAAGGCAGGCCGTAGCCTTCAAGGGTCGCGGGGTTGTCCGGGTGAAACCGCTCCGATAGAGCAAAGCCCACACCAAAGGCAATCGCGCCGTCTATTTGTCCATCGACAGCTTGCGGATTAATCCGCGTTCCGGGATCGCAAACATTGACGTGGTTGAGCAGACGCACGGCACCGCTCTCGATGTTCACGTCCAGTTCCATCAGGCCGGTGTTGTATCCGTACAAGATCGTGGGTGCTTCACCGCTCCATGGAATTTCAGCCTCTGACAGGCTGGATTTTTTGGTCTCAGTGAAATGCTGGGCAATCTCGGTCAGCGTCACACCGGTATCAGGGGACGCGATGACGAAGACCCTATTGCCCTTGATCCGCAAATTTTCGCGCTGTGACTGCAGCATCTCCGCGGCGCCATCAAGTAGCTTCTCACCCAGTTTTTCGGCTGCCATCTGCACGGCCTTGCCGGTACCAACAGTCGAGATCGAACTAAAGGTCGGAACCGGGTAAGGCGCGGCATCCGTATCGCCCAGCGTCACTTTCATTTCCGACATCGACACGCCGATCTGGTCTGCAGCGATCTGCGCAAATTGCGTCGTTGGCCCTTGCCCCTGTTCGACCGTGCCGGCCATCACATGGACTTCGCCGTCGTCCGTCAACTCGGCTCCAGCGGTGATCGATGTTTTCAGATATCCAATGTTGCGCCATCCGGACCCCATGCCCAAACCGGGCACCCAAGGACCCTCAGCATTCGCGCGACGCTCTTCCAGACGTTCCTTGGCGGCATCGTAATGTGGCTTGAGCAATTCTAGTTCTTTGACCATCGAGACATGCTCGTTCAGGGTTTGGCCAAAATGAGTTTTACCACCAAGACGTATCGCATTCTTCAGCCGAACGTCCAAAGGATCAAGACCGAGCGCCTCGGCTACAAGATCAACCTGAGATTCGTAAGCAAGCGGAAGATAGTTCGCATTCGTCCCACGCAATGGCACGTAACGCGGCCCATTAGTCAGCACATCCCAAGCACGTCCACGTACATTCTCGATCTCATAGGGACCAGTAATATGAGACAAAAGTGCGCCAAGCGTTTCATAGAAACACAACTCTACACCTTTTGTTGTCTTGTCGATCAGGAAGGGTGCCCAGCCGCCTGCGCCGTGCATAACCTCGACATCCACTGCTACAATACGCCCATCTTTCATAGCGCCTGTTTTGTAGCGGATATCAACAGACGGCGCTTTACATGATCCCAAAATGCTCTCTTCACGCGAGAATACCATACGGATCGGCTTGCCGGTTTTCTGCGCCATCAACCCACAAGTCACCGCAATCAGTGTGTCGCCTCGGGTCCCAAAGTTACCGCCCATTGCAGGGCAAGTGATGCGTACGTTCTCTTGCTTCATCGCCAAATTGTTGGCGATGGATTCTGTACCCTGAACGAACGCATGATAAAGCCCGGTCACGCAGACCAGCTTTTCGCCGTCCATGTAAACGAGCGCCGATTCCGGCTCCATCGCGGCATGCTCCCGCACCGGCACCGTATAATCGTTTTGAATAATGACATCGGCCTTGGCGAACCCGGCCTCGATATCTCCGCATACAACTTCGTCCGGCGGAGAAACCCGAGGCGAATGATCGTACATCGGTGTCGCATCTTCGCGTGCGGCATCGACGACTTCGATGGCGTGGGGCAGTTCTTCGACAACGACTTTGATCTTTTTCAAAGCGGCTTCTGCGATTGCTTCGGTTCGCGCAGCCACACCCGCAAGCGCTTCGCCTTTGAACCGAATGCGATCTTTTGGAAACACATACACTTGTGGCTGGCAGTTGGGCAAAAACGGAGTGCCCGGTACGTCGTCAGCAGTGACAACACATTCCACGCCGTCCATCGCCTCAGCCTCGGACGTATCAATCGAAATGATGCGCGCGTGATGCTGGGTAGAGCGTAGCAACTTGGCATGCAGCATGCCGTCCATCTGCATGTCACCCGCATACATCGCATCGCCAGTGACCGTCGCAGGACTGTCGAGGCGCGCGACGTTTCCACCCACAGCAAGGCCATCGCCAACACCCTGAGTAACACCGGAACGACCGTCGTTGATCAGCTCGGCGGCATATTCGACCGCTTCTAGGATTTTTGTATAGCCAGTGCAGCGACATAGGTTCTTGGACAGGCTCTTAACTATGTCATCGCGGCTTGGGTTTGGTTTGTTCTGCAAAAGCGTTGCAGTTTTCATGATCATACCTGGGATACAGAAACCGCACTGGGTCGCGCCCTTTTCAAGGAATGCCTGCTGGATCGGGTGCAGAACCGAAATATCTTCACCAGCCTTAATGCCTTTTGCAGCGGGTGCCATTCCCTCGATCGACACCACATCACGGCCAGCAGCGCGTTCTGCACCAAGTAAACAAGATTTTGTAGGCTTGCCATTCATCATCACGATGCAACTGCCACACTCACCGTTATCACACGCTTTCTTAGTCCCTGTCAGACGCAGATCTTCGCGCAAAACTTCCAAAAGCGTCCGCCCGTCGGGGTCGATCTGGCAAGTTTCGCCGTTCACATTCATCGTCATTGGGGGTGTTTGATCTTTGGCCAAAACGTGTATCCATTCCAGTTTGTAATAAAACGATTACTTACAAAACGCACTGTGTCAACAAATTTTTATCCTTGACCAGCAAGTAAATTTTTGTAAGTGGTTTATTACTTATAATCAGGAGACCGCGTTTTGAACAAGCCCCTAAAGACGAGGAAGGCCAGCAATTTGGTTGAAGGTGAGCGGGTCACATCCGTGAAACACTGGACTGAAAGGTTGTTCTCCTTTCGCATTGAGCGCCCGCAGAGTTTCCGCTTCCGGTCAGGCGAATTTGTTATGATTGGCCTCCCCGGAGATAACGGAAAGCCACTGCTTCGCGCCTATTCCGTAGCTAGTCCGTCTTGGGATGACGAGCTGGAATTCTACTCAATCAAAGTTCCAGATGGGCCTCTGACATCACGATTGCAACTTATCCAGCCAAACGACCACATCATCATGCGGCCCAAACCAACCGGAACATTGGTTTTAGACGCCTTACTGCCCGGAAATCGTCTGTATATGTTCGCAACTGGCACTGGTATTGCCCCATTTGCGTCGTTGATCCGAGATCCAGAAACTTACGAGAAGTTCGAACAGGTAATCTTGGTCCATACCTGCCGCACCAAAGCGGAACTGGCCTATGGAGAGATGCTTGTTGCGAACCTTAAGAGTGATCCCTTAATCGGCGAAATGGCCGCTGAGAAATTGGTGCATTACACCACGCTTACTCAGGAAGATCATCCGCGCCAAGGCAGGATTACCGCGCGAATGCAGTCCGGTACTCTCTTCACTGACCTTGGCGTCCCCCAAATCGATCCGCAGACAGACCGTGCGATGATTTGTGGATCAATGGGGCTTAACACCGATCTCAAGCAACAGTTGAACACATTTGGTTTGACGGAAGGTGCAAACAATCGGCCCGCAGAATTTGTATTGGAAAAGGCCTTTGTTGGCTAAGTGATATGGAGTGACCAATGACTTACGTTGTCGTTGAAGGATGTATTAACTGTAAGCACACCGATTGCGTCTCAGTTTGCCCCGTGGACTGTTTTTACGAGGGTGAAAACATGCTCGTGATTGATCCAAACGAATGCATCGATTGCGGTGTTTGTGAACCCGAATGCCCTGAAGATGCAATCTTGCCTGATACCGAGCCCGGACTTGAGAAATGGCTCGTAATAAATGCGGACATGGCAAAGATATGGCCGGTCATAATTGATCAAATCGATCCCCTCCCGGACGCCAAAAAGTGGAGTGAAATCTCAGACAAAAGCAGTCACTTATCCCGATCTCCAGCAGGACGGACGTAGTCTCAGAGAATCGAGAGAAACCGGAACATAGCCAATTGATAAATCTTCAATTCGACGACCGCTTTCAACGCATTGCGAACAATTCCGCACGATGCAGCATCGGTTAGTTCGGGCTCTTTTTCCTCTCTCGCTGCATCGCGAGCGATGGTCCGGTTTCTTGCGTGCCCGATTACTCCACAATAACCACCTGTCCGGTCAAAGCGCCTTCTACGCAC
>JBAUHN010000282.1:0-4173 GCA_049680295.1 Sulfitobacter sp.
AGGTGATTTCGCGTGATTTTTTGAATATTAACCTTGCAAAGCCGGAATCAGGGTTGAACAGCACCTGAATCAGGGAATCCCCTGAAAATATCCAACGGGCGTTTGCCAAAATAGACGGATCCATTTCGGCCAATCAGACATCTGAGCGTTGGATCATCACGCAGGGCAGGGACCAGCAACGTCATGCCAAACGCTTCATCGGCAAAGCTGTCGGGACGAATGGCAAGGTTTCCATAAGTGATGTCAGCGCCCTGACCGGCAAGGCCGGTAATCATGCCCGGATAAAAGACATCACCGCCCTTCAGCTGAAACATCACCGCCTCGCCGGCATAGCGTTTGCGAAAAACCGGTTCCGTTACGATCAACGTCACAATCGCCGTATCGCAATCCAAAATCTGCGCGATGTCCTGATTTGTCTCAACCGCCTCGCCGGTGCCTGCAAGAACCGTCCAAAGCACACCATCTGTCACCGCGGTCACCGGTGTGGTGTTTTCGATTGTCGCAATGACCTCATCCTTGGCGACCCGCGCCCCCAGTTCATGTGGTGCGATCACCACAGCCCCTGCAGCCGCTGCGCGCAGGGTGGTCAGTCGCGCATTCACTTTCGCGCCTGGAATGCCGCGTTTGCTGAATTCACCGTAGGCGACCCACCCCGCGACGAAAGCGATAAGCAGCCCGACGCTCAGCCGAGTAATGCGCATGTGATGTTCCTTCGTCCCGTCCAGGCCACTTGGTTTCCAATCCTATCGCAAAATGCGCCGGATCAGAAAAACTGCGGCAACGGCTAACACCCTTTTGGGGGCAGTGCATTTCAAAAATCGGCGGCGGCTCTATTCAGATGGGTCCTGCTGCGCTAGGTTCAGTCTACGGGGCCGATGGTTTCTATAAAGGTCCGCACTCTCTATATATATGCAGGATCGCCAACCATGCCGTATTTCGAACGCAAACCCTACGCCGAGACATTCCCCACTGCCGTGTCGGATGCTGTTGAGGCATTGTCAAAGGCTGATGCAGACGTGCCGATCATGGATATTGCGCAAACCGTACTAGGCCAGGAAACTCTGCGTCACGCCGAGGCCCAGGGTCCGTTTCGGGCCAAACAGGCCGTCGCACCGGGTGGGGTGGCTGCGATGGTGTTGTCGCTGTCGGCCCCCGAAGGCGCGACAGCCATCGCACTTGATCTGACAGCAACCGATCTGCGCGGACCGGGCGGCGCGCGTATTCCCAAGGAGGGGGTGTCCTTGTCGCCCGTCCATGTTGTGCTAAGCGCAGCAGAGCCAGTGGACGTGCGTGTCGAAATTCAGGTGCCTGATGAGGTGCCACCGGGCGGTTACGCCGGTCACATTGACGGCCGCGGATCAGACCGTCTGGCGATTGCAATCGAGATGGATGTGTCCCCACCACCGGCATCTTAAGAATAGGTTTCACATTTAAACGTCGCGTTCGATCATATAGTCCATGAGATGCGCGATAAAGTCTTTGTCGACCCCATGGGCATCGGCAAAGGCCACATTGAACTTGCTACGCGCTGCTGTCACCAGATCCTTGGCAGCAGATTTGGCGTAGGGAATGCAATCATAGCTTTGCATCCTTTCATGGACCCAAGCCACGTCGGCCTCGGTCCGGTCGGCGCGCGGCAGTGCCAGGAACTCTTGCAGTTTTGATCGCTCGCCGCCAGTCGCAAGCCGCGACAGTTGCGTCAGCATCAATGTGCGCTTGCCTTCAAAAATATCGCCATAAATTTCCTTGCCATAGACATCCTGGGTGCCAATCAGGTTTAGCACATCGTCTTGAATCTGGAACGCGGCCCCCAGGTAAAAGCCAAAGGCGTCAAAGGCCTCAAGCTTTTCTACGGGCAGAGCGTGGTCGCGGCCCGATGCAATAAGGGCCCCAATCCGGCACGGATGAATAAAGCTGTACCAGCAGGTCTTTTTCAAAGTCATTGCCAGATAGTCCGCTGCCGTGACATCCAGCGCGTTGTCGCGAATCCAGCCAAGTTCCATCGCCTGGCCTTCGAGGGATTGGGTCAGCAAATGATCGAATTCATCAAAAACCGCCCAAGCGGTTGTGGCCCCCAGATCGCTGACATTGCGCCGCAGGAACCGCAGTGCCATGGCCTGCATCGCGTCGCCGACATTGACCGCCAGTGGTACGCCCAACCGTTCGTGCATAGTCCGCCTGCCGCGGCGAAATTCGCTGAGGTCTTCGATGTCGTCGTGGATCAGAAAGGCATTGTGTAACAGTTCAAGTGCCGCAGCCGAGGTCAGAGCGTCTTGCGCCTTGCCGCCAAACGCCTTGCACGTGGCAATCAACAGGGCAGGGCGCAGCCCTTTGCCCGATGTCTCAACATAGTCCGCGATTGGTCCATAAAGATGGTCGCGCGGCTCCCCCTTGGGAAGCAGATCGCGCAGCCGGTCTTTGGTCTGATTGGCGTAACCCGACAGCCGTTCCAAGAACTCTTGTCTGTCCATAGGGGTGGAGAGGGCGTCGGTCATTCCTTTTGCGTCACGCGAATGCGGTGTTTGGAACCGGTGGCCGCGCCAAGGTCAGGTGTTGGTACACCGGGGACGGACCCTGAATGTGAGGCGGCCATCTGCGCGATCTGATCGGCAATCTCGATCCCCGGCACAGGCGCGTTCAACCCGGGGATCAGCCCACCGACTTCCGGCAAAAGAACCCCCGGCGGGCCGATCAGGCTAAGGGCGCGGGCGACGATTGGATCATCCAGCGGGCCGCCCGGTTTTGACACTTCGGCTGAAAACGGCGCAAAAGGCGCCAGTGGCCCTGTGCCGCCACGTTCCATGCCGATGCTGTCCTGACCGGTTTTCAACGCATATTCGACCGCCACAACAAACCGGTCATCCCACGGTAGCCCAGCGTCATACCGCGCCTTGTCATAAGCCCGGATCGGTTGCAGTGCATCCGGTTCATGCAGGTCCCAGATTTCGCATGGTTCGGCGTCCGAGCCGCTACGTTCCAACAGCGCGTTGACTGCACGGCGCGCGGCCTCATTGGCACCTTCCATGGTGGCAAGGTCTGTGTTCGTGCGCACATAATCCGACGCCAGCATAAAGTTCGGGATTTGGGTTCCGGCCTCGGGGCGCAGGCGCCATGTGTTGACGCGGTTGACCAGCAAAGGTTCCACATCCAGTTTTCGGCCCGGATCATTGGGGTCGTCAATAATGTCGGGGTCCAGAAACCAGTAATGCAAATCGTCGTCACAAAGCTGCGTCTGCCCGTCGACGTTCAGGCTGCGTTTCAGCTGTTCCCACACTTCTTCGGCGATTTCCTGACGGGTGCAATCGCGCGCATTTTTACCGTTGAAGCCCGGTTTGTCCCATTGCGAGATATCGACCGACAACAGTCCCTTGGTTTTTCCGTCGCCCCAGTTTTCAAAGTTAATGTCTTTCCAGAACTGTTTTTGCGATACCGCTGTCAGTGCCCAGGGACTATCCATAAAGATAATATGACCATGGGTCAGCGACACGTCCTGCAACAGATAGTATTGAATGCCGTTCATCCATTGAACATTGGCCGACAGCGGTTTCAGCTTGGCCAGACCGGGATCAACCGCGATCATTTCCGGGCTGACCAGTGGGGCGATGCGTTCTACCGGCAACGCACTGATAAACCAATCGCCCGTCACATCGCGCGGCGCGCCGTCTATATCAACAGTGGCGCCGGTGATGCGACCGCCACTGCATTTGATATCTGTAACCATGGCCTCAAAATGATACTTCACACCTTTTTCGCGCAGATAATCCAGCCATGGCAAAATCCATACCACGTTTGTCGGCCCGTTCAACAACCGGTCCGATGCTTCGCCGGGGGTCATGATACCAAAGAGCAGCTGAATAAAGATATCGCCGATGGTCTTGGTGCTGGCTGTGCGGGCTTTGGCGGCGACCAACGACCGGGTAATGCCGATGGCCAGAAACTTTTGATAGGCTTCCGAGCGGTCCTCGGCGCCGATAAAATCCCACCAGCCGATGCGTTCATATTCGTCAAAGCGGCGCTCTTTGCATGACGACATGATCCGCCAGATCACACCTGCAAAATGCTCAATATCCTCAAACCCGATCTGATCACGCGGCGAGATCGCATAAAGAAACGTGCGCAGTGCGGTGGTCACTTCCTTTAGGTTGGCCGGAAACCGGGAAGGCAGTTCAATGC
>JBAUHN010000283.1:0-12420 GCA_049680295.1 Sulfitobacter sp.
AAAATGGCCGACATCTCGAAAGCCAAAGCAGAGCCAGCAGATTATGCAAAATCCATGACAGATTTCGCATCCGCGTCTGCCGAAGTTGCAGCTGAAAACATGGCCGCTTTCGCCGAAATCGCGAAAAAAGTTCAGATGGACACAGTTGAATTGATGATGGCCGCAGGCAAAGACATCAGCGAAGACGCAACAGCTGCTGTCAAAAAAGCAACAAACGACGTGACAGCTGCCGCGAAAAAAGCAGCAAAATAAACGGTATGTAGATTTGCGCCTTCACCTCCCGGAAGGACGCGAACGCAGGGGGCGGGCTGAAAAAGCCCGCCCTTTCTTTTTGCGCAACACTGTCCTAAGCTGCAATGCAGCACGCATTTGGGGGGAACAATATTGTGGCGGACAACACCAAACCATTGCTGATAAAACGGTACGCAAGCCGGCGGTTGTACAACACTGAAACCAGCGACTATGTCACGCTCGACGATATCGCAGGCTTTATCCGTGATGGCCGCGAAGTGCAGATTGTGGATCTGAAATCCGGCGACGATCTGACCCGTCAATATCTGCTGCAAATCATCGCTGAACACGAAAGCCGGGGCGAAAGCGTGCTGCCTGTGGATGTGCTCAATGATCTGGTCCGCAGTTATATGACACCCGGCACCAGCGTCGTGCCGCAGTTTCTGCAAGCGTCATTTGAAATGCTGCGTGGTGGCCAGTCAGAAATGTTGGAAAAGATGTCGACGATCAACCCAATGGCCAAAATGCCCGGCTTTGAATTGATGCAGGCGCAACAAGCCGCATTTATGAAGGCAATGACCGGCGGAATTGCGGGTGGCAATGCCGGGTGGAGCGCGCCTGAACCCGATGGCACCGCGGCTGATGATGCGTCTGAAGATGGCGAAGAACTGGACGCGATCAAACGCCAGCTTGCCGAACTTCAGGAAAAGCTGTCCAAACTCAAATAGTTACAGCGTTGATCTATCCGGCGGATGCCACATTCAGGGCCGGGGAGGCAGCCCCTGTGACGCCATCTATTGCCGACAGCAACACCTCTGCAATCGCATCCAAATCGGCGCGGCCCAATTGGACGGGCAGGCGGACATCACAGGCCCGCATCAACATGGCGCGCGTTTTGGGCAGGTCAGGTTGATCGCCAATGAATTCCCAGTTCCAAAAGGCGCGGGCATTGTCCGTGCTGCGCCCGAATATCTGCACCTTGACACCCAACGCGTCCGCCGCCCGTGAAAAATCGCGGATTTGCGTGTCGTTCAGATCAACCAGATTGAATTGAATGCTGTCGGGTGCACGTTCTTCTCCGGTCAGGGGGGAAGGCACGTCAAAATAGGGTGAGGCGTTCAACAGGCCAGCGACATAATCATGGTTTCTGCGCCCGTCTTGCACCCGTCGCGCCAATTCCGGCAATTGCGGGCGAATGACCGCCGCCGACAGGTTGCCAAGGCGCAGATTGTAAAGCGGCAGTTTGTTTTGCCAGCGTGCAAAGGCGTCCTGCAGCACGGGGTGCTTTTTCCAGTTATGCTCGTAAGCGCCAGACATGATGATTGCCCGCGCCACCAGATCGGCTTCGTCGGTGATCAATATGCCGCCTTCGCCTGCGTTAACCATCTTGTAGGACTGAAATGAAAAACACCCCACACGGCCAATGGTGCCGATCTTGCGCCCGCGCCAGACTGTGCCAAGCGAATGGGCAGCGTCCTCGATCACCGGAATACCAGCCGCCGCGCACAGCGACATAATCGCGTCCATATCAGATGTATGCCCGCGCATGTGGCTGACGATAACGGCGCTGATATCCTTCTTTAGCTTGATGGAAAAGTCATCTAAATCAATGCGGTAAGTATCGCCCACCTCGCATAGGACCGGGCGACAATCTGCATGCAATACGGCGGATGGCACGGCGGCAAATGTGAAACCCGGGATCAGGACACGCGCGTCGCGGGGCAGATCAAGGGCCTTTAGGCTAAGAAACAGGGCCGCCGAACACGAGGATACCGCCAGCGCATATTTGCTGCCCATCATCTGTGCGAACTCTGCCTCTAACAGCGCAACCGGCGCATCTGCTTCAGCGGTGTAGCGAAACAAATCTCCCGACTGCAAAAGGCGCTCAATCTCGGCGCGGGCCGCGTCTGGGATCGGCTCTGCGGCATGCATATTCGGGAGACTCATTTCCGAAATCCTTAATTCAGGTTTTCAAAAATATAAATCAATGAAAGGCACGGGCCAAGGGTCCTTGTTGCGCGAGGGCACAAAACCGCCAAAGAATGCTGCTCGGGAAAGGATTTGTTCAACGCAGGAGGCGCAGTTACAGTCCCAGACGGTCGCGTAATGAATACCACGTCATCGCCAATGCCAGCAGCGGCGTGCGCAATGCACCACCGCCCGGAAAGGACCGGGCCGGAATTGCCGACATCGTGTCAATTCCATCGCCGTCGCCCTGGATGGCCGAGGCCATCAGCTGGCCCGAATGGGTCGCCGTTCCAACGCCATGTCCGGAATAACCCGAGGCTGACAATATGTTCGGCCCCACCCGCGCAAGGTAAGGAAACCGTTTCATCGTGATGCCCAGCGTGCCGCCCCAGGCATAGTCAATCGTCACATCTCGCAGATGCGGAAAAACGATATTCATCGGTTTGCGCACGGTGGCTGCTATGTCAGTGGGAAACTTGTACCCATAGCTTTCGCCACCGCCAAACAGCAATCGCCCATCATGGCTAAGCCGAAAGTAATTGACGACAAATCGGCTGTCCGCCACTGCCACATCGCGGGTCAGCACCTCTTTGACGCGGTCGCCCAAAGGTTCAGTTGCGATGATAAAATTGTTTATTGGCATAACCTTAGCCGCCACTTTACGGTTCAGGGACGACAGATAGCCATTGCCCGCTAGGATCACATGATCGGCAATTACCTGGCCTGCATCAGTGCGGATGGTGGCAGGTTGCCCTGGTACGATCTGATGCACGTAGGAACGCTCGTATATGTTAACGCCTGCTTTCTGCGCCGTCGCAGCCAACCCCAGCGCAAACTTCAAGGGATGCAAATGTGCGGCCCCCATATCAAGGGTGCCGCCTTTATAGTCAGGCGATGGGCACAGCGCGTGGCAGGCCTGCGCATCCAGCAGCTCGATCTGATCATAGCCGTATTTGCTGCTCAGAAATTCGGCATATTCGTGGGCTTCGCGGACGTCGGCGGCAGTCGATCCTGTATGGGCCACGCCAGGTTTCAAATGGCAGTCGATATCGTGGGTGCGGATTAAATCTTTGACCAGCGTCTTGGCATCTTCTGCCAGATCCCACAGTGCTTTTGCGCGCGATGCACCGGCCATTTTTTCAAGCGATTGCTGATCAACCCGCTGACCGCTGCCCAATTGTCCGCCATTGCGCCCCGAGGCGCCAAACCCGACCCGTTGTGCATCAAGCAGCACAACTTTGCGCCCCGCCTGCGCCAGATGTAGCGCGGCCGACAGACCGGTGTAGCCTGCACCGATCACACAGACATCCGCGCGCACCTCGCCCTTTAGGCTAGGATAGGGCGGCAAACCCGTGGCCGTCGCCGCATACCAGCTTGGCGGATATTGCCCGGCGGCGTCATTGGAAAATAGCAGGTTCATTTGGGCCTCATCACGCCACAGATACCGTCATGCGACGCATGCAATCAAACATTGGTCAGCAAATGCTCGCGTTCCCAGGGCGAGATCACGTGCAGGAATTCTTCGTATTCCGCGCGTTTTACAATGGCATAAACCCGTGCGAAATCGGGGCCAAGAATGTCATGCAATTCTGTGGCTTCTTCGAACAGATCCAGCGCCGAACCCAGAACCTGAGGAATATCCCCATCACCGTCATAGGCATCGCCTTTGAATTCGTCGCTGGGCATTTTTTTCTGGGTCAACCCCAGATACCCGCAGGCAAGGCTGGCGGCGATGCCGAGATAGGGGTTGCAATCCATTCCGGCAAGGCGGTTTTCGACGCGTCGGGCCGACGGCGCGGACAGTGGCACACGAATACCGGTGGTCCGATTGTCGCGTCCCCATTCCAGATTGATCGGGGCCGCGTGGTCTTTGACGTATCTGCGATAACTGTTGACGTAAGGCGCGATCACCGCCAGCGCTGCGGGCATGTGATTTTGCAATCCTGCGATAAAATGGTAAAAAGCGTCGGTTTCTGAGCCATCTTTGCTGGAAAAGATGTTTTTCCCGGTCTTTATGTCCAAAATCGAGTGATGAATGTGCATTGCACTGCCTGGCTCATTGGCGATCGGTTTGGCCATGAAAGTCGCGTAGCAATCGTGACGCAGGGCGGCCTCGCGGATCAGACGTTTGAAAAAGAACACCTCATCGGCCAGTTGCACCGGATCGCCATGCTGTAGATTGATTTCAAGCTGGCCTGCGCCGCCTTCTTGGGTGATGCCGTCAATCTCAAAGCCTTGGGCTTCGGCAAAATCGTAGATGTCGTCGATCACCGGACCAAATTCATCCACCGCCGTCATCGAATAGGCCTGCCGGGCTGCTGCCGGTCTGCCCGAGCGGCCCATCATCGGTTTTATCTCATGCGCGGGATCAAGATTGCGCGCGACCAGAAAAAACTCCATCTCCGGGGCGACAACTGCTTCCCAGCCTTTGTCTTTGTATAGCTGCACAACCCGTTTGAGCACATTGCGCGGCGAAAAGGGCACTGGGTTTTCATCCCGGTCAAAGGCGTCGTGGATCACCTGCAATGTCCAGTCGCCGGTCCAGGGCGCCGCCGTTGCGGTGGACATATCAGGGCGCAGGATCATGTCTTTTTCAATGAACCCGTCGTCGCCAGCAGCTTCGCCCCAATCACCCGTAATCGTTTGATAAAAGATGCTGTCAGGCAGATGAAAATACTCTTGCCGTGCGAATTTCGTGGCTGGTACCGCTTTGCCGCGTGCGATGCCCGGCAGGTCGGATACAATGCACTCAACCTCGTCCAGGCGTTTGCCTTCCAGATAGTCTTGTGCCGCTTTGGGCAGTCTGTCGTTAAAATTGGCCATCAGGCCCTCTCTTTCAGAAAAAATTGCGCCATTAGTCCGGCGATTTTTGCGCTGTCGGTCGGTTGGTCCAGTTTGGCGGTCGCGTCAGCCAACAGGGTATCAGGCACCACGCCAGTACCGCGTGTTCGGATCAATCCATCAATGAAATCTGATCCGTATTCGGGGTGCGGCTGCAAGGTCCACATCACGTCATCATATAGCAATGCGGCGTATTCGCAGAAATCGCTTGACCCGCTGACAACTGCGCCTTCCGGGGGGACCACGACCTGATCCTGATGCCACGCATTGATTGCGACAGTCTGTCCTTGCATCTGGTATTCGGTGTGTCCGACCGACCAGCCACCGTCGAATTTTTCAACCTTACCACCCATGGCTTGTGCAATGATCTGGTGGCCAAAGCATATGCCGATCATCGGGCGTTTGGCGGCATAGGCATCGCGGATAAACTGCTCTAACGGGGCGATCCAGTCGTGAGATTCGTAGGCGCCATGTTTCGATCCGGTGATCAACCAGCCATCCGCGTCTTTCACATCAGACGGGAATTCACCGTCGACCACCCGCCATGCCTGGTAGGTAAAAGCATGGCCGTCCAGCAGACGTTCAAAATATTTGTCGTAGTCACCTGCCGTTCGAAGCTCGTCCGGTGGATGACCCGTGATGAGAATGCCAATTTTCAATGCGTCACCATGTTTCAGACTGTATCCAGGTAGATTGTTGTTTGTTCCGACGGCGTCAGTTCCTGCATATAGTGAAGCTCTTGCCGCTTGGTCAGAACGAAGTTTCGAATGAGGTCGGGGGCGAAAATCCGTGCGATTTCGGGGCTGGCCTCAAAGGCATCAATCGCTGATTTCCAGTTGTCGGGGATTTGCGGCAGCTTGGCGGCATAGGCGTTTCCGGTGATCGGGGCAGGTGGGTCTTGTTTGTCCTCAATACCGTTGATCGCGGCACCAAGGACAGCTGCCAGCATCAGATAAGGGTTCACATCGCCGCCCGACACCCGATGTTCGATCCGCCGTGCGGCACTGGCACCTGACGGAATGCGAATGGCCGAGGTGCGGTTCTCATAGGCCCAGCTGATCCCGGTTGGCGCATGTGCACCGGGCACCATACGGTCAAAGCTGTTGGCATGTGGTGCAAAAACCAGGGCAGATCCTGCCATTGCCTTCAGGCATCCCGCCACGGCATGGCGCAACATATCTGTCCCGTTTGGACCGCCATCATCAAAGACATTGTTGCCATCGCGGTCCAGCACCGAGAAATGCACATGCAGGCCCGATCCGGAATAATCTTCGTAAGGTTTGGCCATAAAGCTGGCCGCAAACCCATGGCGGCGGGCAAGTCCCTTGACCAGCATTTTGAAAAGCCACGCATCATCTGCGGCGCGCAATGCGTCGTCGCAATGCATCAGATTGATCTCAAACTGGCCCAGGCCTGCCTCGGATATTGCGGTATCTGCCGGGATATCCATCTCTTCGCAGGCGTCATAAAGATCGGTAAAAAACGTATCAAACTGATCCAGTGCCCGGATCGACAGGGTTTCCGCAGCTTTGCGACGCTTGCCGGACCGCGGAGAAACGGGCACCTGCAGGTTGCGGCCTGAATCGTCGATCAGGTAAAACTCCAGCTCAACCGCGCAAACCGGGGTCAGCCCCAAAGCTTTGTAGCGGTCCAGCACAGCGCGCAGCGCGTGACGTGGATCGCCGTCGTAGGGACGGCCATCATCATGGAACATCCAGATTGGCAAAAGCGCAGATGGCGCATCCAGCCACGGCATCGGTAAAAAACCACGCTCGGTTGGTCTTAACACACCGTCTTTGTCGCCACTGTCAAAAACCAAAGGGCTGTCGTCGATGTCTTCACCCCAGATATCCAGATTAAGCACGGAAAACGGAAAGCGGGTCCCGTCTTCGGTCGCCTTATCGGCAAACCGCGTGGGGATCCGTTTGCCGCGTGCTTGTCCGTTCAGATCTGCGGCGGCCACACGAATGGTCCGGACCTGAGGGTTCTTGCGTAGCCAGTTTTTCATCCGTCACCTGTTGGTGGGCTGGCAGCCGGTGTGCAGGACACACGCCTTTGCAGTCAGCGCCACAAAATAATTTGATCAAATGTTTGATACTACCGTATCAGAACAGGACGCAACCTAAATTTACGACGTGCGTGTGAGGGCAGGTGGCGGTTCAGGCGTTTGTTCACAAGGCCGAACAGCCCAACCACGCAAAGTGTCAGCAAAATGAAATACCCCGCAAGGATCGGGTAAGGCACAAATGGGTTAAAGGTTTTGTCCGCAAAATAGCTGGCGTAATACAGCGCGTCACCACGTTGTTGCCAGGCTGGAAAACCCGAAAAGAACACCAAAGCGGTGGCGTGAAACAGAAATATCGCGTCATTGGTATAGGCAGGCCAGGCCAGCCGCAGCATCGTGGGCCAGATCACCCGCCGAAACCGCGCCCAGCCTGACAGGCCATAGGCATCTGCGGCCTCGATGTCGCCTTTGGGGATTGATTGCAGCGCGCCATAGAATATTTCGGCTTCATATGCGGCCGTATTCAAAAACAAAACGATCAGCGCGCCAAGCCATGCGTTGGTAAACGGATCAAAGAATGCGCCAAGTGGTTTGAGATTGAGAAACAGGAAATACCCAAAGAAAAACTGGATAAACAGGGGTGATCCGCGAAACACAAAGATGAACCATTGCGATGGTTTACGCAGCAGGCGGTTTGGTGATGCCTTGCCAAGCGCCAGTGCGGTGGCAAAGAAAAACCCGAAAAGCAGGGCGACGACACCAAAGTAGATATTCCAGATCATGCCTGATCCGATCAGGGTGAATTGTTCGCACAAGGTGAAGTTGTCACGCGGCAGCAACCGCTCACCTATGCCAACGGCGCGCAATCCGTAATCCTGAATGGTCTGTATGCAGCTCATGTTGCCGCCCTACGCTGGGCTTCGCCACCGGATGTGGCCTGGCCCAGGGTCAGACGCGACATTAACCGGTCCAGCACAATCTCTGAGACGCGGGTGAAGGTCAGATAGAACACCATCAGCCCCAGAAAATACCACATGCGCCAATCGCCATGCGGATAGTCGGTAAAGCGTGGTGTTTTGGTGCCGCCCAGCTCGCGCGCCCAGTAAACAATGTCCTCGACACCCAGCAAGAAAAGCAACGGCGTGGCTTTGATCAAAACCATCCAAAGATTGCTGAGACCGGGCAGCGCATAGACCCACATTTGCGGGACAAGAACCCGCCAGAACACCTGCCGCTGGTTCATTCCGTAGCTTTCTGCGGTCTCAAGCTGCGCATGGGGGACGGCGCGCATCGCTCCAAACAGCACATTGGCCGCAAATGCGCCAAACACGATGGCAAAGGTTAGCACCGCCAACGAAAATCCATAGCTTTCATGCACCCATTGCGGTGCATTGCCCAGCGGCATCTTGGCCGCCTGACAGACCACAAAATCGCTGCCTTGACGGATTGGTTTGTCCCATTCCGGACACATCACTTTATGACGCAAATACTCGATTGCCTGATCTAAGGCGATGACGAAAAACAGGAAAAACGCGATATCCGGCACGCCGCGCACCAGCGCGATATAGGCTTTGCCAATCCATGAAAGGGGTGCAAATGGCGACCGCGCAATCATTGCCGCCACAAAACCAAAACCCAGCGCCACAGGGGCTGTCACCGCCAGCAGCGTCAGAACGGTCAGGAAGGAAAAATAGAATGACAGATGCACGCCCGTCGTCAGATAGCACGCCAACCAGCGTGCCATGTCCAACGTCGAAGGATCCGTGCAAAAATTGAAGATAAAGCAAACCTCAAAGCGCCAAGTTGCAATGCATCAGAAAAAAAACAGCAGGCCCGGCCGCATTGGTCGCGCCTGCTGAGAGGTCAGGTTAGTACGTGGCGATGCCGTCGCCGAACCATTTGACCAACATCTCGTTCAAAGACCCGTCTTCTTTCATCGAGGTGATCGCAGCATCGAACTTGTCTTTCAGCTCGGTATCGCTTTCGCGCAGGCCCATGCCGATGCCCCCGCCCAGTGGCACTTCGTCACCGACAAAGACCAGCGCACCGGCAGATTCTTCGACGATCGGGACCAGATAATCCTTGTCGGCCAGAACTGCGTCCGCTTCGCCATTGCGCACGGCGGCGATGGTTTCTTCGGGCGTGGCAAATTCGACCAGCGTAGCACCGCTTTCAGCGACATGGCCCGCTTGGATGGTCGAGGTTTGCGCGGCGACGATACCGCCTGCAAGATCAACACCTTCGGCGGCTGCAACATAAGCCGACGACGTCGGCGGGTAATAGTTTTGTGTGAAATCAATGACTTCGTCGCGTTCATCCGTGATCGACATGCCGGCCATGATGGTGTCATAGTTGCTGGACACGAGGTTCGGGATAATGCTGTCCCATTCGTTTTTGACCCACTCGCAGGTCAGCTCAGCGCGTTTGCACAGCTCATCGCCAACTTCGCGCTCAAAGCCGTCAACTTCGCCTGCATCATTGATAAAGTTGTAGGGGGGGTAGGCACCTTCGGTGCCCATCCGAATGGTTTTTGCATGACCGTCGGCCATTGCGACACCGGCTGCCATAACAAGAGCCGTCGTGGTGAGGAATAGTTTTTTCATCTGAGTTCTCCCTTTTTTAATGAGTTTACGCCGCTTGGGTTGCAGATAAAAACCCTTGCAGACGGGTCGATTTAGGGGCGCCAAACAGTGTTTTGGGCGGCCCCTGTTCTTCGATCAGGCCCTGATGCAAAAACACGACGTGATCGGAAACATCCGCCGCCAGTTTCATATCATGGGTCACGATCATCATTGTGCGTCCCTCGGCTGCGAGGTCCTTGATTACGCGCACAACTTCTTGCTCCAACTCCGGGTCCAGTGCCGAAGTGGGTTCGTCAAATAACAGGGCTTCTGGCTCCATGCAAAGCGCACGGGCAATTGCCGCGCGTTGCTGTTGGCCACCCGATAATTGCGCCGGATAGACATCACATTTGTCGCCAATGCCGACTTTGTCCAAATAGGCGCGCGCGGCGGTTTCAACCTCGTGCCGGTCGCGTTTCAAAACCGTCAATGGTGCCTCCATCACGTTTTGCAAAATCGACATATGCGCCCACAGGTTAAACTGCTGAAACACCATCGACAGGTTTGTGCGAATGCGCAAAACCTGGGCGGCATCCGCAGGGCGGCGGCCGTGCCCGGTGCCTTTCCAGCTGACTGGTTCGCCTTTGAAAATGACCTCGCCCTGCTGGCTGTCTTCCAGCAGGTTGCAGCATCGCAACAACGTCGATTTACCGGAGCCTGATGACCCGATCAAAGATACGACATCGCCGCGGTTGGCGATGATATCCACGCCTTTTAGAACCTCCAAAGTACCATAGGCTTTGTGAAGGTCGCGGATTTCGATAACAGGTGTCTGCGTTGTCACAAGGTGATCTATCGTTGTTTCCCAAAGGAATAAGGCGCGAAATTGACCCTATTTGCAATGTGCTTTTCCTGATTTCGCTTAGGAAATAGTCTCTTGACGTAGGGGAAGGGGAAAAACAGTACTGCTTTTGGTGCGGCGATCGTCGATTGCGACGTCCCGACCACCCGGTAATCTGGCCGCCCGATGCGCACGATTCCCCTCGCCGTAAATCCGCACAGTGTCCCGGCGGTTTTTGCCGCGACAAACGGCAGGCTGGCGGTTATGATCGCGCTTTCACCTTTTGACGCGCCAAAGCGCTGTCGCGGTCCGTTACCCCAAGCAGGTTTGCCACCAGCCGCAATAATGCGTCTTCTTCATCCGCCCGCGCGCCATCTGCCAAAGCGACCTGCCACGATGCTTCGATCACACCAAGTCGGTCAACATAGGGCACGGCATCTTTGATGGCGCGGGTAAAGCGCACGGTGTCCGGGGCTTCGCTTTCCAGCTTTTCCGCGTCTTTGCGCAGCATTTCGGCGGCCGTGGCGTCCAGACTGAAACGCTGCGATGTGATCTGATCAATGCGGGCAATCTCGGGCGCGCTGTAGTCATTGTCTGAGCGCGCAATCCGGATCAACAATGCGGTCAGGGCAAGCCGCGCGTCAGCGTCTGCCAACGGAGCGGGTTCAGGCTGGATCAGCCGGTTCAGGAAATCTGCAAACATTGCTCTGATATATTGCGCTGCGCCAAAAACGCAATCGTCACGTGTCGCGCAACGCCTTCAGGCGCGCCGCGGCACTGTCAGAGTTGCTGAGGCCCAAAGCATCCTCGATGGCGTGAAGCACATCTTCTTCAAGGTCATCGCGCCGCCCATCCGCCAATGTGACAGACCACATCGCATCAGACAGCGATTTGCGGTCGGCGTAATCGACTTCCTCGCGCAAAATCTTGGCAAATTCCGGTGTGCCGGGCGCATGGCGTTCCAAAGCTTCGCAGGTGGCACGCAATTTGGCAGCGTCCAGTGGTTTCAGATCAAATGTCGCGGCCAAAATCTGGTCAATCTGGGCTACTTCCGACGCGCGATATGTGCGATCCGCCAAGGCGACCCGCACCAGTAGAGCGCCCAGTGCCAGTTGGGCGTCAGGCTCGGGTAAAGGTTGCGGATCGGGTTTGCGGCGCGGAAACAGACGGTCGAACATAGCACCTTTTTAGCGCAGATTAACCTGGTCTCCAAAGTGGAAACGACAGCCCCTGACATTGAAGTTTTTGATGTTGCAAATACGCGCGAAACCAGAGGCCTTCACTTCAATTTATCAAATTTGCCGTCTAGCCACTTGGCGGCATCGGCCATGCCATAAGGCGGGTTGGTCACAAACATGCCTGATCCGACCATGCCATGTCTGGGGCGGGCAGGGGCAAATCGAACCTCGTGGCGCAATGCGTCGGGGTTTTGTGCGCTCAGGTGGCGCAACATATCTGCATGGGCATTGCTGGTCAGAATCGGATACCAAAGAGCAACAATCCCCACATTCCAGGCGCGGGTGATCTTGGCCACGTGGCGCGGGATGTCTTCGTAATCGGATTTGATCTCATAGCTCGGATCAATCAACATCACTCCGCGGCGCGGGGTTGGTGGGGTCAGGGTATGCGCTAGGTCAAACCCGTCTTGTTGGGTGCATTTGGCCGGGTAAGGCGACATTGCCAGATCCAACGCGCTGAATTCGCCGGGGTGCAATTCGGCCAGATGAATTGTGTCGGTTGGGCGCAAAAGCTGGGCGGCCAAAAGCGGTGATCCGGGATAGGCCTGTGGGCCATGCGTGTCACGAATAGCGGCCAACGCACGGGCGTAGGGGTGGTCGGCGCCAAACCACTGCACGGTTTTTTCGATCCCCTGCGCGGCCTCACCGGTTTTCTTGGATGCGCCATCATCCAGATCATAAAGCGCCCGGCCCGCGTGGGTCTCAATATAGCTGAGCGGTTTGTCCTTTTTCGTC
>JBAUHN010000284.1:0-29372 GCA_049680295.1 Sulfitobacter sp.
CCGCGCATCAATTCAACGGCCTGATCCAGCACCAGACCCAAAACGCTTTCGCCATCGACATGGGTAATAAAGTCACCCGATTCGATGCCTGCTTCGTCCGCAGGGGTGCCGTCAATTGGCGAGACAACTTTGACAAAGCCCTCTTCCTGGGTGACCTCAATCCCAAGGCCGCCAAATTCGCCACGGGTTTGCACCCGCATTGACGCCGCATCTTCCGGCGACAGGTAGCTGGAATGCGGATCAAGCGACACCAACATGCCATTGATCGCAGCCTCAATCAGCTCGCCCGGTTCAACCTCTTCCACGTATTGCGCACGGATGCGTTCAAAAATATCGCCGAACAAGTCAAGCTGCTCATAGACATTGCCCGCCTTGGCGGCTTCCTGCGCCAGCAAAGGCCCCGCAATTTGGGTTGTGGCAACAACACCGGCAAGCGTTCCACCCACGGCAGCCATGACAAACTTTTTCATACTAATCTATCCATCCTTGTCGGTTCGGAACCAGACACCTGGGTCCTCGGGAATATTTTCCTGTCTGACTTCTACATAGAGCGTTTCTGTGTGAACATCACCAGCCTCATCACCATCTGTTGACAGGGATGCTCCATTTTTTGCCCGTGTATCGCCCATTAGCCCTAATGGGGCGCCTTGAGCAATGACTTCGCCTGCATTTCCGTAAACCACAGCAAGCCCGGCAATGACAAACAACGTGTCTGCCTGCGGCTCCAATATGACAACATTGCCCAGATCAAGCAGCGGACCGGTATAGCGGATTGTGGCGGCTGTGGGGCTGGTGACAATGGCATTGGGTCTGGTGGCAAGGATCAAGCCGGGCCGTTTTACACCTGCGGCATCGGCTTCGCCTGATCTGCGCGACACCAGCCCCTGCACCGGCAAAGGCAGGTCACCGATGCTGTCTTCCAGGGGCGATTGCGTTTGGCCAGTGTCATCGACCGCAATGCGGCTCAGCCCGCTGGCAAAGCCATCCAGCGTTTCAGTGGATGCAATCAATATCGCGGTGCGAACGGGGTCTGCGGTAAACCTGCGGGGCAATTCGGTGCGATTTGCGATCGCCTGATTCAACGTGGAGCGCGCTGTCTGGATTTGTTTTAACCCAAGTTGCAGGCGCTGTTCCGCATCGGTTTGCAAACGGCGCAGCACTTGAACATCCTGCAAATCCTGGCGCAAAGCTGTCGCGCGCGCATTCAATGCGGGTGTCAGTTCGGCCAGTAACATGCTGGCGCGGGCAGTACCTGTCGGCCCTTGGGGGTGCAGAAACGCAACCGGCGCATCCTGGCGGCCAATAGTTTGCAACACGGCCAGTAATTGCGCGACTTCGGCATCTTTGGCCTGCAAGTTCTGCGACAACTGCGCCTCGCGCTGCGTGACGCGGCGCAACCCGCTTCGAAGCGCCGCAAGGCCGGTTTCAAACGCCTTTATCGTCTCGGTCAGGGCGCGCACCCGGTCGCGGGCGCCCTCCGCCGCATCCAGTTGCATCGATGCAGCCTGCAGTTGATCCGATGCGATCAGCGCTTGTTCGGCCGCGTCCCCTTGGGCAGAGGCTTGTGAGCTAAGCATAAGCAGCAGTGGCAGAATGAGGCGCGCGATCCTTGTCATGACAGCAGGTTATTCCCGGTCATTTCCGGCGGCGTCGGTAAACCCATCAGCGCCAAAATCGTCGGCGCCAGATCCGCCAACCGTCCGGACGCCACTGTACTGTTCGGCCTTGCCCCCACGACAGCCACCGGCACCGGGTTGAGCGTATGCGCCGTGTGTGGCCCACCCGTTTCAGGGTCAATCATCATTTCGCAATTGCCATGATCCGCTGTCAGAACCATTGCCCCGCCTGCGGCTTTCAACGCAGCCATGACTTTGCCCAATCCGTGATCCACCGCCTCGCATGCCTGGATAGCGGCCTGCAGATCGCCGGTGTGACCCACCATATCGGGGTTGGCATAATTCACGACGATCAAATCATACCCGTCTTCGATGGCCTGCACAAAATGCTGCGTCACTTCCGCGGCTGACATTTCAGGCTGCAAATCATAGGTCGCCACATCTGGTGACTTTGGCATATAGCGGTCTTCGTCGGGCGCCGGCGTTTCGACACCGCCATTCAGAAAAAACGTCACATGCGGGTATTTTTCGGTCTCGGCCAGACGGAACTGTCGCTTGCCGTGGGACGCAACCCATGCCCCCAACGTGTTCACAATGCTTGGCTTGGGATACATCGTGGTCATATAACGGACATGCTGATCCGAATATTCCGCCATCCCCATCAGAGCTGACCATTCAGGCCGCTTTCCGGGATCAAAGGCGTTGAAATCCGGCTGGCCGATTGCCGCCATAATCTCGCGGGCCCGGTCGGCGCGAAAATTGAGACAAAACACCGCGTCACCATCGCGGGCCCCGGCATAACCGCCAATAACTGTCGGTGAAATAAACTCATCCGTTTCGCCGCGCGCGCAGGCCTGGGCAACACCGTCCCCGGCAGATTTAGCCTCCATCCCCTCGCCCGCCACGATGGCCCGGAACGCCCGCGCCACCCGGTCCCACCGATTGTCACGATCCATCGCAAAATACCGCCCCGAAACGGTCGCGATTTCGATGCCTTCAGGCAACTCAGCCGCCAGTGCCTCAATATACCCCATTGCCGATTTCGGCGCCACATCGCGCCCATCGGTCAGCGCATGAATAACCACCGGTACCTGCGCGCCATGCAGTGCTTTTGCGGCAGCGACCATATGGCTCAGATGCCCATGCACCCCGCCATCCGAGACAACACCGATCAAATGCGCGGTCCCGCCCGTAGATTTCAGCCGCGCCACAAAGTCACTCAAAGCCGCGTTCCCGGCAAAACGCCCCTCTTCGATGGCCAGATCAATCTGGCCCAGATCCATCGCCACGACCCGGCCAGCGCCGATATTGGTATGCCCGACTTCCGAATTACCCATCTGCCCGCGTGGCAATCCGACATCCGGCCCATAGGTGATCAGCGTAGCATTCGGACAATCTGCCATGATCGCATCGAAATTCGGCGTCCTGGCCTGCGCGGGCGCGTTGCCCTGCTCGGTCGCACTCAGACCCCAGCCATCCAGAATGCACAACACCACAGGTTTCGGAATAGTCATGCTGCGCGCTCCTGCTGCCTTTGTCTGAGGCCTTTTACCCATTCATCGCCAAAGGGTGAACCTCTTTCACACGCCCCGCTTCCAAATGGTAAAAATATCGCCGCCGGAGGCATAAAAACTCTTATGGTGCCGCACCTGCCGCATAGGTCAACCGGTGCCGCAGCAATGCCAAAGGATGCGCACGCAAACTAAGACGCATGGCGACATAATCCTCAACCACATGTTCGCCCATGGTCATTTCGGGCAGATATGCCGCAGGCTCGGTGATCGCCTCGCCATCCATATCGCCTGAAAACAACGGCAGCGGCGCGCCGGGGGCCAGTGCCTTGGCGTCCCACAGGGCGGCACGCCGGTTCAGGCCAATGGCCTGAAACACATCCGCTTCGGCCAGCCGTTCCACCACCCCCGGCGCCAGACCTGCACGGCGCCAGACATCGCGCACCGATTGATAGCCGTTGCCCCGTGCTGCCGTCAGCCAGCTTGCGTCGTCCTCAGACAGACCTTTGATCTGGCGAAATCCCAGCCGCAGGGCCAACCCACCCTGCCCGTCCGGTTCCATCACATTGTCCCAAAAGCTGGCGTTCACACAGATGGCGCGCACCTCGACACCGTGTTCGCGGGCGTCGCGCACGATCTGGGCGGGGGCATAAAACCCCATCGGCTGGGCGTTCAGCAGCGCACAGGCGAAAATCCCCGGATGGTGGCATTTTATCCAGCTTGAGGCATAGACCAGCAGCGCAAAGCTGGCAGCATGGCTTTCAGGGAAACCGTAGCTGCCAAAGCCCTCGATCTGACTGAAACAGCGTTCCGCAAAATCCGCGTCATAGCCTTTGCGCGCCATGCCGCGCAGAAACAACGTGCGAAATTCGCTGACATTGCCATGTTTCTTGAACGTCGCCAGCGACCGGCGCAACCGGTCCGCCTGATCGGGGGTGAACCCGGCACCCACGATGGCGATCTGCATCGCCTGTTCCTGAAACAGCGGCACGCCCAGCGTCTTGCTCAGCACCGCGCCCAACTCATCCGAAGGGAAACTGACTTCCTCCTCGCCATTTCTGCGGCGGATAAAGGGATGCACCATATCGCCCTGAATCGGGCCGGGCCGGATGATCGCCACCTCGATCACCAGATCATAGAAATTACGCGGGCGCATGCGGGGCAGGAAATTCATCTGCGCGCGGCTTTCCACCTGAAAAACCCCAATGCTGTCGGCACGGCACAACATGTCATAGACCGCCGGATCTTCGGGCGGCAGGGTGGCCAGCGTGTGATCGACCCGGTGGTGCATTTTCAGCAGATCGAACGCTTTGCGGATGCAGGTCAACATTCCCAGGCTCAGCACATCGACCTTGAGAATGCCCAATGTGTCGATGTCATCCTTATCCCAGCAAATGACCGTGCGCCCCTCCATCGTGGCGTTTTCAATCGGGACCAATGCGTCAAGACGGCCTTGGGTGATGATGAACCCGCCGACATGCTGGGACAGATGGCGCGGAAAGCCGTCGATCTCATAAACCAGATCCAGCGTTTGCTGCAGGCGGCGGTCGTTGGGATCCAGCCCGATCTCGGCCATGCGTTCGGCCTCGATGCCTTTGGTGCTGAAAAAACCCCAAAGCTGGGAACTGAGCGCGGAAATCGTATCCTCGGTCAGCCCCATGGCGCGGCCCACCTCGCGGATGGCGCGTTTGCCGCGGTAATGGACCACCGTGGCACACAGCCCGGCGCGGTGACGGCCATAGCGTTCATAGATGTGCTGGATCACTTCTTCGCGACGCTCATGTTCGAAATCGACATCAATGTCGGGCGGCTCATCCCGGGCCTCCGAGACGAAGCGTTCAAACACCATGGTGCCAATCTCGGGGCTGACCGAGGTGACGCCAAGGCAGTAACACACCACCGAATTGGCCGCCGATCCGCGCCCCTGACATAAGATGTTGCGCGACCGGGCGAAATGCACAATGTCGCGCACGGTCAGGAAATAGGGTTCATATTTCAGCTTGGCGATCAGGGCCAGTTCATGGGCCAGCAGTTTGTACACCCTTTGTGAGGCCCCCGACGGATAGCGCCAGTCCAACCCGGCATGGGCCAGACGGTGCAACCGCTGGGTAGGTGTTTCGCGCGCCGTGCCTTCGCTGGGGTATTCATAGCGCAATTCATCCAGCGAAAAATTCAGCCGCTGCGCCAGCGCATGACTGGCGGCCACTGCGCCCGGATGGGCGGCAAACATGCGCTGCATTTCGGCCCCCGAGCGCAGGCGTTGTTCACTGTTGGCCAATGCCGCGCGCCCCAGATCATCGACTTTGGTGCCAGTGCGTATGGCCGTGACCACATCCGCCAACCGCCGGCGCGCGCCACGGTGCATGCGCGGGGCCGCACTGGCCAGCGTCGGCAGATCAAGGCGGGCGGCGTCTGCGCTAAGCCGGTCAAAGCGCGCCGCATCACGCCCATCGTACTGCGGGCTCATCACGATATGCAGGGCACCCGGTGCCTTTTGCCTGAGCTGCTGCGCGGCGACCTGCCACTGCGCGCCTTGCGGCCAAAGCAGCAGGTGCAGATCGCCGCAGCGCTGCGTCAGGTCCCTGAGTTGTAAATCACAACTGCCCTTTGTCGCGCGCAGCCGTCCAGTAGACAGGATGCGGCACAGGTTGCCCCAGCCGGTCCGCGATACTGGCAAGACGGTGACGGGTGGGGCATCGGTAAAGACCAATTTGGCCGCCGGGATCAGCCTTGGGGTCGCAAAATCCGGACCGGTGCTGCCACCTGGGTCCGGTGGCCCAATGGGGCCGTGGACGGTGTCCCACTCAGCGCGTTCACGCACCTGCCGGGCGATACTGCGCGCCTGCGTGTGTGCCCGCACGATACCGGCCACCGAATTTTCATCGGCAATGGCAATCGCTTTCATGCCCAGCCATGCGGCACGGGTCATGTATTCCTCGGGGTGGGAGGCACCCATAAGGAAGCTGAAGTTTGAGGTGATGGACAATTCGGCAAACATAACAGACCCCATTATATTCACCTTTTGTTCTAATTCGAGTCTTTCTTGCATTTGCGCAATATCCGGGTCGCCCGGTGGCGCGCCCTGACCCATAAACCATGAACACATATGGAGGAAACCATGGTCACTTTCACAGCACTCCCCACTGACATCGTCCGCCACTGGCAAGCCGGAGGATCAGACGCACACGGACAAACACCCGAGCGTATGGTGTCAGACGGTCCCGGCAATCCCTGCCGACATTGTCTGCAAAACATCCCCGAAGGGTCTGATATGCTGGTCCTTGCGCATCGGCCGTTTCAGGACTTGCACCCATACGCCGAGACCGGGCCGATATTTATCTGCGCTGATGCCTGCACCCGCCATGACGATGCCAGCACGTTGCCGCCGATTATCACCACCTCGGCCAGCTATCTGATCAAAGGGTATTCCAATCAGGACCGCATCGTCTATGGCACAGGCAATATCGTAACACCCGCCGAAATGACCGCAAAGGTTGACGACATCTACGCCGATCCCGGTGTTGCCTACATCCACATCAGGTCCGCCCGCAACAACTGCTATCTCGCACGGATTAACCGCGCATAGGCCACAATCGCGGCCTTGCCCATGGGCTGCTGTTTGGTCATAACATGCACACCCGACGTTGCCATCCTTAAGGATATGCCCATGACCCTGCCTGCCCCCGAGATACAGATCGTAAACAGTTACCGCGTGGCCTGTGACGGCGGCGAAGGCGCGCTGGGGCATCCGCGTGTCTGGCTGCAGATCCCACAAAACACCGGCTGGGTGGAATGCGGGTATTGCGACTGCAAATTCGTGCATAAGGATTTCGAGGGCAAGGTTTAGCCCCCTCAGATCGAACGACCGCTGTTTTGAGTGCGGGAGCCTCCGGCGGGAGTATTTTCCAGAAGGGTGAATCAGGGCTCAGAAACATACCTCTTGCGGTACGGGCACCTGGGGGGTCCGGGGCCAGATTGGCGGCTGGCGGACCTGGCCGCTTCGTGGCACAAAGGCGCTGATTGGCGGGGAGTAACGCGATGTCGGGAACATTTGGCAAAGGCCATCATCTGCATCTGATCGACGGATCGGCCTTTATTTTCCGTGCCTATCACGCGCTGCCGCCGCTGACACGCAAATCTGACGGGTTGCCGATTGGGGCTGTCGCCGGATTTTGCAATATGGTGCAGCGCTATGTCGAGGATAACACAGGTCCGGACGCCCCAACGCATGTGGCGGTGATTTTCGACAAAGGCAGTCACACGTTCCGCAATGATATGTATGATCTTTACAAGGCCAACCGCGAGGCGATGCCAGAAGATCTGCGCCCGCAGATGCCCCTGACCCGCCGCGCGACGCAAGCTTTCAACATAGCCTGCAAGGAAAAGGAAGGCTTTGAGGCGGACGATATTATCGCCACCTTGTCGGTGCAGGCGCGCAATGCAGGCGGGCGGGTCACCATCATCAGTTCCGACAAGGACATGATGCAGTTGGTCGGGAACGGTGTTGAAATGCTGGACGCGATGAAGAACAAGCGCATTGACCGCGACGGTGTGTTCGAGAAATTCGGCGTCTACCCTGAGCGTGTCGTCGATGTTCAGGCTTTGGCCGGGGATTCTGCGGATAATGTGCCCGGAGCACCAGGGATTGGTGTCAAAACGGCGGCTTTGCTGATCAATGAATACGGCGATCTGGACGCGTTGCTGGAGCGCGCAGGCGAGATCAAGCAGCCCAAGCGCCGGGAGACGCTGATTGACAATGCCGACCAGATACGGTTGTCGCGCAAATTGGTGTTGCTGGAGGAAAACACACCGTTGGATTTCGGGTTGGATGATCTGGAGGTCAAGGTGCCTGATCCTGATGTGTTGATGCCGTTTCTGGCTGAAATGGAGTTTCGCACGCTGACCAAGCGGGTGGCGGATCGGTTTGGAATGGAACCTCCGGTGATCGAGGACAAGGCTGCGTTGTCGCCAGATGCGCCTGTTGCAGCAGAGATCGCGTTTGATCCGGCGCGCTACGAGCATGTTGGCGATGCGGCGGCTTTGCAGATCTGGATCGACCGGATTTATGAGCGCGGTTATGTGGCGGTGGACACCGAAACCACCGGTCTTGATGAGATGACCGTCGATCTGGTGGGCATATCGCTATGCGTTGAGGCGGGCGAGGCCTGCTATATTCCGTTAATCCATAAGGTGCACGCAGGGGAAGATTTGTTCGGCTCGGATGATCTGGCGGAGGGGCAGATGCCGGTCGCCATGGCGTTAGAGATGCTCAAGCCGGTTTTGGAGGATGAAAGCATTGTCAAAATCGGGCAGAATATGAAATACGACGCCAAGATTTTCGCGCAAGTCGGCATTACTGTGGCACCGATAGATGACACGATGCTAATGTCTTATGCGATGCATGGGGGCCTGCACAATCACGGCATGGACACATTGTCAGAGCGGTATTTGAATCACACACCTATTCCGATCAAACCGCTGCTGGGGTCAGGCAAATCTGCAGTGACCTTCGACAAGGTGCCGCTGGCAGACGCTGTGGCCTATGCCGCCGAGGACGCCGATATCACCCTGCGTTTGTGGCAGATGTTCAAACCGCAGTTGCATAGCGCTCAGGTTACGCGGGTTTATGAGACGCTGGAGCGGCCTTTGGTGCCGGTATTGGCGCAGATGGAGCGATCCGGCATCAAGGTGGACCGCGATACGCTGAGCCGGATGTCGAATGCCTTTGCCCAAAAGATGGCGGGGCTGGAGGATGAGATTTACGGGCTGGCGGGGCGCAAGTTCAATGTCGGATCGCCCAAGCAGCTGGGCGAGATTCTGTTTGATGAAATGGCGATTGAAGGCGGCAAAAAGGGCAAGACCGGGGCCTATGCCACCGGTGTTGATGTTCTGGAAGACCTTGCGACGGAGCATGAATTGCCCGCGCGGGTTCTGGATTGGCGACAGTTGAGCAAACTGAAATCGACCTACACAGACGCGTTGCAGACCCATATCAACACGGACACGGGCCGCGTGCACACGTCTTATTCGATTGCGGGTGCGTCAACCGGGCGTTTAGCCTCAACCGATCCGAATCTGCAAAACATCCCCATTCGTACTGAAGAAGGCCGCCGCATTCGCGAGGCGTTCATTGCGGAGCCGGGCAAAACCCTGGTGGCGCTGGATTACAGCCAGATTGAGCTGCGGATCCTGGCGCATATCGCGAAAATACCCGCGCTGAAACAGGCGTTTGACGATGGGTTGGACATTCACGCCATGACCGCGTCCGAGATGTTCGACGTCCCCCTTGATCAGATGACGCCGGACGTGCGGCGGCGCGCGAAAGCGATCAACTTTGGCGTGATATACGGCATCTCAGGGTTCGGGCTGGCGCGCAACCTGCGCATCCCCCGTTCCGAGGCACAGGGGTTTATTGATCGGTATTTTGAACGCTTTCCTGGCATTCGGACCTACATGGATGACACCAAGGCGTTTGCAAAGGAACACGGGTTTGTTCAGACGCTGTTTGGCCGCAAAATTCACACGCCGAATATTGGTGCCAAGGGCCCGCATGCGGGGTTTGCCGCACGCGCTGCGATCAACGCGCCTATTCAGGGCACTGCCGCGGATGTGATCCGACGCGCAATGATACGCATGCCTGAGGCGATTGCGGATATACCAGCAACGATGCTGTTACAGGTACATGATGAATTGCTATTCGAGGTGCAAGAAGGCGCGGTCGATGACTTGATCACCGCCGCGCGTGATGTGATGGAAAATGCGGCTGATCCGGTGGTTAAACTGGATGTGAAGCTGACCGTGGATGCAGGTCAGGGTGCGAATTGGGCCGAGGCGCATTAGAGCCGGGCGTCAGGGTAATTCGTCTGAAGGAATGATGCGGAAAAATACGCCGCCTGACCACAGGCCAAACCAGCCTTGGTGGTGCGCACCCAGATCGACCAGCCGGTAAAAGCTTTTTCGGTCGATCAGCGCCTCAAGATTGCTGCGGATAAGGATGTAGGGCGATGGCTCACCGGTCTCGGGGTCGCGTTCAACGCGGATCGGATTGTCGGGGCCAGCGACGGCCACGTCGCCGACATGAGTGGTGAATTGCAAAATCTGATCCTGGCCCTCGCCTTTTGCATCGAAATCCTGGGCCACAAAGGGCGCGTCATCGACGGTGATCCCGACTTTTTCGACCGGAGTTACAAGGAAGTAGTCATCCCCCTCTTTCTTGAGAATCGATGAGAACAATTTAACCAGAGCCGGGCGTCCAATTGGCGTTCCCAGATAGAACCAGGTGCCGTCACGGGCGATACGCATGTCCAGATCACCGCAAAAATCAGGGTTCCACAGGTGCACCGGCGGCAAACCGCGTGTTTTTTCGGCAGAAATAGCTGCCACAAGGCTATCTGCCGAGGGTGTCACGGTATTTTGTCCGCTCATTGCTTTTGCCATTTCCCTGTTACGCGATAGAGTTACATCAACAGTATAATCCATCGGAGCAAGATGTCATGAGTAATCCAGACGATATGGTGGCCCAGATTGAAACCTTGGGCGAAAAGCTGGCGGCAGCCAAAGCGTCGATCACAAAGCGGTTCATCGGGCAGGAACGGGTTGTCGATCTGACATTGACGGCACTTTTGTGCGGGGGTCATGGGTTGCTGATTGGTCTGCCCGGTCTGGGTAAAACGCGGCTGGTTGAGACGCTGAGTACGGTGATGGGGCTAGATGGCAACCGGGTTCAGTTTACGCCTGATCTGATGCCTGCCGATATTTTGGGCTCTGAGGTGTTGGACACCGGCGCGGATGGCAGCCGCGCGTTTCGCTTTGTGCAGGGTCCGATCTTTTGCCAGCTTTTGATGGCGGATGAGATTAACCGCGCCTCACCGCGCACGCAGTCCGCACTGTTGCAGGCGATGCAGGAAAAAACCGTGACTGTTGCGGGCGTTGACCGGGCACTGGGTGTGCCGTTTCACGTGCTGGCGACGCAAAACCCGATTGAGCAGGAAGGGACCTATCCGTTGCCCGAAGCGCAGCTTGACCGGTTTTTGGTGCAAATTGACGTCGACTATCCAGATCGCGGAACCGAACGTGACATCTTGCTGGCAACAACCGGTGACGAGGATGCGCAATCAAGCCAGGTCTTTACTGCGGATGAACTGCTGGCGGCACAGACCCTTTTGCGGCGTATGCCGGTTGGGGAATCGGTGGTTGAAATGATCCTCGATCTGGTGCGTGCCTTCCGCCCGTCTGAGGAGGGCGCATCCCAGCAAGTGCGCGAAACTGTGGCCTGGGGTCCGGGACCGCGTGCGGCTCAGGCGTTGATGCTGGCCGTGCGGGCGCGCTGTTTGTTGCAAGGGCGTTTGGCGCCCTCGGCCGAGGATGTGATTGATATGGCGCGCCCGGTTCTAAGCCACCGGATGGCACTGAACTTTGCCGCGCGGGCGCGCGGTGACAGCCTGTATGATCTGATCGAGACCACCGCCGCAGGTCTGGCGGACCGGCAGGCCGCCGCGTGAACACTGCCCAAACCCTGCGTGCAAAATCCGAAGTTGAGGCAGCATGGCTGCCCGCCCTTTTGGCGCGCGCTGAGCAATTGGCGGGTGCGGTATTGCTGGGCGACCATGGTCGGCGGCGCGCGGGGATGGGCGATGATTTCTGGCAATACAGACCTGCTCAGATCGGCGATAGCAGACGGATGATTGACCATCGACGGTCAGCCCGGGGCGATCTGGAATTTGTGCGTGAACGCGAATGGCAAATTGCACAATCGGTGATGCTTTGGGTCGATCAGGGGGCCTCGATGCGGTTCTCGGGCGACAATGCCACACCGCAAAAGGTGGACCGGGCGCGCATTCTGGGTCTGGCGATTGCGATTTTGCTGGTACGCGGCGGGGAACGGGTCGGGCTGACCGGCACGCTGCTGCCGCCGCGACAAGGCAACGCGCAGGTGATACGGCTGGCCGAGATGTTCAGCCTTGATGCCCCCGAAGATTACAGCCCGCCCGAAAGCCGCGCGATGATCCCCAATGCGCGGGCGGTGTTTATTTCCGATTTTCTGGGCGATCTGGAACAGGTGAAAACGGCACTGACCAAAGCGGCAGATCGCGGTGTGCGCGGTGTGCTTTACCATGTGCTTGACCCATCCGAGGAAGCGTTCCCCTTCCGGGGGCGCACGATCTTTGACAGTGTCGGCGGCACCTTGTCACATGAAACGCTAAAAGCCACAGATCTGCGCGACAGGTATCTGGACAGGTTGGCCGCTCGCAAGGCCGAGTTGCAAAACCTATGCGCTGTGACCGACTGGCGATACGGGTTGCACCACACCAACCAATCGGCGCAATCGGCACTTTTGTGGATGTACCGCGCCCTTGATGGCGGCAGGAGCAGGGCATGACGGTTTTGGGCGGCATCGGGTTTACCGCGCCCTGGCTGTTGCTGGCACTGTTCGCTTTACCGGTGCTTTGGCTGATATTGCGCGCTGTCCCACCGGCGCCGATCCGCAAGCTGTTTCCGGGTGTGGCCCTGTTGCTGGGGCTGCAGGATGAAAACACGGTTGCCGACCGCACGCCGTGGTGGTTGCTGTTGCTTCGTATCCTTGCTGTCACCGCGATTATCCTGGGTCTTGCCGGGCCGGTTCTGAACCCGCAGGAGGATCAGGCGCGCGGCGATGGACCTTTGCTGATCCTGCTTGATGGCAGTTGGGCCGGGGCGACACGCTGGCCCGATCAGATGCAGGCGGTCGAGGCGCAATTGATCCGGGCAGGACGCGCCAGCAGAACCGTCGCTGTGATGTCACTTTCGCAACCCGAAGCGCCGGTGTTTCAATCCGTCAATGACTGGCGCGCGCGTTTGGCCGGGTTTACACCGGCGCCATGGCAACCTGACACCAGCCGAACGGCAGCGGCCATAACCGCGATAGAAGATGAGGCGCAGTTCGACACGCTTTGGTTCAGCGACGGATTGGATTATCCGGGTCGCGATGGGGTGTTGTCCGCCCTGCAAAGTCGCGGCGCGGTCGAAGTGTACCAGACCAGCGCCAATGTTTTGGCATTGAAGCCTTCGGTCTATGCCGATGGTGCGGTGCAACTGACAGCCTTGCGCGCCGCTGGCGGACCAGAGCGCGAAATCCAGTTGCAAGCGCAGGGGCGCGATCCGGCGGGCAATGCGCGCATTTTGGCCAACGTTTCAACCCGGTTTGCCCAAGGTGAGGTTTCGGCCACTGCGTCGTTGTCTTTGCCTTCGGAATTGCGCGCACGGATCACCCGGTTCGACATTCAGGGCCAACGCTCTGCCGGGGCCACAACGCTGGCAGATGACGGGTTGCGTCGTCGCGAAGTTGCTTTGATCGCAGGTCGTGAGAACCGCGAAGGGCTGCAATTGCTGGCCCCGTTACACTATATCGAACAGGCGTTGCAGCCCAGTGCCGATCTGATCCGGGGGGCATTGGATGATGTATTGCCCGCCAACCCCGATGTGATCGTATTGGCGGATGTGGCGACGCTGGCACCGGGTGAGGCCGAAGCCTTGACGGCATGGATCGACGCCGGCGGCATGCTGGTGCGGTTCGCCGGGCCGCGCATCGCCGCCAGCGATATCAGCCGCGTGGAAGAAGACCCGATGATGCCGGTGCGTCTGCGCACTGGCGGGCGCAGTGTCGGCGGCGCGATGAGCTGGGGCGAGCCGAAAGCGCTGGCGCCGTTCTCGGAAACCTCGCCGTTTTTTGGCCTGCGCATTCCCGATGACGTGCGGGTGACAGCGCAAGTGATGGCCCAGCCTGACCCGACATTGGCCAATCGCGTGATTGCAGAGCTGACAGATGGCACGCCTCTGGTGACCCGAAAGACGCTGGGCCAAGGTCAGATCGTATTGTTTCACGTCACCGCGACAGCAGAGTGGTCCAGCCTGCCGCTGTCGGGGTTGTTTGTCGAGATGATGGAACGTCTGGCGATTTCCTCGGCGTCGGCGTCGACACCTGATGCCGCAGGTCTTGAAGGCACGGTTTGGACGCCTGACCGGGTTCTGGACGGGTTCGGGGTGTTGTCGGATGCGGGCAATCTGCCCGGTGTTGCGGGGTCCGATCTGGTCAGCTTGCCCAATGGCCCTGCCCTGCGCCCCGGCATTTATACCTCAGCCGACCGCAGTCTGGCGCGCAATGTACTGAGCCCAGATGCCGTTTTGACACCTGCCTCATGGCCAGCGGATGTGCCTGTTCGGGGATTTGCCGTCGCCCCGGAACTGCCGATCACGGGATGGTTGCTGGGGCTTTCTATTCTAATGCTGTTTATGGATATTTTTGCATCACTGGCGCTTAGCGGTCGTTTGTTGGGTCAGGTCAAAAGCGGCACGACTTCAGCCACGATATTGCTTGCCGCGATGCTTGTCTTCGCATCCGGTGGTGTTGGCGCCCAATCCGAAGACGGCAACACATTTGCACTGGCCGCAACGGGGGATGTTGTTCTGGCGCATGTGCTGACGGGCAATGCCAAAATCGACGATGTGGCCCAGGCAGGGTTGCGCGGTCTGTCTGACGTCTTGTTCTTTCGCACGTCAGTGGAGCCGGCGGAGCCTGTCGGCGTAGATCTTGAAAGCGATGAACTGGCGTTTTTTCCGATCCTTTATTGGCCAGTGACGCCGGATCAGCCACGTCCCTCCTCTGACGCCTATTCGAAGTTAAACGCCTATTTGCGCTCCGGCGGGTTGATCCTGTTCGACACACGCGACGCAGATATCGCACGCTTTGGCACCGCAAGCGGAAATGGGCGCAAGTTGCAGGATCTGGCGGCACCTTTGGACATTCCCGCGCTTGAGCCGTTGCCAGCCGACCACGTCCTGACGCGCACGTTTTATCTGTTGCAGGATTTTCCGGGGCGTCACACCAGCCGCGATGTCTGGGTTGAAGCAGCACCGCCGGATTCCGAGAAAATCGAAGGCATGCCCTTTCGCAATCTCAACGATGGCGTGACGCCGGTGGTGATTGGCGGCAATGATTGGGCATCAGCATGGGCGGTGACCGGGGCGGGTGCGCCACTGGTGCCGATTGGGCGCGGATTTACCGGCGAACGGCAACGTGAACTGGCCTATAGATTTGGGATAAACCTTGTGATGCATGTGCTGACCGGCAACTACAAATCCGATCAGGTCCACGTGCCTGCACTGCTGGATCGGTTGGGCCAATGACCGCAAGCATCGTCTTTGATCCGCTGCTTCCGATCCCTTTGCTGGTTGCCTTGGCGATTATCGCATTTGCCGGTATCGTTTTGGCGTCGCTGCGGGGCCTGAACGGTTGGGCCTTGCGCGCCTTGGCGGCAATGGTTGTGCTGGGGGCACTGTCCGGCCCTGCCTACCAGCAGGAAGACCGCGCACCGCTGTCGGATATTGTGGTGGTGCTGGAGGACACGAGCGCCAGCCAGAACCTGTCCGACAGGTCCGCACAGACCACACGCACGGCAGACGCATTGGCCGCCAGTATTGACGCGCGCCCCAATACCGAAGTGCGCCGCGTCACCGTTACGGATGATACGGGCGACGCAGGGACACAGTTGATGACCGCGCTCAGCACCGCATTGGCCGAGGAACCGCGCGCCCGGATCGCGGGGATAATTGCGGTCAGCGACGGGCAGATCCACGACGCGGATTTGCCACTTGTCCTGCCCGCGCCGATGCATCTGCTGCAGACCGGCAAAGACACCGATTGGGACCGCCGCATTACCGTCAGCAATGCGCCTGCTTTTGCAATCATCGACGAAGCCGTGACCTTGACCTTGCGCATCGACGACATGGGGAATGTGCCGGAAAATTCGGGCCTTGCCGCTTTGGATATTTCTGTCGATGGCGCCCCGGCGCAGACATTTCGCGTGCCCATTGGGCGTGACGTCGAACTGCCCGTGACCCTGCCACACAGTGGCCGCAATGTGATCCAGTTTTCTTTGCAGCCTGTGGCGGGTGAGCTGACAGACCGCAACAACACCGCCCTGATCCAGATGAACGGTGTGCGCGATCGTTTGCGCGTGCTTCTGGTCTCGGGAGAGCCACATCCCGGTGGGCGCACATGGCGCAATCTGCTGAAATCGGACAGCTCGGTTGATCTGGTGCATTTTACAATTCTGCGCCCACCTGAAAAGCAAGACGGCGTGCCTGTCGGCGAGCTAAGCTTGATCGCATTCCCCACGCGGGAGCTGTTTTTAGAGAAGATTGACGACTTTGATCTGATCATTTTCGACCGGTACAAACGGCGTGGCATTCTGCCTGCGCTCTATCTTGAGAATGTGGCGAATTATGTGCGTGGCGGTGGCGCCGTGTTGGTGGCAGCCGGGCCTGATTTTGCCGGTGCGGACAGTCTTTTCCGCTCGCCCTTGGGTCTGGCATTGCCCGCAGCCCCCACGGCGCGCGTGGTAGAACAACCGTACCTTCCAGTGGTGACAGAGATTGGCAAACGACACCCGGTGACAACCGGTCTGCCCGGTGGCGGTGATTGGGGGCGCTGGTTGCGGCAGGTCGATGTGACCAATCCGCAAGGCAATGTTGTGATGTCCGGCGTGGATGACCGTCCCTTGCTGGTATTGAATAAAGTCGAAGAAGGACGCGTTGCCTTGCTTGCCTCGGACCACGCTTGGCTTTGGAACCGCGGATTTGAAGGCGGTGGGCCGCAGCTTGAATTGCTACGCAGGCTGGCGCATTGGCTGATGAAAGAACCAGAGCTGGAAGAAGAAGCGCTGACAGCAAATGCAACCGGTCAGCTGATGCGGATCAGGCGTCGGACTTTGGCCGAAACGGTGCCACCCGTTCAGATCACTGACCCTGCAGGCGAGACCCGTGAGATTGAGCTGACAGAGATTGACCCCGGTGTGTTTGAGGGGGGATTTGAGGGTCCGGAAATAGGCCTTTACCGTCTGGAGAATGGCGATCAGACTGCGGTCATCGGCCTTGGCCCTGCCAGCCCACGTGAATTTGAACAGACCATCGCCACCGGCGACGTTTTGGCACCTGTTATGGCCGACGGGCGCGGCGGCGTATTCCGGATCGACGCGGGCATACCCCGGATCCGCGATGTCCGGTTTGGCCGTCCGGCGGCAGGGCGCGGATGGATTGGGCTGACGCCCCGCGATGCGTTTGAAACCAGAGACGTGCGCCAAACCGGATTGCTGCCCGGCTGGTTGGTCTTATTGCTTAGCGCCGGCCTGATAACTGCTGCCTGGATGCGCGAAGGACGCAGATGATGGAGCGCACGGTCCGCGTTTTGGCGCCTGCCGATTTTGATGACGCGCTGGTGCTATATCGAGAATTGGTTGGTGATATTCCGGTGGCACAGGGCCTCGAGGGACAGTCACGGTTTGAACAAATCCTCGGGTTAGAGGGCACCGCCATATTCGGGGCTGAAAAAGCCGGGCGCATCGTGTCCATGGCGACTGTGCATGTCTTGCCAAACATGACTTTTGGTGGACGCCCTTACAGCCTGATCGAAAACGTGGTGACACAAAAGGCACATCAGGGGCACGGTCTGGGACGCGCGGTTATGCGCAGTGCGATTGAGCACGCCTGGGCGCAGGATGCCTATAAAATAATGCTTCTGTCTGGCAGGGCCTTTGATGCGGTCGGATTTTATCAGAAACTTGGGTTCAATTCAGACGACAAACATGGCCTGATATTGCGCCGCGCACCACAGCGCCGTCCTTGAGCTAAGGATCTGAACCCACTTTAAGCAGATATTCACCTGGACGCAGCAGGGTGCGCAGACCTGAAGAATTGGTGTCTGCGGAGCGGTAAATGAACCTCGCCAATAAAATGGCTCAAGAACGGCGCGGAAGGCTGGCCGCTGAGCGTCTGCTTGAATTGCGACAAGCGGAACTGTTTGCAGCAAACCAAAAGCTGAACAATAACGCGCGCGCCTTGACCGAAGAAATCTCGGAAACGCGCGCTGAAGTGGCCAATGTGCGCCACGAAAACCAACGTGTGAAATCCGATTTGTCAGCGGCAAACGAAAAGGTGCAACTGGTTGAACGGCGCTTGTGGCAATCCATTGAATCTATCAAGGATGGGTTCGCCTTGTTTAATTCCGACAACGAACTGATCATGGCAAACCGGGCCTATCTTGGTGTTTTTGACGGGCTGGAAGAGGTCAAATCAGGGGTAAATTACGTCACAATCCTGCAATATCTGACGGATGAAGGCATCGTCGACATCGGGGAATATCAGCCCCGCGAATGGCGCCAGAAAATGACCGAACGGATGCAGCAGCCCGCCCCGACGCCCATCGTTGTAAGGCTCTGGAATGGGCAATACTTTAAGATGATTGACCAGCGTGGACCGGATGGCGATATTGTGTCTTTGGTTCTGAACATCTCGGAATCTGTCAGAAACGAAGAACAATTACGCTTGTCCCGGGCCAATGCGGAAAACGCGAACCGGGCCAAATCATCCTTTCTTGCCAACATGAGCCATGAAATCCGCACCCCGATGAACGGCGTTGTTGGTATGGCCGACGTCCTGAGCGACACAGTTTTGTCCGAAGAACAGCGGCTTTATGTAGATACGATCAAAAATTCCGGCGAGGCGTTGCTGGTCATTATCAACGATGTGCTGGATTATTCCAAGATCGAGGCAGACAAGCTTGAACTGCACCCAGAGCCTATGGATTTGGAAGCCAGCATTCAGGAAGTCATCCTATTGATGCAGCATCTGGTGCAGGAAAAAGGTCTGATCCTGACACTGGACTATGATTTATTCTTACCGTCGCAGTTTATCGGTGATCCCGGTCGTTTGCGGCAGATTCTGACCAATCTTATCGGTAACGCCATCAAATTCACCGCGCGTGGTCATGTTGTGATCCGTGTCACCGGCGTTCCCAACCATGATACGGGCTGCGTTTCGTTACATGTATCGGTTGAGGACACGGGCATCGGCATTCCGGCTGATATGATTGATCACGTATTTGGTGAATTCAATCAGGTCGAAAACGATCGCAATCGGCAGTTTGACGGTACGGGTCTGGGGCTGACAATCACCAAGCGGTTGATCGACCTGATGGACGGTGAAATTTGGGTGACGTCTGAATTCGGCGTTGGGTCATGCTTTGGATTCAAAGTGACCTTGCCCGCAACCGACACCCTTCAATATGATCCGCCGCAATTGCCAGACGGGATAAAGCGCCTGATGATTATTGATGATATTGCCGTCAACCGGAGCATTCTTGCGCGCAAGTTTCAGCAGCTTGGGCTGAACGTCATGGCTGCGACCGGCATAGATGAAGCACTGGAAGAATTGAATGCGGACTATGATCTTGTTTTGGCTGATCACGAAGCCGCTGGAATAGACGGTCTTGAATTCGCCAAATCTGCACGCTCAAAAGGGTTTGAGATGCCGATTATCCTGCTCAGCTCAAACCCGGCCATCGTAAGGGAAAGCCAGGGTTTCGCTTTGGTTCAGGGGTTGCTGCAAAAACCGCTTCCACGTCAGCAACTGTTTATGAAACTGAAAGATCTTGATCTGTCACCGGTTCCTATGTCAGGCGCTGGCCCCGGTGACGTTACGGGATCACTGGGCGGAAAAGACACGCCCATTGCAATCTGCACCACCAGCAAGCGGCGGGTCATGCGGATTTTGGCGGCTGATGACAATAAGACCAACCAGTTGGTGTTTCAGAAAATGACCAAGGCGCTGAACATTGATTTGATGTGCGTGGCTGACGGACAACAAGCGGTGGATGCCTATCAGGATTTTCATCCTGATTTGATTTTTATGGATATTTCGATGCCAAAAGTCGACGGCAAACAAGCAACCGGGATGATCCGCAAGATCGAGACGGACAAGGGAGGTCACGTCCCGATTGTCGCGGTGACGGCACATGCATTGGCAGGTGACGACGCAAGTATTCTGGAGGCCGGATTGGATCACTATCTGACCAAACCGTTGCGCAAGGCAGATATTTTCGAACAGATCAGCACCCATTGCCCGGCAGAGGCAAATGATCCGATGGCCACAGACCCTAAACCGCATCAGGCTGTTGGGTAAGGGCGCACAAATACCATTGTGTCATCTGTCGATGACTGAGGCTGGTAGGTGTAGCCGCCGGCATCAAAGTCTTTCAGATCATCGACGTGTTTTATTCGGTTTTCGATGACGTAACGCGCCATCGCGCCGCGGGCTTTCTTAGCGAAAAAGCTGACGATCTTAGGGGGTTTACCGTCGTCTTTATCCTCAAGGAACTGTGGCGTAATTACGCGCAATTTCAAAGCTTTGGGGGCGACGGCGCCAAAATATTCCTGACTGGCACAGTTCAGCAGCTTGTCAGTTCCCAAAACCTCCGCCTGTGCGTTCAGCGCAGTCGACAATTGATCGCGCCAATACCCATAAAGCGATGTACCGCGACGGGTCTTCAGACGGCTGCCCATTTCCAGCCGATACGGTTGGATCGCATCCAAAGGACGCAGGATACCGTAAAGACCTGATAGAATACGCAAGTGATCTTGTGCCCAAGACAGCGCATCCGCATCCAAAGTACCGGCATCAAGGCCCATATACGTGTCACCCGCAAACGCCAGAACGGCCGGGCGCGTTGTTGCAGGATCGGGCGTTTCGGCGAAAGCAGCAAAGCGATCGCGATTGAGCCGGGCAAGATCATCGGACAAATCCATCAGGCTTTTCAGCTTGCCCAATGTCAGGTTGCGCGCGGTTTTCGCCAGCCGTACCGCGTCATCCTGAAAGTCGGGTGCGGTCGATGTAACATTCTGCTCTGTCCAGTCCAACCGTTTGGCGGGTGAAATCACAACCAGCATCTGACATTCCTTATTAGCTTGACGAATGATCTAGCCCGCTTCGCGCAGGACGTCCAGAAAGGCCGGGCCAAATCGTTCCGCCCGTTTGTCCCCAAGCAGGCGTTCCATTGCTGCATCGTCGCGGGGGCGGTTTTGCGCAATCCTGGCCAGTTGTGACGCCGAACAGCTGAGCGGTTTTTCGGTGCCGCCGTCACCCTTGGCCAGATCGGCCTGAACTTCGAGCAGGCGGTCATACAGCGCGCCCGCGTCACGCCCGGCCAGTTTGCGGCGTGTCGGATGCATTTGTGTCGCTTCGCCGGTGATCACCTTTAGAAAATCCGCGCCATAGCTTTCCAGTTTCTTGGCGCCAACCCCACCAATCCGCGCCATGTCGTCCATGGATTGTGGCCGGGTTTCCGCCATCTCGACCAAGGTGCGGTCAGTGAAAATGATATAGGCGGGTACTTTGGCTGCTTCGGCCAGGCCGCGCCTCTTGGCCTTTAAGGCCGACAGCAGCGGCGCATCTTCGTCCGACACGATCGCTTTGACTGCAGGGCGCCGGTTGCCAGCAGCTTTGATACTGTCGCGGCGCAGGTCGATTTTTGCCTGATCGCGCAGGATTGGCAGGGCCGCGTCGGTCATTCTGAGCGCACCGTGCCGTTCAGGGTCGGGGCGCAACAAATCATGTCCCATCATCTGCCGAAACACCGCCTGCCACTGGCGACGGTCATATTCGGTTCCAACGCCAAAGGTTGGCAGGTTCTGATGGCTGCGTGCCTTGACTTTGTCGGTCTCATTGCCCAGCAGGATGTCGATCAGATGGCCTGCGCCAAACCATTCTTCGGTGCGCAGGATCGCGGACAGGGCTTTGCGCACGGCTGTTGTGCCATCAAACACATCGGCAGGTGTGTCACACAGATCGCATCTGCCGCAGGTTATGTTTTCCTCATCAAAATAGCCTAGCAGCGCCTGTCGCCTACAGGACAAAGCCTCGGCCAGACCCAGCAAAGCGTTAAGGCGCGCATGATCTGCTGCGCGACGCTCTGGCGGGGCCAGACCTTCGTCGATCTGGCTGCGGCGCAGGCGGATGTCTTCGGGACCAAAAAGGGTCAGCGTCTCGGCGGGGGCGCCGTCACGGCCTGCGCGGCCGATTTCCTGATAATAAGCCTCGATCGACTTGGGCAGATCGGCATGTGCGACCCAGCGGATATCGGGTTTATCAACGCCCATGCCAAAAGCCACGGTCGCGACCACGATCAGCCCGTCCTCTTGCTGGAAACGACGCTCGGCGATGCGCCTGTCCTCGGCTTCCATCCCGCCGTGATAATGCAAGGATACCAGTCCCGCCTCGCGCAGCGCGCGTGCCAGACTTTCGGTTTTGGCGCGGGTGCCGCAATAGACGATACCCGATTGACCTTTGCGTGCGACCGCAAAGTCCAGAATTTGTCGGCGCGGGCCATCCTTGGCGGCAAAGGCGAGATGAATGTTGGGCCGGTCAAACCCGCGTAGAAATGATCTGGGCGGGTGCCCGTCGAACAGTTTTTGCACAATCTCGGCTTGAGTTTCAGCGTCTGCCGTTGCGGTAAAGGCCGCCAGCGGCACGTCCAGCGCCCGGCGCAATTCGCCGATGCGCAGATAATCGGGGCGGAAATCATGGCCCCATTGGCTGACGCAATGGGCCTCGTCTACCGCGATCAGGCTGACACCGACGCGGCGCAACAGCCCCATGGCCGACCCCGCCGCCAGACGTTCCGGCGCCATGTACAGCAGTTTGAGGGTTCCTGCCTCCAACGCTTCGAACACGGCATCGGTTTCCTCGGGCGTGTTGCCGGAGGTCAGTGCGCCCGCCGCGACGCCCACCTCTTGCAGGGCGCGGACCTGATCGCGCATCAGGGCAATCAGCGGTGAGATGACGACCGTCACGCCATCGCGCATCAGCGCAGGCATCTGAAAGCAAAGGGATTTCCCGCCACCTGTGGGCATAATGGCCAGCACGTTCTGCCCGTCAGTCACCGCCTCGACAATGTCTTGCTGACCGGGTCGGAAGGCATCAAAGCCAAAGACGTCGCGTAACAGCGTGGCAGCGCCGGGCATGGGGGAATTCCTGTTTTTATTCTGCTCTTAAAAAGCAGACTCCCACACTAAGATTCAGTGAACAAGCCCCCACAGCGCGCAAAAAACGTCACTGTATAAAAAACAGCGATATTCCGCGACGCCGGATGTCAGACGAAAAGCGCGTAATTGTTGGCCAAAACGATCCGCGCGATAGCGACGGCCAGCAATGCCACCAGCGGCGCCAGATCAATCCCGCCCATTTGCGGCAGGAACTGGCGAATACGGCTGTACATCGGCTCCATCAGGCGATTGAGGCCATACCAGATTTGCGACACCAGTGGCTGTTGCAAATTCAACACCTGAAAATTGATCAGCCAGCTCATGATGACGTGGGCAATTATGAAAAACCAAACTACGTCAAGCAGCAGCATCAGAACTTGGAACAGCGATTGCATCAGTTGGACCTTTTTTACTTGATTGCCCCCCAGTTAATCACCGGGTCGTAAAAGGGCAAGGGTGCCGCGAGGTAGCGAATTGACACTCAGCCTTGAAAGCCGGATCGCTGATCGCAGTCAGGAGGCTAAAACATGTTCCCTTTCATTCGGTTTTTCAAAGATATCATGCTGGCCCGGCGGATGCCGCCAATCACTGACGTTACAGATGTGCACGTGTCGCATCACATATGCTGGCCATGGGATCTGGATATCTTCGCAGAGCTGAACAATGGCCGGGCGCTGACCTTGTATGATCTGGGTCGGTTTGGCATGGCACAGCGGGCGGGGTTGATCGCCGTCCTGTTTCGTCACAAGTGGACGCTGACAATGGCCGGCAGTGTGGTGCGCTATCGCCGCCGGATCACCGGGTTTGAACGCTTTACCACGCGCAGTCGGCTGCTGTGCTGGGACGAGCGGTTTATGTATATTGAGCAATCCATGTGGAAGCGGAACGGAGAGTGCGCCAGCCATGTGATTTACCGGTCAGCCGTGCTGGAAAAAGGCAAAATGATCCCGGTTGAGCGGATGATAGCGGCCTTAGGTCAGGACCCGGTCAGCCCTGCGATGCCCGATTGGGTTGCGGCCTGGGTGGCGGCCGAGGCGCTGCGGCCATGGCCGCCAATGCAAGACGCCGCTTAAAAGCTTTTCTTGCACTGGACGCCCTGCCCTGTTCTTAATCCGCAAGAACACAAGACGGGGGCACCGCCACATGGCTACGATTTCGGCACGAAAACGCATTTGGGGCTGGTATTTTTTCGACTGGGCCAGTCAGCCTTACAATACGTTGATGCTGACGTTTATTTTTGGGCCATATTTTGCGAAAACCGCCACTGCGTCGTTGATGAGCAGCGGTTTGGACAGTGCAGCCGCCAAGGCTTTGGCGCAGGCTTATTGGGGGTATGGGCTGGCTGTGGCGGGCATTGCCATCGCACTGCTTGCGCCGATTTTGGGTGCTGTTGCGGATACATCCGGCAAGCGGCTGCCGTGGATCTGGTTCTTTTCGGCGCTTTATGTGATTGGCGCAGGCGCCCTGTGGTGGACGGCGCCGGGCAATTTTTCGGTCCTGTGGGCGCTGTTTTTCTTTGGCGTCGGCCTGATCGGGATGGAGTTTGCAACGATCTTTACCAATTCTTATCTGCCCGATCTTCACCCTGATAAAGACGAACACGGACGTATTTCCGGTGATGGCTGGGCTTTTGGTTATGCTGGTGGTGTGTTGTCGCTGATCGTGATGATTGCGCTGTTTCAGGCAGGCGATAGCGGGCGCACGATGGCGGGGTTGAAACCTTTGCTGGGGCTGGACCCTGAAACCGGCGCTGACACACGGATCGTCGGGCCGCTGACGGCTGCGTGGTTTGCCGTCTTCATGGTGCCGTTTTTCCTATACACGCGTGATCGCGCCATCGCGAACCCGGTGCCGTTTCAGTTGGGCAAAAGCCTGAAGGATTTAGGGCAAACATTAAAATCACTGCCCGCGCATCCGTCGCTGCTGGCCTATCTTGGATCGTCGATGTTTTACCGTGACGCATTGAACGGGCTTTACACTTTTGGCGGGCTTTATGCCTTTGGTGTTTTGGACTGGACCATTCAGGACATCGGCGTTTTTGGCATTCTGGCGGCGATCAGCGGTGCTGTCTTTTGTGTTCTGGGGGGGCGTGTGGACCGCGCCATTGGACCCAAGCCTGTCATTGTCGGCTGTTGTCTGGTGTTGATTGCCACCTCGTGCATGATTATTTCCCTGACGTCGACCTCGGTTTTTGGTATCACCCTGGCCGACGGATCAAACCTGCCGGACATCCTGTTCTATGTGGCCGGTGCGTTGATCGGTGCGGCGGGTGGGGCGTTGCAGGCATCGTCACGCAATATGGTCACGCGGCAGGCCAACCCTGAACGGATGACAGAAGCCTTCGGGCTTTATGCGTTGTCGGGCAAGGCCACGGCGTTCATGGCGCCGGCACTGATCGGCATCGCCAGTGATGTGACCGGCAGTCAACGATTGGGGATCACCCCTGTCGTGGGGCTTTTCATCATAGGGTTGATCCTGTTAGCTTGGGTCAAACCCAAGGGAGATTTCAAATCATGACCCTATCCCGGCTTTTTTGCTGTGCGGCCCTGACGTTGACGCTGATGAACTGCGGCGGGTCGTCAGACACCACGACAACAGCCTCCGCGATCCTGCCGACCATTGGGTCTTCGGGGGGCAGCCTGTCGAATGTGCAGGCGAAAAAGCTGTTTGGTGCGAAGACAGGCGGATCAGCACAGTCTTCGGCACCTTTCGGTGGTTATGCAAACGGTTGTCTGGCCGGCGGTGCGCAATTGCCCGAAACCGGCCCTACCTGGCAGGCGATGCGACTATCGCGCAATCGCAATTGGGGACATCCGCAGACGGTTGATTTTGTCAAAACCCTGTCGGCCAAAGCGGCGCGCCAACCCGGATGGAACGGTCTTTATATCGGTGATATGAGCCAGCCGCGCGGTGGTCCAATGCTGACCGGGCACCGCAGTCATCAGATCGGCATGGACATCGACATCTGGATGCGGCCTGCTACGGATATGAACCTGTCGCGTGCTGCACGCGAGAGTATTTCGTCAATCTCGATGCGTCGGGCCAACGGGGCGTATGTCAATGGCGGGTGGACCCGTGCCCATCATGAAATCATCAAGGCGGCGGCCTCTGACCCACGGACAGCGCGGATTTTTGTGTTTCCCGGTGCCAAGGTGCAGATGTGCAAGGATGCCAAAGGGGACCGTAGCTGGCTGCGCAAAATCCGACCCTGGTATGGGCACCACTATCATTTCCACGTCCGCCTGAACTGTCCCAAAGGTGCCAAAGGCTGCGTCAATCAGGCGGCCCCACCAGCGGGTGACGGCTGCGCGGATGCGCAAAAATGGGTCACGGACATTCTGAACCCGCCACCGCCTAATCCGAACCCTCCAAAAGCAAAACCACGCCGCGAACTGGTGCTGGCCGATTTGCCTGCACAGTGCCAGTCCGTCCTGTCGTCCAACTGATCTTTGCCGCCCTGATGGGCGCCGCACAGATGGCTTTCGCAGACCCGCACGCGGTCTATCAAGGCAGTTATACCTGGCGCGGCGCGGACTGGTGGTTCGGGGGATTTTCCGGGATCGAGCTTGACCCCGGCGGCACACAGATGACAACGGTCAATGACCGGGGGTTGGTCGCTGTCGCCACATTGATCCGCGACAAGGGCCGCGTGACCGGCATATCAGATGTCTCATTTCGGCCTTTGCTGAACACTTTCGGCTTTCCGCTGTTTGAAAACAACGCGGATGCAGAAGGACTGGCAGTGCATCCGTCGGGGCGCGTCTTTGTGTCGTTTGAACGTCATCACCGCGTGTTGGTCTACCACGATTTCAACGCCCGCGCCCGACGTGTGCCAGATCTGCCAGCGGAAGTGGTGTTGCAGAAAAACAAATCCCTTGAAGCACTGGCGCTGCACCCTGACGGCACGCTCTACACGCTGCCAGAGAGGCCAACTCCAAGCGCCGGGCCTTTCCCGTTATTCACCTATAACGACGGCGAATGGTCCGTTGCCCGGACGATCCCACAGTCGGGTCCCTTCTTGCCTGTGGGTGCTGATTTTGATGCGCAAGGCCGGTTTTATTTGCTGGAACGCGCCGTTACACCTTTGGGATTTCGCAGCCAGGTTCGCCGTTTTGACCTGGCCGAACCCGGCACCCCTGCGCAGGTGCTGTTTACCACGCGGGCGGGGGTTCATGACAACCTCGAAGGGCTGGCCGTGTGGCGCGATGATCATGGGGCAGATTGGCTGACGCTGATCGCAGACGACAATTTCCTGTCGCTGCAACGCACCGAACTGGTGGATTACCTGATCAAGGAATGACTTGCGCCGATGCCAAAGACGGCATATGGCACGCAGCGTCTGCACGCCCTGCGGGCCAAGTCGCCGCACCCTTGCCAAAACGGATAAACATATGACCCGCGCACATCTTCCCGGCATTCTTGCCATGGCCGCCATCGTTGTGGCCTCAAACATCCTTGTACAATTTCTGTTCGGCCAATGGCTGACATGGGGGGCCTTTACCTATCCGCTGGCCTTTCTGGTCACTGACGTAATGAATCGCGTCTATGGCGCGCAGGCGGCGCGGCGCGTTGTGTTTGTCGGTTTCGTTTTCGGGTTGATCTGTTCGTTGATCGGCACGCAGATTATGGGCGAATTTGGACCGCTTGTGACCGTGCGCATTGCCATCGGATCAGGCATCGCGTTTTTGGTGGCACAACTGCTGGACGTGTCGATTTTCGCGTCCCTGCGGGGGGGCGCATGGTGGCGTGCACCGTTGGTATCGACACTGGTTGGCAGCACGCTGGACACGGCACTGTTTTTCTCGATCGCTTTTTCCGGCAGCTTGTCATTTGTGCATACGGGCACGGATGTGTCCTGGGCCGCTGAGGTGTTGCCAATCCTTGGCGCGGGCCCGGCGGCACCGCTTTGGGTATCTTTGGCGATGGCGGATTGGGGCGTAAAACTGTCGCTCGCTTTGCTGGCACTAATCCCGTTTCGGATGATCACCGTCCGCCTATCTCAGCCCGCCTGAGAAAAAATGCTTGGCAGAATGCCAAAGCTGTGTAACGCTTTGGCCAGTTATAACAGATAGGTAAAGGAGGTGATCCAGTGTCAAGAAAGGTATTGGAGCGAGGTGTCGGAACAGCTTGGGAGGTCGCCTGCTAAGGCAGCCCTAAGTGGGGGAGACCCCAAGTGGATTGTAGTGATCTAACCGATCCCACCTCCGTAAACCATTCGATTGGGCCGCACTTTCAGGGTGCGGCCCTTTTTCGTGGCGCGATAAGGTGGCATAAGCCGCGTAGTATGTTGCAAATTACACCAGAAATATCCCTGCATGACTGGGAGTTGTCCGAGAGTTTCATGCGGGCCTCGGGTCCGGGTGGGCAGAACGTCAACAAAGTTTCCTCTGCCGTGGAATTGCGGTTCGAGGCCGCGCGTTCGCCGTCTTTGCCGGGGCCGGTCAAATCCCGTTTGAAGCGATTGGCCGGGCGACGCTGGACGCTTGAGGGTGCGTTGGTCATTCAATGTGACGAGACCCGCAGCCAGGCGCGTAACCGCGATATCGCGCGGACGCGATTGGCCGATCTGATCCGCAAGGCACTGGAGCGGCCCAAACGCCGCATCCCGACGCGACCAACTCTGGGATCAAAAAAGCGACGTTTGAAAGAAAAGAAAGTCCGCGGCGATGTAAAGGCCATGCGCGGCAAGGTGGATCCCGACGGGTAAAATGCTTAGACGGGATGGCGCAAGCAACCTGTTGGCATTTACAAAACTGTCTTGTAGCGTCGGCTCAGGTGATCTGCGTAAGTCCTACAGCCGGTCCCAATGAGGTTTCATGAAATCCACGGACCGCACCGGCCTTGCCATAATCCTTAGCCTGATCGCGTTGATCTTTTTCGACGCGATGGGTCTGATCATCAAGCATTTGTCATCGACATACTCTGCCGCCGAATTGTCCGCCTGGCGCAATATTTTCGGGCTGATCCCGTCGTTGATTGCGCTGTGGTCCACGCGCAGGTGGCATGCGGCGGGCAGGCCGATCCGCATGCGCCAATGGAAGCTTGCGGTGTTACGCGGGGTTATCGTTACCGTTGCGCAGCTGATGTTTTATCTGTCACTGGGCCGACTGGCCTTTGCCACGGCCTCGACCATCACTTACGCCAATGCCCTGTTCCTGACGGCACTTGCGGTGCCTTTATTGGGCGAAGTCGTGGGTAAAGTCCGCTGGAGCGCGGTCATGATCGGTTTTTGCGGCGTCATTGTGATCATGCGGCCGGGATCAGACGCCTTTACCACGGACGCGTTGCTGCCCTTGGGGGCGGCGGCCCTATATGCGCTGGTCGGTGTGACTGCACGATTGGTGGATGATGATGTGCCCAGCCCTCTGCTCAATCTGTACGCCTCTATGACAGCC
>JBAUHN010000285.1:0-6048 GCA_049680295.1 Sulfitobacter sp.
CACATATTATTCCAAGCTGTGTCTGGTTCAGCTGGCCATGCCGGGCGATGATGACAGCACCGCAGTTCTGGTCGACCCGCTGGCCGAAGGTCTGTCGCTGGAACCGCTTTACGATTTGTTTCGCGACACATCCGTCGTCAAAGTATTCCACGCCGCACGTCAGGATCTTGAAATCTTTTTTGTGGATGCACAGGTCTTTCCAGAGCCGTTGTTTGATACTCAGATTGCCGCCATGGTCTGTGGCTTTGGCGAACAGGTCGGCTATGAGACATTGGTGCGCCGCATCGCCAAGCAACCGCTTGATAAAACATCGCGTTTTACCGATTGGTCGCGCAGACCGCTGACCGACGCGCAAAAGACCTATGCGCTGGCCGATGTCACCCATCTGCGTGTCGTCTATGAATTTCTGGCCGCCGAGTTGGAAAAAACCGGCCGCAGCCGCTGGGTCCAGGAAGAATTGGGTGTGCTGACCCGGCCCGAGACCTATGTCACGGCACCACGTGATGCCTGGAAACGCGTGAAAACACGGACCAATTCGCCCAAGTTTCTGGCCGTGGTCCGTGAATTGGCAGCCTTTCGCGAAGAACATGCGCGGACCCGCAACATCCCGCGCAATCGGGTCTACAAAGACGACGCATTGGTGGAACTTGCAAGTAACAAACCCAAATCACTTGAGGAATTGGGCCGCGCGCGATTGCTGCTGCGCGAGGCACGGCGCGGTGATATTGCGCAAGGTATTCTGGACGCGGTCAAGGTCGGGGTAAACTGCCCGGCCAAGGAGATGCCGGAACCCGATCGCAGCCGCGAAAAGCTACAGGTAAATCCGGCGCTTGCGGACCTGTTGCGCGTGTTGCTTAAGGCCAAGACCGAAAGCGCCGGCGTCGCTGCCAAGCTGATCGCGCCTGCAGCTGATCTGGATGGAATTGCTGCCGGGCTGCGTGATGTGCCGGCACTCAATGGCTGGCGTCATGAGGTCTTCGGCGCGGATGCGCTGCGCCTGTGCGAAGGTAAAATCGCACTGGCGGCCAAAGGCTCGGACGTTCGAATCATCTCACTGGACTAGTCAGCGCATGGTCGCGTGGCAGATTACCTGCGCGCGACCTGTGCGTTGCGGGCGCCCTCAACCCTTATCTGGCGCACACCGGCAAGCTGCTGATCGGTCACCGACCGCGCCGCCGTGATTTCGCGGGTTTGTACAGGGCCTTGTTGCCCTGAGATTGGGATACCTTCCAAACGGTAGGTCAGCACGCCGTCTACGGGCAGTTCTTCTTCGTTTTCGGGTGTCAGCTGGACCGAATAGGTGCCTTGCCGCTGCGCCACACCGGATACGCGGATAATGGCGCCACCCGGAACACGTTCAATTACAAGGCCGGTAACACTGTCGATGGGGGTGCCAAGATATATCGCGTCACGTTTGCGGGCGTTGGCGAACAATCCGGTAGAAGTGGGGATCAGCGGGTTTACCTCTCCTGTTTCAGAGGAGTCTACCGGGGCTGACCGGCCGCCGCCAAACCAGTTGAACGGATTGACCCGACTGTCGCGGATCGCGCCGCACGCCGTCAGCAGCAAAGTGGACACCAAAAGGGCGGAAAGGGATATACGCATGAGGCCTGCCATCGAGTTGTTTCCTCTGAACTACCCGATCCGGTCGCCGTTGAAAAGCGTCAAGGCAAAGGACTGGACCTTTCGCTACGCAAACCCTAGGTCTGAGCCACACAAACTAAGGACACGTTATGGCCACTCCTGCCTTTGAAGACATGGTCGAGGATTTTGACTTTCTGGACGATTGGGAAGATCGCTATCGCTATGTGATCGAGCAGGGCAAGATGATGGCGCCCTTGGACGATGCCCTGAAGGTGCCCAGCACCAAGGTCGATGGATGCGCCAGTCAGGTCTGGCTGCATCCGGTGATCGAGGGTGGAAAACTGCATTTTGACGGCGAAAGTGATGCGATGATCGTGCAAGGATTGATCGCTGTTTTACGTCACCTTTACAATGGCTTACATGTTGAAGATGTGGTAAAGGTTGATGCCCGCGCTGAAATGGGCCGTCTGGGGTTGAATGATCATTTGTCGGCGCAACGCTCTAACGGATTGACGGCGATGATCGCACGTATTCGCAGCGTCGCGGCAGCGGCTGAATAGGGTTTATAGTCACAGCTTTGACAGCGTCACCTCAAGATCACCATAGCCGGTCATCCGCCGTTCAAATGCCAGCCCAAGCCTGGTGGCGCACGCCTTGGCCTTTTCCGTCAGCGCGGGATCATCGGTTTGCGCCTGATAGACCAGCTTTTCATAGTTGCCAAAATACATGTCGCGCAGTTCGGGATGGCGATCCAAACCCATTGGCCTGATGATAAAAGCATCGAACTGACGCACCAGAAAATCGGTCAGGTAGAAGGTGGTGATTTCACTTTCACTTTGCTTGGCAAAACTTTGATTTCCCTCAAAAAAGCTGTAGCAATGTGGCCCTGCGACCATGCGGACGCCCATCTCTTCGCAGGCGACCTCCAGCAAACCGCCGGTGCCGCAATCGGCATAAACGACAAATATGTCATCATAGGCATCGCGGTGAATGGCCACGCAATCGCGCACCGCTTGGGTGATCTTGTCGGGGTATAAGTGCAGGTTTGCCGGCAAGCAGGTCAGGTCCAGATGGGTCCAGCCATTGGCCTTTTTCAGGTCCAGAATTTCACGGGCCAGCGCACCACAGGCAATCAACAGGATCTGACCGCTGCGGGTGCGCAACGGCAATCCAGATTCGGTCAATGCTGTGTCACTGATCTGTGTCACATCGGTCTCCTTTAGCGTTTCGACTTTACCTTGAAACGTCAAAAAGCACCTAATGCGTTGAAATCTTTGTTTTCAGGCAGCGTTAGGTGATTCAAAGTTTAAGTCGCATTGCCTTAACGAAAACGGCCTGCTTCGATATCCCGAAACAGGCCGCAAATTCAACTGTTTGGGTCAGGTCATGCCGAGGCTTGGTTGTGCTTGCGGCCGACCCATTCCTTGGCGGTCTCAACAGCCACGGCAGCATCCCGGCAATAGGCATCAGCACCAATGGCCTTGCCAAATTCTTCGTTCAACGGCGCACCACCAACCAGCACGATATAATCCTCACGAATGCCGCGTTCGACCATCGTGTCGATCACAACCTTCATGTAAGGCATGGTTGTGGTCAAAAGTGCCGACATGCCCAGGATATCCGGGCCTTCGTTTTCCAGCGCTTCGAGATAATTCTCAACCGGGTTGTTGATGCCAAGATCGACAACCTCAAAACCAGCGCCCTCCATCATCATTGAGACAAGGTTCTTACCGATGTCGTGAATGTCGCCTTTGACGGTGCCGATCACCATTTTGCCGACACGCGGGGCACCGGTTTCAGCCAGCAATGGTTTGAGGATGAACATGCCCCCCTTCATTGCGTTGGCTGCCAGCAGAACCTCAGGCACGAACAAGATGCCATCACGGAAATCCGCGCCAACGATGGTCATACCGCCAACAAGCGCTTTGGTCAGCACATCATAGGGGGCCCAGCCGCGTTCCAGCAGAATATTTACGCCTTCTTCGATTTCTTCCTTCAAACCGTCATAAAGGTCGTCGAACATTTGCTGGACAAGTTCTTCGTCGTCCAGATCTGCGAGGATAATTTCGTCTTCATCTGACATGAGGATTCCTTTGCTTTCGCACCGCAGATATTCTGCCCTTGTTTCGTTGTGACAGAATGACGCGTTCAGACTGTCCAATTAACGACATGGCCGACACCAAGTGCGACGTTGTGGGCAAAATCTTACTGTGAAATTGGCACTAGCCACAAGGCTTTAGCAAGAATTGATTTGCCAACGTTCTTGTTATGTTCCATAATTTGCCGATGGACAGGGAAACACATCGCTACCGGATCAAGGGTCGGGCCGCTGGCAGCAACCGCACAGGCCGGTTTGAAACGATCAGACGCGAACATGTCGAGGACGGTTGGGACAGGGATGAGGAACTGCCGCCCTTGCGTACCGACACGGCGATTGAGGTTCCGCGCAGGATCATCACCTACAACCGCTCGCCTGATTTGCCGTTTGACCGGTCGATCAATCCCTATCGGGGGTGCGAACATGGCTGCATCTATTGTTTTGCGCGTCCAAGCCATGCCTATCTGGGGCTGTCGCCGGGATTGGACTTTGAAACCCGGCTGATCGCACGGCCGCAAGCGGCGAAATGTCTGGCGCAAGAACTTGCCGCGCCGCGTTACAAAGTGGCGCCGATTGCGATTGGGACAAACACCGACCCTTACCAACCGATTGAGAAACAACATGAAATCACCCGTTCCTGCCTGAAGGTGATGTCGGACGCTCACCATCCGGTAGCAATTGTCACCAAAGGCACATTGATTGAGCGCGACACAGATATTCTGGCGGATATGGCACGACGGGGTCTGGTGCGCGTCGGTATTTCCGTTACCACAATGGACTCTCAGATTTCACGCCTGATGGAGCCGCGGGTTCCAAGCCCTGCGCGCCGGTTGCAGATCATCTCGCGGTTGGCCGAGGCGGGGATCCCTGTGCGCGTCATGGCGTCGCCGATGATCCCGGCGCTGACCGATCCGGAACTGGAGGCTATTCTGACAGCAGGGCGCGATGCCGGTGCGCGCAGTGCAAGCTGGATCATGCTGCGTCTGCCGCGCGATGTGTCGCCGCTGGTCCAAGAGTGGTTGAGCACGCATTTTCCCGACCGTGCGGGCCGTATCTTGACGCGTTTGCGTGAAATGCATGGCGGTCAGGAATATGACGCGGCCTGGGGCAAACGGATGCGGGGCGAGGGGCCTTACGCCGAGATGATTTCGCAGCGGTTCAAACTGGCGGTCAAGCGGCTTGGCCTCAGGACAACATTGCATCCGATGCGCTGCGATCTGTTTCAGCCGCCGCCAAAAGCGACCGCACAAATGTCGCTGTTTTAGGGGTTGAACCCTATATCATGCGCGCCGGCGGCGTGACGTTCGGCGTGGCTTGGCAATGTCGTCGCCAGTGCCATCATTGGCCGATGAAAACGGGCCCAGGGCGGCTGTGATTTCTTCCAACGCAGGCGCGCTGGCCATGGTGCGTGTGTCCAATGCTTCGCGCATGTGGCGCAGATGCTCGGGCATGGTGCCGCAACATCCGCCGATGATCCTGGCGCCACAGGCCCGTGCCATGACAGCGTAACCGGCCATTAATTCAGGCGTGCCATCATAGTGGATGTGCCCGTCAACATATTTGGGAATGCCTGCATTGCCTTTGGCAACAATCGGGCGTTCGCCACCCTGGGCCGCGAACCCCAAAATGGTGCGCAACAGATCGGACGCGCCGGTGCCGCAATTTGCACCAAAGGCCAGCGGTTTGTTGTCCAGACCTTCGACCATCTTGACCATATCGGCGCTGGTCAGACCCATCATTGTGCGCCCGGCTGTGTCAAAGCTCATTGTGCCGACCCACTCGAGACCGGCCAGCGCAAAGCCTTCGGCGGCTGCTTTGTATTCTTCGGGGGCGCTGATCGTTTCCAGCCAGCCGATGTCGGCTCCACCGGCTTTCAGACCATCTGCTGTTTCGTGAAACATCTCGACCGCCAGCGCATGGCTGAGCGGTCCGACAGGCTGCATAATCTCGCCCGTTGGTCCAACCGATCCTGCGACAATCACGGTGCGCCCGGCGGTGTCTGCGACCTCGCGGCCCAGTTCTGCAGCGACACGGCTTAGTTCATGCGCGCGCTTTTCGGCGCCGTGCAATTTGAGACGCGAGGCGTTGGCCCCAAACGAATTGGTCAAAAACAGATCACTGCCGGCATCAACCGCACCTTTGTAAAGCTGCGTGATGTTTTTCGGCGCATCGGTGTTCCACATTTCAGGTGCGTCACCGGCCATCAACCCCATATTGAACAGGTTGGTCCCGGTTGCGCCATCGGCAAGCAATGTGCCTTGCGCGTTTAACAAAGTTGTAAAGGGGTTTGTCATAGCGGCGCTCCAAAAGACCAGTCGCTTCGTTTGCCACGATCTGGCTTTTGAATCAATTTCATAATATTCATG
>JBAUHN010000286.1:0-4641 GCA_049680295.1 Sulfitobacter sp.
ATGATGGATATGGCGGCAGAAGCGCTGGAAATGGACCCGTTTGAGATCCGACGCGTCAATATGATGAAGATTGGCTCAAAGACCCATACCCAACACAAGCTGTCGGCGGCCTCATTGGACCGTTGTCTGGACGCGGCGGAGTCAGAATCCCGCTGGGAAAAAGGGACACCAAATGTGCGGGGTGACAAGCGCTCTGACTTGGGCGGCGACGACACCCGCGCGCCTTGCACCTTGGGCGCACGTTTTACCAATGGCAAAAGTACCAACAAAGAGAGGGTCGCGTGATGGAACGCAAACTTCGGGGTCGCGGCATGGCGGCAAGCTGGTACGGAATTGCGCGCACAGCTACAATTGACCGCGCTGGTGCGTGGGCCGAACTGGATGATGGCGGCACGGCGAAAATCGTGACCGGTGTGACTGAGATTGGCGAAGGTATCCTGACGTTGTTGGCACAAGTCGCTGCGGACGAGCTTGGGATTAAGCCATCAGAAGTGACCATTGGTGACAACGACACGGCGCGTTCCCCCGAGGCGGCCCATGCCGGAGCGACCCGCCAAACCTACATGATCGGCAACTCGGTTCACCTGGCAGCACGTGAAGCAAAGAAGCACTTGTTCGAACAATTGGCGGATCACTGGGACGTCGAGATTGATACATTGCAATCATTCGACGGTGAAGTCTGGTCCAATGATACGAACCTGCGGATCACGATGGAAGAGGCTGTGGCCATCTGCAAATCGCGCGGCGTGGTGCCTGTTGGGTCTGCGTCATTTACCGCACATGGCACAGGGCTTGATCCGGTCGATGGGTCAGGCAGTCCGTGGCAAACCTATGTGTTTGGAACGCAGGTCGCCGAGGTCGAAGTCGATACATACACCGGTGAAGTTCAGGTTTTGGGCATCTGGGCGGTCCATGATGTGGGTCGTGCAATCAATCCACGTGGTGTTGAGGGCCAGATCGAAGGCGGCGTCGTTCAGGGGCTTGGTCAAGCGTTGATGGAGGACTACGAAACCGTCAACGGGCATACGACGACACATGGGTTTGCGAAGTATATTCTACCGACATCTCTGGATATTCCGCAGATCAACTGCACACTCGTCGAAGATCATGATCCATTAAGCCCGTTGGGTGCAAAAGGTATCGGTGAGCCAGCGTTGGTCCCGACTGCGCCTGCGATCATGAATGCGATTTATGATGCGATTGGTGTGCGGATGAAGTCGCTGCCGGCGACTCCAGAGAAAATTCTTGAAGCATTGAATAATAAGACCCCCGGGCGCGAACACTACGTATCGGCCGCCCGTGAACAAAGGGCACAAGCCCACCGAGGTTAAGACGGCACAAAGAACGATTGGGCGGGTCAGAGGAGGTGGCTTTCCCTAAAAACTAAAACCAGAAAGGGAGAAAATCATGAAAAACTCAGTGAAAATCAGAAGATTATTGACTGTCGCTGCGACTGCAGGGCTGATGGCGTTTTCGACAACGGCAAAGGCCGAGTACCCGGAAAAGCCTGTCGAAATGACAGTGCTGTTTGGCGGCACTGCAAACACCATCGCCCAATTGCTGTCAGAGCTGATGTCCGAAGAATTGGGTCAACCCGTTGTTCCGGTCGCGCGCAAAGGCGGTGGTGGTGCCGTTGGCTATACCCATATGCACAGCGCCCCCGCCGATGGCTATAGTATCGTCTGGAACTCCAATTCGATCAGCACAACGCATCATACCGGTCGAATTCCGTTCGATTATTCGGCTTTCACCCCGATAGCGCGCGTGTCCACCGAGATTCCAGCGCTTGCAGTCAATTCATCGACAGGCTGGACTTCGCTGGCCGACATGGTTGCTGCGGCGAATGCAGACGGTGGCAAGTTGAAGGTTGGTATTTCGGGCAAGGGTTCATTCACCCACCTGACCTCTGCGGCATTGTTTGATGCGATGGGGATCAGTGACAAGGTCGCCTACATTTCCTACGGCGACGGCAAGGCTCCGATTGAATTGTTGGCGGGTCGTATTGATGCGGCCATTCAATGGCCCGGTCAGTTTGCATCCTACGCCGAAGCTGGCGACCTTACTGTCCTGGCAGTTACGGGAGATGAGCGCGCAAGTGTTTTGCCAGATGTTCCCACCGCGATGGAACAAGATGTGGACATCAATATCAGCATGTGGCGCGGCCTGGCAGCACCTGCGGGCGCATCAGCCGAAGTTGTAGCAGTACTTGAAGCCGCTGCGAAGAATGTTGTGGAAAGTGAGCGGTTCACAGAGGCCGCTGCAAATATCGGTTTCTCCAAAGCCTTCCTCGGTTCGGACGATTTTGGCGCACTTATCGCAAGTGATGACGCCTTCTACGGCGACCTTCTGAGCCAGTTGGGCATGGCAAAGTAAAGGTATCGTCAGGGGGGATAATTCAATGACCGATCATAAACGTAACTACGTGATAGGATGTCTACTCTTGATCCTATCTGTTGTATGGATCTGGTTGGTCATTGACACCATCCCGGCGGGTTTCGGGGAAGGGGACATAGGTCCCAGAGCTTTCCCACTGATGTTTGGCCTTTGTCTGGGCGGTCTATCGGTTCTTTTGCTCCTCAAGTCGCTCCTAAATGGGTTACGGAACCAGACCGAGAACAGCCTATATCAACTGCCTATTCACTGGCTTCCTGCCGCTCTGCTTTTGATCGAAATTTCGGCTTACGGCTATCTGCTAAAGACTGTTGGATTTGTCATAGCGACGCCAATTGTCGTGCTGTTTGTCATGGTCGTGAACTTACGCATTCGCTCAGCCAAAATGCTCTTGGGGATGTCAATTGGCATCACTCTTTTGTGCTGGCTGATCTTTGAAAAGGCTCTTGGCATCTACCTTGCCAACGGCAGCTGGATAAATCTCGGGTAAGCATCATGGAACACTTCTTGAATGCCTTTGCGCTTGCGCTGACACCCATGTCGATTGCGGCCATCGGGCTGGGATCTTTGGTCGGGCTGATCTTCGGATCCATCCCCGGCCTGACCTTTACCGTGGCCCTAGCCCTTGCTCTTCCGATTTCATTCAACCTCGATGCGGTGCCCGCAATCGGATTGCTGCTGGGAACATACATCGGCGGTATGACGGGGGGCTCGGTTTCAGCAATACTGCTGGGCATCCCAGGTACACCATCGGCTGCGGCCACGGTTCTTGATGGACATCCGATGACCAAAAGAGGTGACGCTTCTATTGCGCTTGGAACGGCGGTGATCGTGTCTGTCTTTGGCGGTATTTTCAGCCTTGCCGTTATGATCGTATCTGTCGATCTGGTTTCGAAAGTCGCTATCGGGTTTGGTCCGGCGGAAATTTTTGCACTCGTGTTGTTTGGGTTCTCAACGATTTGCGGATTGTGTGGGAATTCTTTGATCAAAGGTCTGATCGCGGGTGTTCTGGGCCTGATGATCATGACCATTGGGCTGGATGCAATCGAAGGTGTCCCCCGCATGACATTTGGCAGTGTAAACATGATGCAGGGCGTGAACCTGCTTGTTGCAATGATCGGACTGTTTGCCGTGCCGTTCATTATTGAAGCCTTTAGCGAAGAACCTCCGAAGTCCGGCAGTCCAAAGAAGATGGCGAATGTCCGCCCCGAATTGCCGTCATTCCGATTGTTGTTTCGCAATATCGGGTTAATGATCCGCAGCTCGCTTATCGGAACAGGTATTGGCGCCATTCCGGGAACGGGCGGGGCAATCGCGTCGTTCCTTGCCTATGACAACGCCAAACGTTTTTCCAAAAAGCCAGAGAGTTTTGGCAAAGGGAACATCGAAGGCGTGATTGCACCGGAAACGGCGAATAATGCTGTAACGGGTGGCACCCTCATTCCACTTTTGTCCTTGGGCATTCCCGGAGATCCGGCGACAGCCATTGTCCTTGCAGGGCTGATGATTCACGGCCTTGTGCCCGGTCCGGCGCTCTTTATGAACCATGCATCAGAAGTCTATGGCATCTACATTGCCGTGATTATTGCCTATGTTTGGGTGCTTGGACTGCAGCTTGTGGGCATCCGCGTGTTTGTGCACGTTCTTCGTGTGCCGCGTGAAATCCTTGCCGTCGTCGTTTTGGTGCTCTGCGCCATCGGCGCCTATTCCATCCGGAATTCTGAATTCGATATCTATGCAATGGCGATTATTGGCGTCGCGGCATATGTCCTTGTCGCCGTTCGCATTCCGATTACGCCCATCATCTTAGGCATGGTTCTCGGCCCAACCTTGGAGAACGAATTCCGTACAGCCATGATGTTGTCCGAAGGCAAAATGGACATTTTTTATACATCCCCGACAGTGATCGTTTTCTTCTCTCTGGCTGCACTTGTGATCGTTTTCCAAAGTCTCAGTGAGTTGAAAATGAAGCGAAAAGATAAACAGAAGGTAGACCTGTCCGATGCTTGATAAAGCCCCTGAACCCGAACAGCTGGAACTGGAAATTCGTGCCCGTGCGGAGAAAATCGCTGCGAACGGTGGTGTCGATGTCCTAGCCACAACCGACAACAATGGTGTGGTTGATCTGACGCTTTCCGAGGCGCTGGTCATCGCAATGCTCAACCAAGAGGTCACGCAATTTTTTGCGATTTTCGGCCACGGCTCGACGGACCTTGGCGAGGTTCTGCGGATCTACCATGCAGCAGGGGC
>JBAUHN010000287.1:0-10413 GCA_049680295.1 Sulfitobacter sp.
GCCAGTTCGCGGAAGATATAGTCAAGGATCGAGGTCGCGTTGCGGATGGTTTCATTGCCCTGAACCATGCCTGCCGGCTCAAACTTGGTGAAGGTAAAGGCGTCGACAAATTCCTCCAGCGGCACACCGTATTGCAGGCCTACCGATACGGCGATGGCAAAGTTGTTCATCATCGCACGGAAACCGGCGCCTTCCTTGTGCATGTCGATGAAAATCTCACCCAGATTGCCGTTTTCATATTCGCCGGTTCGCAAATAGACCTTATGCCCGCCGACGATGGCCTTTTGAGTATAGCCCTTACGGCGCTGTGGCATCTTTTCACGGTGCGATTTGACGACTTCCTTGACGATGATCTTTTCAACGATCTTTTCGGCCAGCACGGCGGCTTTTTCGTGCATATTGCCGGATTCCAGCACCTCTGCGGCGTCCTCATCATCCTCAACCAGTGATGCGGCCAGCGGTTGGCTCAGTTTTGATCCGTCCCGGTAAAGCGCGTTGGCTTTGACACCCAAAGACCAGCTCAGCTCATAGGCGGCTTTGCAGTCTTCGATAGTGGCGTCGTTGGGCATGTTGATCGTCTTGCTGATCGCTCCCGAAATGAACGACTGCGCGGCGGCCATCATGTAGATGTGGCTGTTCACGCTCAGATAACGCTTGCCCTTTTTACCGCAGGGGTTGGCGCAATCAAAGATCGAAAGATGTTCGTCTTTCAGATGCGGTGCACCCTCCAGCGTCATGGTGCCGCAAACGTGGTCGTTGGCCGCATCAATGTCCTTTTTCGAAAACCCAAGGCTGCGCAGCAGATCAAACGTCGGATCGTTTAATTTGTCAGCCGGAATGCCCAGAACATTGGTGCAGAATTCCTCGCCCAGCGTCCATTGATTGAACACAAAGCGGATGTCAAAGGCTTGGGCTAATGCGGCATCCACCTTGGCCAGTTCATTGGCGCCAAAGCCATGCCCGGTCAGCGAGGTGTGGTTGATCCCCGGCGCGTTGCCGATAGATCCGTGACCCACGGCATAGGCCACGATTTCCTCAATCTGAGCAGATCCGTAGCCTTGCTTTTCCAAAGCGGCGGGCACTGACTGGTTGATGATCTTGAAATAGCCACCCCCGGCCAGCTTTTTGAATTTGACCAGCGCGAAATCCGGCTCAATCCCCGTGGTGTCGCAATCCATCACCAGACCGATGGTGCCGGTGGGCGCAATCACGGATGTCTGCGCGTTGCGGTAGCCGTGTTTTTCGCCCAAAGCGACCGCTTCGTCCCAGGTGGATTTGGCGACGTTGATCAGGTTTGCGTCGGGGCAATTGGCATGATCTAGCGCCACCGGCTTGACCGAAAGCGCCTCGTACCCATCCGTTTTGCCATAGGCGGCGGTGCGGTGATTACGCATCACCCGCAGCATATGGGCGCTGTTCTTGGCGTATCCGGGGAATGGGCCCAGTTCACCCGCCATTTCGGCAGATGTGGTATAGGCAACGCCGGTCATGATCGCGGTCAAGGCACCGCAAAGCGCGCGGCCTTCGTCGCTGTCATAGGAATGACCCATGTTCATCAGCAAGCCGCCGATGTTTGCATATCCCAGACCCAATGTGCGGAAATCATAGGACCGCTGGGCAATTTCCTTGGACGGGAACTGCGCCATCATCACCGAGATTTCCAGCGTGACCGTCCAAAGCCGCGAGGCATGCATGTAATCCTCGACCTGGAACACGCCGTCATCAAGGAATTTCAGCAGGTTCATTGACGCCAGATTACAGGCGGTATCATCGAGGAACATGTATTCCGAACATGGGTTTGACCCACGGATCGCACCATCTTCGGGGCATGTGTGCCAGTCGTTGACCGTGTCATGATATTGGATACCCGGATCGGCACAGGCCCATGCCGCGTGGCCCACCTGATCCCACAGGTCGCGGGCTTTAATGGTCTTGGTGGATTTGCCGCTGACCCGGTCGATCAACTGCCAGTCGGCGTCTTTTTCAACAGCCGTCAGAAAGGCGTTTGTCACCCGGATCGAGTTGTTGGAGTTCTGGCCCGAGACCGAGCTATAGGCCTCACTGTCCCAATCGGTGTCATAGGTCGGGAATTCGATGCTGGTGTGACCTTGCTTGGCGTAATCCAGCACGCGTTTCACATAAGTTTCGGGAATGGCAACTTTCTTGGCGTCGCGGATCGCCTGTTTCAGCTGCTCGTTCCTGGCAGGATCATAGGCATCATCCTGCACCCCGTCCCAGCCTTTGATCGCCGCAAAAATCTGGTTCAGCTTTTGCTCGTGCATTTTTGAGCCTGCAACGATGCTGGCTACTTTTTGCTCTTCGATGACTTTCCAGTTGATGAAATCCTGAATGTCAGGGTGATCTGCGTCCACGATTACCATCTTGGCCGCGCGCCGTGTGGTTCCGCCCGATTTGATCGCACCGGCTGCGCGGTCTCCAATTTTCAGGAACCCCATCAGGCCGGATGACTTCCCGCCACCCGACAGTTTTTCGCCTTCGCCGCGCAAGGACGAGAAATTGGTGCCCGTGCCAGAGCCGTATTTGAACAGGCGCGCCTCGCGGACCCACAGGTCCATGATACCGCCATCGCCAACCAGATCGTCGCGTACGGATTGGATAAAGCAGGCATGCGGCTGCGGATGCTCATAAGAGGATTTGGATTTGGTCAGCTTGCCGGTTTTGTAATCGACATAATGGTGGCCTTGGGCCGGGCCATCAATACCGTAGGCCCAGTGCAAACCGGTGTTGAACCACTGCGGGCTGTTGGGGGCTGCGCGCTGGCTGGCCAGCATGTAACGCATCTCATCGAAATAGGCGCGGGCATCGGTCTCAGAGGTGAAATAACCACCCTTCCAGCCCCAATAAGTCCAGGCACCTGCTAGCCGGTCAAACACTTGCTTGGACGACGTCTCGCCGCCCATCTCGACATCGTCGCCATCCGGGACAGAGCGCCACAGAAATTCAGGGACACCCTTTTCCTTGACCTTTTTCAGACGCGCGGGCACGCCAGCTTTGCGGAAATATTTTTGCGCGATCACATCGCTGGCAACCTGGCTCCAGCTGACAGGCACTTCGACATCATCCAGACGAAACACAATAGAACCATCCGGATTACGGATTTCAGATACGGTCGTCACAAAATCCAGATCGGCATAGGCATCTTTTTTTGCGGTCGTAAATTTACGTTCGATTTTCATGTCGCTGCCCCATTATTCAGCATTTTCTATTTAGAAAGCACGAAGTCATTGCCCCGTGCTTCTGCCTGTCGTCTCGCACAAAAACACACCCGTATAACGCAGTGCCCAAATGAGGGGTTTGTGCGTATGACGTACATCGTCGAATGATCGTCTGTTGGTTCTGTGCCCCGATATGCCGCTGCTCGTTAACCACTACATATTGTGGCGGACCGGGTAATTCGCACAACCTGACGTATCAGCACCCAAACCGTCAACGGGTTTTTTTGGAATTATTTGGAATTTTTCCCATCGCCACCTCTTGACCAAATCACCCGTTTGGCGGCGCTGATCGCAGCGGGTGATTCAAGGTGTTAACGTGGGGTTGGCTGTTCATTTTTGAAGATCAAAATCGTTAACGAAATTTATCAATTGTGTAGGGGGGGTTACCCAAAAAACCTCAGGCTTCGCGTGAGACGCAGCGCCTGGCAGTTAACCAATCACGGCAAGTTCAACTGGGGGTAAGCACATCCGAATCTCTTGGCTGCCGGATCAGCAGCCAGTGTCTGGGGATGTAACATTTCTGTATCACCCAAGGACAAATTCGACATAACACCACAATGCATATAGTGACCAAACCCGCGTTAAGCAGGTCTGAAACACAATATATAGTTTTTTGGATGAAAATGGCCGGGGCCAGAAGATTCGAACATGCCCCCCGCACCCAAGACAGGTCAGATGCAATCTAAACAACGAGAGGCGATCCCACATCAAACACGGTTATTCAATTTTCGTGCATATATTTCAGCATCTTGCAGTTTTTTTGCCTCAAACGATGCCTCGGCGTAGGCGACTGGTTTATTCTTTTGGCCATGATAGGTTTGTCCGCAACAAGGAGAACCAGTGCAAAGATTATTCACCATTTTCTGTTTCTTGTTCGGACTGTTAGCCGCCGGGTTCGCTGTTGCTCAACCGTCCGAGATCATGATTGCCGCGCGATCCGGAGACTTAGAGCAAGTTAGGGAGCTGTTGGCATCGGGAGCAGAGCCAGATCCGAGCGGCATCGCCACGCCACTCATTTTCGCAGCGCAGGGCGGACACTTGGAAATCGTGGAATTGTTACTTGAACACGGTGCGGACCCAAACGCCAATTCAAATTTGGGATCGCCACTACAGGTTGCGGCCCAGCGCGGCCATCTCGACGTTTCCAGAATCCTGTTACAGTTTGCGGCAGATCCAAATGCGGCAGGCGGCGAATTTGATAACACCCCACTGCATGAAGCCGCAAAAACCGGCGATGTCGAAATCGGACGATTGCTGATAAGCCATGGTGCGGATGTCAATATTCAGAACAAAAAGTATGAACCACCGATCCATCTTGCGATGTTAAGAAACAGGATCGCATTTGTGGAATTAGTGCGGGCGGCCGGTGCCGCTGCAATCGCTGTTGAACCGATAACCGAAGACCTGGCAGACGCGGACCTTACGAAAGGACGGATCCTGGCCGTCGTTTGCACCAATTGCCACTGGTTGGAGAAAGACGCCGAGGAAACAGATTCATACGGACCCCGGCTTTGGGGCATAGTAGGAAGACAGATTGCCATTGCCCATGAGCGCGAGAGATTTCCCTATTCAGAAGCCATGAAGGCGCAAACAGGAAACTGGACTTTTGAAAGGCTCAATGCGTTTCTTGCGGACCCATCGGGCAGTATTCCTGGCCAGGGAATGTACAAGGGCACGATCAAAGACAAAACAGAACGCATCAACTTGATCGCATACCTTAGAACTCTGGCCGACGACCCGGTTCCCTTGCCTTAGCGCGATTTCTCAAACAAGGAATTTCCACGAATTTTTCGGAAAAACTAAATGAAAAATGTCATGAAATCTCAGCGAGATTCATGCGTGCAATTCACTATGTACTGCTTGTCGATTTCTTAGGTGGTGCGGGTCTTGCCTCCAGTCATGCGGATTCTGGGTTGCGATTGGTAACATTTGGAGAACCACCAAATTTCAGAAAACTTTTGTTTGCATTTGATGATGGCGCAGAACTGCGCGAGCCCGTCAAAAATTCAATAGGGACGGGAAATGGGTATCGGTCCGATAACCAATATGCCTGCGCAGACATTCCTTGCCACTGCCAAAAATTGGCAAACTGAAAATGCGGGGTTAGTGGGTCCCGCGCCAGAAAGCCCGTCACCATCGTCAACGCCCTCTGCAAATCACGCCAGAATTGGGCTGTTCGGGCAATTTGAAGATACCGCTGCCAGTGGCAGAACCTATCACCCAACACTTGGTATCGACTTAGTAGGTACCTTAAATCCAAAGTGTCTGAGTGAAGCATCCGCTCACTCAGGCACTTTGGATTTATTAGTGAAAGTGGTCGGGGCGAGAAGATTCGAACTTCCGACCCCCTGTACCCAAAACAGGTGCGCTACCAGGCTGCGCCACGCCCCGACTGAGGCTTCTTTAGACGGTGATCACAGAATTGAAAAGCCCTTTAGCACTTTCACAATAGCTTGAATCATTTTCCGCGACTTGCAATCAATGATTTCAACGCGTTACCTCTCGGCCGATGCCTCAGCTATTTCAGAAAATGCTCTAACACGGCCATGCGGCTGCTGCATTTGAAAAAGACGGGTGGCGCACGACAGTTCCAACGCCGATTCCCATCCGTTTTGCCAATCCACCGTTGATTTCCAACACCGAGATCAATCCATCGCCACCCAATATCGGCGTTTCATCCAAAGGCCGGGCGCGATGGTGAATGTGTTGCACGACACCCGCGGGGTCGATGAACAGCAGGTCCAGTTCAATGAGCGTGTTGCGCATCCAAAATGACATGCGTTGTGGCTGTTCGTAGATGAACAACATCCCCGAGGAAGACGCGAGACCCTCGCGGTGCATAAGCCCTTGCGCGCGTTCCGCAGCATCATCGGCAATTTCCACCGAGAACCGCGCCTGCCCCCAGTCGCCTTTCAGAAATACCGTGTCCGATGAGCAGTCTTGCGCCCAAAGGCCGCCGCAAAGTGACGTAAGGGCCGCAGCCCACATGAGGGATCGGATCATTGTGGCGCTAAGTGGCAGGGTCGCTGGATCCCGCACTGGATAACCCTGCTTCCCAGGCGAACACCTCGGCGGCCATGTGACCGCGTTTGCCTTGAATGACGCGCAGGGCCAATGCCTCGCCGGGCTGCAAGTCTGACAAACCAGACCGACGCAGCACTTCAATATGCAAAAAGATATCTTCGGGTCGGCCAAACACATTGGCAAAGCCAAACCCCTTGCCCTTGTCAAACCATTTGACCCGCGCAGGTTCAAGCGGTGCGGCCGCGACAACATCGCTGTCGAGGTCCATAATATCGCTAAGACCCACGCTTTCGGAAATCGCTGGTGGATGAATAGCAAGAACTTCGGTCGCCTGCATGCCGCGATCTGTGTTTTGAACAACCAGTTCAACCCGCGCCGCATCGGCGACCGAGCTTTGCCCGTAATTGCGCAAGACATTGACGTGCAGCAGGATATCAGGCCCAATCGCATCAGACACAACAAAGCCAAATCCTTTGACGGGATCAAACCATTTAACGGTCCCAGAAATTGATATTGTCGCGTCGCCTAAATCGTCCACAAAATTTCTTTCAGTTCGCGAGAAGCACTGTAACATACTTTTTCGCGATTTTCTTGCCCAGTTTCAACCAGAAAACGTGATCAACCTTTAGGCGATCAGCCAATTCGGCGCACACTTGAACTGAATTTCGGTGCTCATTTACTATGGATTTAGTCGCTGAACGGTCCACGCCGTGGCCGGGTCATCACGTCTCCAGACGAACCGGTCATGCAATCGAAATTCCCCGTCAGCCCAAAATTCAATCTCGAGCGGCGTGATCTGGTAGCCGCCCCAAAAGGGGGGCCTTTTTGGGTTTGGGCCATGTATTGCTGTCATTTTAGCCACTTCAGCAATCAATGCAGCACGGCTGCTAAGCGGTTTCGATTGCTTTGAAGCCCAGGCACCAAGCCTACTTTTAAGCGAGCGCGAGCGATAATATTCGTCCGCTTTCGGCCCCTCTTCTTTGGCAACTATTCCGCGCACTCGGATTTGTCGCCGGGTCGACTTCCAGTGCATGACAAAGGCCACTTTTTTTGCAGCGTCCAGTTCTCTGGCCTTGGCGCTGTCGTAATTTGTGTAAAAAATGAAAGTATCAGTACCGATTTCCTTCAACAAGACCATGCGCGCATTGGGCATCCCATCCCGATCAACAGTAGACAGCGCGATCGCATTGGCATCGTTGATCTCGGTTTTTGCGGCTTCGGCTAACCAACTGCGCGCAATCTCAAACGGATCGTCTCCTGCGAATTTTCCGTCTCTTTTATCCATCAAAGGCTCCTGCTCTAATCCTTGATACATCCCAGCGGCAAAAAGGCTCTGTTTTGGCGCAGATTGACCCGACCTTGATGGCACCTGCGCAATCGCCTAAAGGTCTTGCAACAACGCAATAACAGAAAAACACGAAGGGGACAGGTATGGGATCCAATCTTTTGGCGGGCAAGCGCGGCCTGATAATGGGGTTGGCCAATGATAAGTCCATCGCCTGGGGCATCGCAAAAGCCTGCAGTCAGGCCGGTGCGGAATTGGCATTCTCTTATCAGGGCGACGCCTTGAAAAAACGCGTGGACCCGCTGGCCGCGCAATTGGGCAGCGACATTGTGCTGCCTTGTGATGTAGGTGATGAGGCGTCAATGGACGCGCTTTTTGCCAGCCTCAAAGACCGCTGGGGCACGTTGGATTTTGTTGTCCACGCCATCGGGTTTTCGGACAAAAACGAACTGCGCGGGCGCTATGTCGATACCAGCCGCGCCAATTTCCAACTGTCGATGGATATCTCGGTCTATTCATTTACGGCCGTGATGCAGCGCGCGGAAAAAATGATGAACCCCGGTGGATCAGGCCTGACCCTGACCTATTACGGCGCTGAAAAAGTTATGCCGCATTATAACGTCATGGGCGTCGCCAAGGCAGCGCTGGAAGCATCCGTGCGCTATATGGCGGAAGATCTGGGCAAGGATAATATCCGCGTTAATGCAATCTCAGCGGGTCCGATCAAAACGCTGGCCGCCTCTGGCATTGGCGATTTCCGCTACATCATGAAATGGAACGAATATAATTCCCCCCTGCGCCGCAATGTGACGATTGATGATGTGGGCGGGTCCGCTTTGTATTTGCTGTCCGATTTAGGCGCTGGTGTTACCGGCGAAGTGTTGCACGTCGACGCAGGCTATCACGCCATCGGGATGAAGGCCGTTGACGCCCCTGACATGAGCAAAGCCTGATATCCCCAATGATCCCGCAATTTGAAAGACAACCGACATGACAGATCGCCTTCCGCATGAAAAAGGGTTTCACATCAGCTGGGATCAGCTGCACCGCGACAGCCGCGCGCTGGCGTGGCGGCTGGATGGTCAGGGACCGGACAACGGAGCCTGGCGCGCGGTTGTCGCGATTACGCGGGGCGGCATGGCGCCCGCGATGATCGCAGCGCGCGAGCTGGACATTCGCACCGTTGATACCATTTCGATCAAATCCTACGATCACCAAAGCCAGTCCAGCGCCACGGTTCTGAAATCTCCGGATGCTGAACTGATGGGCGATGGCACCGGCATATTGATCATTGATGATCTGGTCGACAGCGGCAAAACCCTCGAAGTGGTTCGGGCGGCCTACCCCAAGGCCCATTTCGCCACTGTTTATGCAAAACCTCAAGGCCGCCCGCAGGTCGATACCTTTATCACCGAGGTCAGTCAGGATACCTGGATTTTCTTTCCATGGGACATGGCCCTGCAATATGTTGAACCCTACCGCGGGACAGATTGACGGGGCATTTCATGACGCTATCACGCACAGCTGCCACATTTTCGCCGCCGGTCATGGAGGCGCGCCGCTGGCTTGAGGGCGTCACATTCACAGCCGATCGCCCTCTGATCAACGTAAGCCAGGCCGCCCCTGTCGACCCTCCGCCGCCCGCATTGCGGCAGGTCATGGCAGATGTCGCCCTGACCCGCGACGACGTGCATCTTTATGGCCCGGTTTTGGGACTGCCGGACCTGCGCCGGGAACTCGCCACCCAATGGTGCGCCGGTTACAACGGACTGATCACCGCGCAACAGGTCGCAATCACCTCGGGGTGCAATCAGGCTTTTGCCGCTGTGATCGCGACGATCTGTGCGGAAGGGGATGAAGTTATCCTGCCAACGCCATGGTATTTCAATCACAAAATGTGGCTGGACATGTCCGGCGTGACGGCTGTTCCCCTTGCCACCGGCGCAGATCTGCGGCCCGACCCGCGCGCGGCCGAGGCGTCGATCACGCAGCGGACCCGCGCGATTGCGCTGGTGTCGCCCAACAATCCGGCGGGGGTCGAATATTCGGCCGAACTGTTGGCCGCCTTTATGGATTTGGCGCGCCGCCACAACATTGCGCTGATCCTGGACGAAACATACCGCGACTTTCATATCGAAACCGGCGCGCCGCATGGGTTGTTTGAAGATGCAAACTGGTCCGACACGCTGATCCATCTGTATTCATTCTCCAAAGCATACCGCCTGACCGGTCACCGGGTCGGTGCGATTGTCGCCTCTGAGGCGCGGCTTGCGCAGGCGGAAAAATTCCTCGACACGGTCGCCATCTGTCCCAGTCAAATCGGACAGCACGCGGCCCTTTGGGGCATGCAACATCTGGGTGACTGGCTGGCAGGCGAGCGTCGCGAAATCCTGAACCGTCGTGCGGCCATAGAAACCGGGATGCCGATGCTAAAAGCCAAAGGCTGGGAGCTTCTGGGTCTTGGTGCCTATTTTGCCTATTTGCAGCATCCCTTTGACATAAACTCGGCCGATCTTGCGCCCCTGTTGGTGCGCAAAGCGGGGATCCTGTGCCTGCCCGGCACCATGTTTTACCCAGATGGCGATCCCGGCGCCGGACAGCAATTGCGCATTGCTTTTGCAAATCTTGACGCGGGCGGAATTGCAGAACTCTTTGACCGGCTGGCAGGCCTGGACCTGGATTGACCAGTCGCCCCTTGCCCCGCTGCCGCTCTCTGCGTAGACAGTGCGGCAACACCAATTCCAACCACCTCGCGAGGGTATGATGGCCAAAGGCTCAAGCATTTCGAAAACCGCCGTCTGGGCCCTTTTGGGTCTGCTGATCCTGGCGCTCGGCGGATTTGGCGCCACCAACCTTAGCGGCACAATC
>JBAUHN010000288.1:0-2451 GCA_049680295.1 Sulfitobacter sp.
AACGGGTCCAGCGCATGCTGGAGGCCCACGTTGGCTTTGGAAACGCAGTTGTCGAGGTCAGCGTCGATACCGTTACCGAGAGCGAGGCGATCAGTGAGCGGACATTTGATCCTGAGACCCGTGTCGCCATCAGCACCGACACCGAAGAGCGCAGTAATACGGCAAAGGACGCGGGCGGCGGCGATGTCACTGTTGCCTCCAACCTGCCGGACAATGAGGGCGGCGGCGGCGATAGCTCGTCATCACAAAACAGCGAAACGCGCGAGCGCATTAACTACGAAGTGTCTGAAATCAGCCGGGAAATAATCCGTGCGCCGGGCGCCATCAAACGTCTTAGCGTCGCCGTTTTGGTCAATGACCTCTCGAAAATTGAAGGCGCGGACCAAAACCAAATCCAACCACGCACCGAGGCGGAAATTGCATCCCTTCGCGAACTTGTTGCTTCGGCTGTTGGATTCGACGAAGCACGCGGCGACGTCATCACGATCAAATCCATGGTCCTTCAGTCCACGCCAGTTGCTGGGACGGCCGCGGGAACCACGCTGTTTGGCAACCTTGATTTTGATCTGATGTCCGCAATTCAGTTGGCGGTTTTGGCAGCGGTGACGCTGATTTTGAGTTTGTTTGTCATCCGGCCATTGTTGTTGCGCCAAACAGCTGGTGATGACGCATCCCTGCCTGCATTGCCGCCAGCTGTGACGTCTGGTGGCAATCAAGAAAACGGAATAACCGGCGAAGTCACACCTGACGACATCGAATTGGCGAACTTGCCGCTGATTTCAACAAATGGGGACAGCGGAGGGTCTGCACCCGACTTGCCGATGTTGGGCGATGGCCGTGAAAATCCGGTAGATCGGCTTCGGGATATGATCGGGGAACGACAGGAAGAAACTGTTGAAATTCTGCGTGGCTGGCTGGAAGAAAAAGAGGAAAATGCATGAGTTCCTTGTCGCATATCTACCAGGAATTTGCGGATACAGCCCCAACCTCTTCCAACGCCGATGGCGAAGCGGACGAAGGTGTTGAGGACCTGAAACTTCAGTCTTTCGAAGACGGCTACCAGGCGGGGTGGGACGACTGCGCGAAAGCGAATTCTAACGACGGCACCCGGATCGCAAATGAACTGGGCCAGAATATTCTGGATATGTCGTTTACCTTTCACGAGGCACTGGCAAAGGTTTCTCAGGAATTGCAGCCCATGATGGCCCTTATCACCGAGAAACTGTTACCGGAAATCGCCCGAGAAACACTTGGAGCACATATCGTTGCTCAGATTAACCAACATGTTCTTGGCGATGCAGATGCACTGATTGAGATCGTGGTCGCGCCCGGTAACGAAACCGCGCTGGAGAATTTCTTACCGCCGGGTATCGCGAACAAGGTTTCAATTGAAACTGACGGATCCCTGACGGGTGCTCAAGCTTATGTAAAGAATAAGAAAAATGAAAAAAAGATAGATATTGATGCTGTCGTAGCAGATATCGCGCAAGTGATAAAAGCGTTCTTTCACGATTCCCAACAGGAGAAAACCGATGGATGAAACCAACAGCGGAAACACATCCGCTTCAGATCCTAGCAATCCGTTTACGTCAGTTCCGATTGAAATCACGGTGTCCGTTGGCAAAGCCAGACCATTGGTTCGGGATCTCGTTACTTTGGGTAAAAATGCTGTGTTGTCGTTAGATAAAAAAGTCGACGATCCAGTAGAATTGTTTGTCGGGGATCGCTTGATTGCGCGTGGCGTACTAGAGGAATCTGACGCGGGACAGTTGGCCGTTAGACTAACCGACGTTGTCGAATTGCAATCAATGCCATGAAAGTAAATGCGCATGCCGGCAAAGTTATTGCAGCGGCGATTGCCGTGGTTCTGATACCCGAGCTGGGCTTTGCGCAAGATCTTTCGATTTCGCTAGGTGACGAAGGATCAATAAGTACCCGCACGGTTCAGCTGTTTGCCTTGGTCACAGTTCTAAGTCTGGCCCCAGGGTTGGCAATTATGGTGACTTGCTTTCCGTTTATTGTGACCGTCCTCTCTATTTTACGACAGGCCATCGGATTACAGCAATCACCGCCGAATATGCTGATCGTTAGCCTAGCTTTATTTTTAACCTACTTTGTTATGGAACCGGTCTTTTCGCAGGCTTGGACAAATGGGATCGAACCCTTAACCAGCAATCAGATTGATGCCGAGACCGCATTTACTCTTACCCTTGAACCCTTTCGTGGATTCATGGTTGCACGTCTGGATCCTGAAACTTTTGTGGCGATGGCCGAATTACGACCAGATACGTTAGGTGCGCCCCTGTCAACGGACGCGCCGCTGTCACTGCTTGTCCCCAGCTTCTTGCTGTCCGAAATTTCGCGCGCGTTTCAAATCGGTTTCCTTATCTTTTTGCCGTTCCTAATTATTGATTTAGTGGTTGCTGCGGTTTTGATGTCGATGGGCATGAT
>JBAUHN010000289.1:0-13919 GCA_049680295.1 Sulfitobacter sp.
CCGCTGATCTGCTGAAGAACGCCCCGTGGGACCGTCTGATGCGTTGGGCTGAAACGACGCTTGGGGTGGATGCGCAGGAATGTCTGGCCTCGCTGATGTTGGAACCTTACGGCGATCTGGTGGATCATCTGGCCGATGAAATGTCCGACAGTGATGCCGCAGATTTCCGGATAAACGGATCAATGCGGGTTGCCGAGCTGCGTACTATTCTGGCTGATACCTATGACTGGGCTTTGAAGATTGACTGGTCGAGGCAGGAAAACTGCGCCCGCGCCTGGTATGTCTCGGAAGAAAAGCTGGAACCGCGGCTGGGCGAACGCTTTGAAGAACCGATTGCCGAATATGAACAGCCCCTGGCCCCCGGACGCGATGCAGCTACCCTATATACCGCCCTGAAAGAGTGTGATGCAGAGGCCCCCATCGCGGCCTTTCTGCTGACCCATCCAGAGCACCGCCACAGCGTCAGGCGCGCGCAGATCGTGACCCGAGCGCCCTATGCAGAAATTCGCGACAATACCATTGGGTCAGATTTGCTGCCGATAGATATGCTGCGCTGCAAGCTGGCGTTCTTTGGGGCCACGCATTTTGATCCACGATCAGACCGCTGGGTGCGCATTTGCCTGTTTGGCAACGCGCCCTACCCCGAAGAGCTGCACGCACAGGACAATGATGACTGGCCCTTTCCTCCGCTTGATCTGCCGCGCCCATGACCCACTCGCTGAATGAAATAGAAGCCCTTGCAAAACGCGCCGCCCGCGGTGCGGGGCTGTCATGGGGCATGGCCGAAGAGGCGGCGAAAGCCACCCGCTGGCTGGCGTCGCATAATCTGCCTGGTGTTGAATTGCTGGCAGATGTGCTGCGTCTGAATGATCGCACCCCGCAAGCCCAGGTTGCCCCGGTATCTCTGACTGGAAATTGGCAGGCCCTTTCTGGCACGCTTTGCCCGATTGCCAGCGGTGCCGCCTTGAACGATTGCGCAGATAAATTGGCGCAAGACGGCGCATTTGGGATGGTAAATGTGTCTCACCCCTTGCTTGTTTTACCATTCGCGGCTTGGGCAGCGTTGCATATTGACGCACCTGTCTTAGTGTCTTGGATGGATGTTCGCATCGTCACAAATGGCTATGGGTTATGGTTGAATGGACCGCAATCTCAGGTGGAAAACAGGGCGCCGGTCACTTTGACCTGTGCCGTCGCCACACAACCAGAAAACGCAGTCAGCAATCCAACCATGCGTGGCAGGCTCGACCGTGCCGCAGGGGCGCAATTGAACACATTTGCCGGGCGAACCTACGCCCCGGCAACCGAGGAATCCCGCCGTCTTGGCGCCGGCGCAGGAGTATCCGACAACGACTGAGAAACAACCAAGAAACCCGATGCTTTTCGCCGAAGCGCAACGGGAAAACCAATTCAAGGCGAACCACAACTAACAGGGGACAGTTATGTCAGTAAAACCTCCATTTACCGAGTTGGAGATCGAAAAGGCTCCATCCGGTTTTTACGAAGGCTACAGCCTTCCCATCGCGCTTATCAGCAAGGCCATTATGGTCGCGCTGGTTCTCTGGGCGCTTGTCTGGCCGGGCAATGCCAGCAGCGTTTTATCCGCCGTCAACGGCAACCTGCTGAACAGCTTTAACGGTTTCTACATCATATCAGTTGGCGCCTTCGCCTTTTTCCTGTTCATCCTTGCACTTTTGCCTGCGACGGGCAGCAAAATGCTGGGCACACCTGGAACCAAGCCTGAGTTTTCGAACTTTTCATGGTTTTCGATGATGTTTGGCGCCGGCCTGGGCGTCGGATTGATGGTGTTTGCAACGGCTGAGCCTTTGGGCCTTTGGGGGTCAAACCCAGTCGTTCTTTCAGGCGCCGTGGCCGCGAATTCGGAAGAAGCGGTGCAATCCGCCTATCGCTACACTTTCCTGCACTATGGTTTTCACGCTTGGGCCATCTATGTGCTGACGGGCCTGTCCTTGGCCTATTATGCCTATACACGCGAAATGCCTCTGACCATCCGTTCCGCTTTGACACCGCTTCTGGGCAAGGCTGCAAATGGTTTTCTGGGGCATCTGGTTGATGTCTTGGGCGTTGTTGCCACCATTTTGGGCGTATCCGTCACCATCGGTTTTGGCGTCAGCCAATTTGTCGACGGCGTTTATGCCGTATCCGGAATGGAATGGTTGATGAATGGCGATGCAGAGGCCCCCAAGCCAAGCACCGTTGGTCTGATCTCGGCGTTGATTGTGATCATGGCCCTGTCGATCCTGTCGGCTGTTTCGGGTGTTGGGCGTGGCATTAAGTACCTGTCAAACCTCAATCTGGTTTTGTCGGTTATCTTGCTACTGACATTTGTGTTCTTTGGATCCTTCTTTTTCGCAATGACCAAGTTCGGCAGCGGTCTGGTCGACTACATTCTGCATTTTGTGCAAATGTCGTTCGGCGCGTACGGGCCGCAATCGGCAGACGCTTTTGCAGCCGCCATTCCTGAGGCCGCAAAAGCATTGCCTGCCGAAGACGTCAGCGCAATCTACAGTTCGGCAACCTCACCCTGGGGATCGCTGGGTGGCTTCACCGAAGGTCTGCCAGCGTCAGCCGCAGAGCTGGATGCAGCCGCAATCTATGCTGCGGGGGAACAGGGTCGTCAATTCGGCTGGCAGGCAGGTTGGACCACGTTCTACTGGGCCTGGTGGATTGCGTTCTCGCCCTTTGTTGGGCTGTTCCTGGCGCGTATTTCCAAAGGTCGCACAGTGCGCGAATTCATTTTTGGTTGCGTGATCGCGCCTGCCATCGTCTGCTTTTTATGGATGACCATTCTGGGCGGCACGGCAATCGATCTGGAGCTCAACGGCGACGCCGCTGGTTCTTTGATCGGCGCCACCAACACGGCCAAGCTGTTCGCAACACTGGGTCAGATGATTTCAGGCGGGTTCTTGTCAGCCATCACAGTGATGTGTGTGGTTCTGATCATGACCTTCCTTGTGACATCTGCTGACTCGGGTATTTTGGTGATGAACACCATCATGTCCGGTGGCGAACAGGAAACCGGCATCAAGCACCGCATCATCTGGGGTTTGATCCTGACGGCTGTGATTGGCACTTTGATCGTTGCCGGCAACAGCGGTGATGGTGGTAACCCGTTTGGTGCATTGCAAAATGCAATGATCATCGGGGCGCTGCCCTTCACCATTGTCATGGTTTTCATGATGATCTCGCTGACCAAAGCGCTCTATCGTGATAGCCTGCGCAACAAGAGTAGCTAAGACGCCACCGCACGTTTGAAACGACAAAGGCCGCAGTTCTCTGCGGCCTTTGTTCATTTTACCTAAAGGTCAAACCGATGGCAGTTCGCGCTACAGCGCGGTCCAGCCCCCATCCACACTGATCGTTGTCCCGGTGATTTGTGCCGCCGCATCCGAACAAAGAAACGTCGCCGTCCCGCCCAACTGCTGGGTGGTCGCAAATTCCTTGGACGGCTGCCGCGTCAACATGACATCCTGGATCACCTCTTCGCGGGTCATGCCGTATTCTTTCATCGTGTCGGGGATCTGTTTTTCGACAATCGGCGTCAGAACGTAGCCGGGGCAGATGGCATTGGCGGTTATCGGCTCTTGCGCAGTTTCAAGTGCGGTGGTTTTGGTCAGGCCGACAATCCCGTGTTTGGCCGCAATATAGGCCGCCTTATAGGGCGATGCCGTCAGCCCATGCGCCGAGGCGATGTTGATCACCCTGCCCCATCCGGCAGCGCGCATCATCGGCAGCGCGATGGCCGAGGTGTGAAACGCGGAACTGAGATTGATGGCAATGATCGCGTCCCATTTGTCCACTGGGAAATCCGGGATCGGGGCGACGTGCTGAATGCCCGCATTGTTCACCAATATATCGCAGGCGCCCGCATCCACGATCAACTGGCGACATTGACTGCCTTGCGACATGTCCGCCTGAATATAGCGCACGGTGACACCGGTTTGCGCCGCCATATCTGCGGCAAGCGCGTGATCCGAATCGCTGTCGGTAAATGAATTGAGCACGATGTCCGCCCCGGCACGCGCCATTTCCCAGGCAATTCCCAACCCGATGCCCGAATTTGACCCAGTAATAACAGCCGTTTTGCCGGATAGGGATATTTCATAAGCCATGGGTTTTCTTCCTTTGGATGCGCTGTTTTTGAATGTCGCGGCACAGTGCCACGCAGCCTTGCAGATTTAAATCCACAATCGGAAATCAACGGCGCCTGCCATCTTGAAATGAGCCGCGGATAACCGTCACATCTGTGTCTGCGCCTAAGCAAAAAAAAACGCCTGCACGAAGCAGGCGTTAAGTTATTGAGGCAGGTTTCATACAGGCAAGAAACCTATCGAGCAGTAAGTTCTTTATAAGCAATGCAGACCCACAGGCCAAGCTAAAAGTTTGATAAGGCAGAAATACCCACCTACACTGACGTCCAACAAAACAAGGGACAGTCAGGAATGTGGCGAAAATGAAATTCGAATTTATGCAATCTGTTCGCCAGGCCAGCACAGTTTTTTGCCTGATTCTCTTTGGTACACCTATAGCCGCAGAGCCGACACACGGGCTATCTATGTATGGCGACCCGGCCCTGCCACCGGATTTTGTGTCCCTGCCTTATGCCAACCCGGACGCGCCCAAAGGTGGCACCATCACGCTGGGCAATACGGGCGGCTTTGACAGTCTCAACCCATATGTTCGCAAAGGGACGGTTCCGTGGCAATTAAGGTTTCTGACCCACGAGAGCCTGATGGGCCGCTCACAAGGTGAACCTTTCGCGTTATACGGGCTTTTGGCCGAATCGGTCGAGGTGCCAGAGGACCGCAGTTGGGTGGAATTCACCCTGCGCAAGGACGCTGCATTTTCCGATGGCACGGCCGTCACGGTCGATGACGTGATCTTTTCCTACGAATTGCTGGGCACCGCAGGGCATCCCAGATACCACGGTCTTTGGGGGCAGATTGATAGCATCACCCAAACCGGCCCGCAAAAGCTGCGTATCACTTTCAACACCGACAACCGTGAATTGGCCCTGCTGGCAGGTATGCGCCCCATATTGTCACGCGCCCAATGGGACGGCGTCGATTTCGCCAATGCACCGATTGCGGACATCCCGATTGGCACCGGCCCCTATGTGGTGACGAAATTTGAGGCGGGCCGCTATGTGACGCTGACGCGAAACCCGGATTACTGGGGCCAGAACGTGCCTTTCCGGCGCGGCACCCATAATTTTGATACGATCCGGCTCGACTTTTATGGCGACGCGTCGGTCCTGTTTGAGGCTTTCAAATCTGGCGATATCTCGGCCCTGCGTGAATTCAACGCTGAAAGCTGGGCCGCGCAATACAACTTTCCAGCGGTGCAACGCGGCGATGTGGTCAAATCGGAAATCAGCCATTCCAAACCCTCGGGCATGACCGGGTTTGTGATGAACACCCGGCGCGCGCCTTTTGACGACTGGCGTATCCGCGAGGCCCTGATACAGGCGTTCAACTTTGAATTCATCAACGACACGCTTACGGGCGGTGCCCAGCCGCGCATCACCTCATATTTTTCCAATTCTGAGCTTGGCTTTGACCCCGGCCCCGCGACCGGCAAGGTCAGGGATTTGCTGATGCCTCACACGGATGATCTTTTGCCCGGAACGATGGACGGCTACAGCCTGCCCCAAAGCGACGGCAGCGCGCGCAATCGCAAAGGTATTGCGCAAGCCATGGCGCTGTTTACTGATGCGGGCTGGTCTGCGGATAATGGCACGATGTCCAAAGACGGCACCGCATTGTCTTTTGCGATTTTGCTGGAACAGGGCAGTGCGGAAAATCAGGCAATTGCCGATCTGTACGTTCAGGCCCTGTCACGGCTGGGCATCGACGCACGGGTTGAAACCGCCGATTCCGCGCAATTTGTGGAGCGGACCAACAGTTTCGATTTCGAGATGACCTATTTCCGACGGGCGCTTTCCCTATCACCGGGCAATGAGCAAAAGTTTTACTGGGGCTCTGACAGTGCCGATCAGGATGGGTCGCGCAATTTAATGGGCGTCAAATCCGCCGCCATCGACGCGATGATAGATACGATGCTAACTGCGACCGACAAAGCGGATTTTACCGCCGCGACCCGCGCGCTGGATCGAATATTAACTGCAGGTCGCTATGTCGTGCCGTTTTGGCAATACACCGAAGACCGCATCGCCCATGTGAAGGAAATGAAATACCCCGACACTTTGCCGATCTACGGCGATGGCCCGGAATTCATGCCGCAAATGTGGTGGTATGATCCGTCGTGATCCGGGGAGACGCCGCTAGCTGAGCGATGTCACCCACAAGATCGTGGCGTCTTCGTCGCTGACCGAAACAACATTGTGACCCATTGTGGCATCGTAATAGGCACTGTCTCCCCGGCGCATTTCAACAGGCTCATAAAATTCGGTGAACAAGGTGATGACGCCGGTCAGCACATATAAAAACTCTTCGCCATTGTGGCGCACCCAGCCGTCAAATTCATCCATGCTGCGCGCCCGGACCCGTGCCCTATAGGGCAGCATTTGTTTTTTGGTTAAGGTTTCGCCTAACAACTCATGCTCATAGGTTGTTGTAATATGGGCATTTCCAGCGCCGGATTTGGTCACTGCCATACGCCCGTTAATCTGCTCTTGCTGCGGCGGTGTGAAAAGCTGCGGCACCGAAATTTCCAGACCCACCGCCAGCTTTTTCAGCGCATCATAGGTGGGCGACATCTGCCCGTTCTCGATTTTACTTAAAGTCGAGCGCGCCAACCCTGCCTGATTGGCGGCCTGTTCCAGCGTCCATTCACGCGCCTTGCGCAACTGCCTTACCCGCACCCCAAGGTCAAGCGGCGCGCCTTGTTCGGACTGGCCGTTCTCGCGGGCAATGCGGATCAGTGATCTGGGGTCCTTTTCGGTCATATTGCGTCTATAGGGGCGCAGCTCTTAGCTTGCAACGTTTGGCCCGCCGGGCTAGCAAATCCTGCATGACGCCCCTTTTTCAAAATGGCAGGCTACAGCCCTGCCCTGCGCCCTTTAATTTCGCGTCGTATGTCCTGTCCGCAGGTCGACAAACCCCTGATAAGACAGCGCTTTGCGTTTTGAACAAAGATGGGGCATCTACCAATTGGCGCTACGCAGACTTGCGCCGCGCCATTTTGGGAACCGCAACCGGGCTGGTACGGCAGGGTTTGAAACCGGGTGACATTGTGCTGATGCGTCTGGGCAATACGGTCGATTTTCCGATTGCCTATCTGGCGGCCCTAGCGGCGGGTTTGGTCCCGGTGCCCACCTCTGCCGCCCTGACGGCGCGCGAGACTGCGGCGATTATCACGGATCTGCACCCAAAGCTGATCCTACATGCCCCGGATGTGGCCTGCCCCGAGCACCCGTCAAATGTGACATTACAGGCGCTGCAAAACATGCGCGACCAGCCGCCCGCTGAAATCCATATGGGTGATCCAGACCGGTTGGGCTATATCATTTACACCTCTGGCAGTTCAGGGCAGCCGCGTGCCGTGGCCCATGCGCACCGCGCCATCTGGGCCAGACAGATGATGTTTGAAGGCTGGACCGATCTACGCGCCCACGACCGGTTGTTGCATGCGGGTGCCTTTAACTGGACCTACACTTTGGGGACCGGGCTGATGGATCCGTGGTCCGTTGGTGCAACCGCCATTATTCCGGCCCCCGGCACCCCGTCTGGGGACCTGCCCGCGCTGCTTAAGGCACAAAACGCCACAATATTTGCCGCCGCCCCCGGCGTTTACCGACAGATCCTGCAGCACCATGCCACGCTTGATCTGCCAGACCTGCGGCACGGGTTAAGTGCGGGTGAAAAACTGCCTCAACGCCTGTGCGACGCATGGTGCAACGCAACCGCGACGCCCGTGTTTGAAGCCTATGGCATGTCCGAATGTTCGACCTTTATCTCGTCGAACCCACGCGCGCCTGCCAGCAAAGGTGCTGTGGGTGCACCACAACCGGGGCGACGCGTAGCGATATTGGGCGCAGACGGTCCTGTGCCAGCAGGCCATGAAGGTACAATCGCCGTGCATAAATCCGACCCCGGTCTGATGCTTGGGTACCTCAACGCCGCCCAAGAGACGACAAATCAATTTTGCGGCGACTGGTTTGTGACCGGCGATCAGGGGGTGATGGATGCGACCGGGCAAATCACAATCCTTGGCCGCCTTGACGATATGATGAACGCAGGCGGGTATCGGGTGTCGCCCATTGAGGTCGAACAGGCGCTGGCCTCCTGCCCCGGTATCACAGCAATTGGAGTTGTCGATGTCGCGGTAAAACAGGACACCCGCGTGATCGCGGCCTTCTACAGCGGTCCCGCCCCACTGGACGAGGCAATCTTGCACAGCTATGCAAGCAAAGCATTGGCGCGTTACAAACAACCACGCATCTACATTCATCTGCCCGCGCTGCCCACCGGCGCGAACGGCAAACTTATAAGGCGCGCGTTGCGGGCCCAGTTCGAGGCCCAAAATGACCAAACTTGATATCATGTCCGATCCAATCTGCCCGTGGTGCTATATTGGCAAGGCGCATTTGGATGTGGCATTGGCCGCCCATCCCGACCACCCGTTTCAAATCGAATGGCATCCGTTTCAGCTGAATCCGGACATGGCTGCGGGGGGCATGGATCGCCGCGCCTATCTTGAAGGAAAATTCGGCGGCAAGGACGGTGCTGTGCGCGCCTATGCCCCGGTTGTCGAACAGGCCAAAGCCGCCGGTCTCAAGATCAATTTTGAAGACATGAAAGTGACGCCCAACACGCTGGATGCGCACCGTCTGATCCATTGGGCCGGGATCGAAGGGCGCCAGACTGCTGCTGTCGCTGCGCTGTTCAAAGCCTATTTTGAAGACGCCCGCGACATTGGTGACGCCGAAGTCCTGGCCGACATCGCAGACACAATCGAGATGGATGCCTCGCTGGTCACGCGGCTTTTGCAAACAGACGCCGATTGCGATGACATTCGCGCCCGCGACGCACATAGCCGCAAAATGGGCATTCAATCCGTGCCCACCTTCATCGTCGGCGGAAAACACGCGGTTCCGGGCGCACAGCCGCCCGCGCTTTGGGCCAATGTGATTGCGGAACTGACGCGTGAAACGAAAGGGGTCTGAACCCTAATACCAAGGGCCACACATTAACCCTTTGCCAATTTTCTGTATTTGCCATAGCGTTCGGGCAATAGAGACGCAAAAAACGTCCAAAAAGCCCATAAACTATGGTTCGAGTGGTAAAGAATGGCCGAGTTAACCTTATTGACCAAAGCGGAACGCGCAGTGCGGATTGCTGAAATCCGCAATCTGGCGTTGAGTGAGATACAGTCAAAGGCGGGCGGTATTAATTCCGCAACCCTGTTGCACGAGTTGCAAGCCCTCAAGCAAAAACCGCTGAGCACCGAATGGTTGGAGGCCAGCATTCTGGTCTATGTCATCGGCCGTATGCGCCCGTCGCGCACGGTGAATTTCCTCAACCGGGTGCGGGGTAGAATGGCCAAAGCCGGAAAATCGGCTGCGTTCGACGAATTTGAGGATCAGATCAAATCCTATCTGGCCCCTGAAGTGCTGACCAATCACGGCTACCACGCCAATACGTTCGACCAGATTGAACACAAAGACATATGGGCCAAAGTCTCTGACCACCTCGCTGCCCTCAAGTCCGAAGGCTATGATGTGTTTTTGAATTCCGGCACATTACTGGGCATCGTGCGCGACAAAAAACTGATCGACCATGATGATGATATTGATCTGGCCGTCATTTTGCGCGCCAGTGACGCCAAATCCGCCGCCGTTGAATGGCGCCAGCTAGGTGACACGTTGTGGGACCTCGGTTTGCTTGAAAAAAAGACACCGAATATGCTAGGGATTTACAAACTGCGCCCGGCAGGTTCGATCGAGATAGATTTGTTTCCGGCCTGGATTCAGAACGATCAAGTCTATGTTTATCCGCACACATTTGGCGAATTGCCTGCATCCGATCTGCTGCCTTTGCAGCTTTGCCCGCTGACGGGTCATACGCTTCCGGCGGCACCGGAAAAAATGCTGGCGCAAAACTACGGCGACAACTGGATCAAGCCAGATGCCTTTTTCAAATTCCCATGGAGTGATGCCAAAAGGAAATTTGCGACATTTCTAGAGAGTGTTCAGGAATGACCAAAAACACCCCGAAAATTGTCATGACCTACGGCACATTCGATCTGTTCCATTATGGCCATGTCCGGTTGTTGCATCGGCTTGCCGATATGGGCGACCAGTTGATCGTTGGCTGTTCCACGGATGAATTCAATGCCACAAAGGGAAAGTTTTGCGTCACACCTTATGAACATCGGCGCATTATCCTTGAGGCCTGCCGCTATGTGACAAAGGTCATTCCAGAAGAAAACTGGGCGCAGAAACGCTCCGATATGCTGGAGCACAATGTCGATGTCTTTGCGATGGGTGACGATTGGGCCGGAAAATTCGATGAATTGTCCGATATCGTTGAAGTTGTGTATCTGGACCGAACAACTAATATTTCAACAACTGACCTTAAGTTACAGATAAGAACCGAAACCAGATAAAATAGCTAAGAAGGGATAAGGACTGTTTCGACTTCGGCTTCAAATCCGCTAAACCTTTGAACCCGTTAAGAATTAATTCTTTACTAACAAAACAACCTAAAGTATAGCACTGCTTCCGCTGGACACCAATACGTCGCGGGCATCAGGAGTGGCCGTGAATGGCGAAGTCGACGAGCGAATTACCTATGGGGCGAAACGAATTCATTGCTTTGATGGCAATGATGTTCGCGACCATTGCGTTTTCAATCGACGCGATGCTTCCCGCCCTGCCGATGATCGCGGCGGAACTGACGCCGCAAGACCCGACACGCGCATCGTGGATTTTGACCTCCTTTGTTCTGGGCATGGGATTGGGGACATTTGTGACCGGTCCATTGTCCGACGCGCTAGGGCGCAAAACCGTGGTCCTGGCGGGGTCTGGTCTTTATATTATTGCGGCAGGCGTTGCTTGGCTTAGCAGTTCACTCGAGGTGATGCTGGCAGCAAGGCTGGTACAGGGATTGGGTGCAGCGGGTCCGCGGGTCGTTTCCCTGGCTATTGTCCGCGATCTGTTTGCAGGCCGTGAAATGGCGCGGATTATGTCGGTGGTTATGATGATCTTTACCATCGTGCCGGCTGTGGCGCCGGCCATGGGGGTCGCGATCATTTCATTTAGCGGCTGGCACGGAATATTTGTGTCCTTCATGATCTTTTCCGCGATTACCGTTTTGTGGCTGGGATTTCGCCTGCCGGAAACTTTGCCCAAAGAAAACCGGCGTGCCCTAAGCTATTCCTTGCTGTTCAATGCATTAAGGGAGATCTTCTCGCACCCCACTGTGCGACTGTCGATTATGGTGCAAACGCTGGCGATGGCGATGTTGTTTTCCATTCTGGTTATGATCCAACCAATCTATGAGATTGCTTTTGACCGGCTCGAAAGCTTCCCCTTTTGGTTTGGCGGCATCGCATTGGTCGCGGGCAGTTCGGGGCTGTTAAACGCCGTTCTGGTCGTGCGCATTGGCATGCGACGACTGGTTACAACGGCTATGGCGGTTCAATTTGGTCTTTCGTGGGTCTTGATCCTGGTGATAGGGGCCTATGGGCCGCTGCCGTTTGCGGTGTTTTTGTTCTGGCAGTTCGTGGCGTTCTTTCAGGCCGGGCTGACGGTTGGCAACCTGAACGCCATCGCGATGGAACCGATGGGTCATATCGCGGGCATGGCGGCCAGCGTCATCGGGTCCGTCTCAACCGTACTTGCCGCGATCATTGCGTCTGTTGTGGGGCAATACTTTGATGGCACGCCCATTCCCCTGATCATCACAGTGCTGGTCCTGTCAGGCACGTCCTTTTGGCTGATGGTCTATATGGCCCGGATCGAAGACACGCTGGCGGTCAGATAATCAGCCAGTTTTAACCTTTTTCAACTTTGCACCAGCTTTTTCTGCCAGATCACGGGCAATCGCAAAGGCGCCTTTGATCTTTTCCGCATCAGATCGCCAGTCGCGTTTGACGACGATCTTATTGTCTTTGACCCGTGCCATCCCACGTTGATCATTGATAAATTCAACCAACCCTTTGGGCGAGGCAAATTTGTCATTGTGAAACTGGATTGTCGCCCCCTTGGGCCCGCCATCAAGCTTGGCAATGCCCGCGCGTTTGCACATCGCTTTGATCCGCACCACCAATATCAGCGTGTTCACCTCGCGCGGCAACTTGCCAAAGCGATCAATCAGCTCTGCGGCAAAGCCTTCCAACTCGACCTTGGTGGTCAGGCTGCTGAGACGCCGGTACAGCCCCAGACGCACATCCAGATCCGGCACGAAAGCCTCGGGGATCAGGACAGGCACGCCCAGATTGATCTGCGGCGCCCATTGGTCATCAGCCTCGGATAATCCCTCCATCTGGCCCGACCGGATTTTGGCAATCGCGTCTTCCAGCATGGATTGATACAGTTCAAACCCGACGTCGCGCATCTGGCCTGACTGTTCCTCGCCCAGCAAATTGCCGGCGCCGCGAATATCGAGGTCCTGGCTGGCAAGGGTGAACCCTGCACCCAATGTATCGAGACTGCTAAGCACCCGCAGACGTTTTTCCGCCACCGCCGTCAGTTTGGCACGCGGCTTGGTGGTCAGATAGGCGTATGCGCGGGTTTTTGAGCGTCCGACGCGGCCCCGGATCTGATAAAGCTGTGCCAGACCAAACATATCCGCCCGGTGCACGATCATCGTGTTGGCGGTCGGAATATCAAGACCGGATTCGACAATCGTAGTGGCCAACAGGATATCGAATTTGCCATCGTAAAAGGCGTTCATCCGGTCATCCAACTCACCCGCAGCCATTTGCCCATGGGCAATGACGTAGCTGAGTTCGGGCAACTGGTCCTTCAAAAACGCTTCAATTTCGGGCAAATCAGAAACACGTGGCACCACATAAAACGATTGCCCGCCCCGATAATGTTCGCGCAACAGGGCTTCACGTAAGGTAACAGCATCGAATTCGGACACATAGGTGCGAATGGCCAGCCGGTCGATCGGCGGCGTGCCAATGATCGACAAATCGCGCACGCCGGTCAGCGATAATTGCAGCGTGCGCGGGATCGGTGTGGCGGTCAGGGTCAGCACGTGAATATCGGTGCGCATCTGTTTGAGACGTTCTTTGTGGCTCACGCCGAAATGCTGTTCTTCGTCGATCACCAGCAGACCGAGATTTTGAAACCGGATGCCTTTGGCCAGCAACGCATGGGTGCCGATCACGATATCGACGGTGCCGCGTGACATGCCGTCGCGGGTGGCATTTGCGTCTTTGGTGCTGACAAAGCGGCTCAGTTGGCGGACCTCGATGGGAAAGCCGCGAAACCGCTCGGCAAAGGATTTGTAATGCTGCCGCACCAACAGAGTGGTTGGCGCAATCACCGCCACCTGCACGCCCGACATGGCCGCGACAAAGGCCGCACGCATCGCCACTTCGGTCTTGCCAAATCCGACATCGCCGCAGATCAGCCTGTCCATCGGATTGCCCGAGGTCAGATCGCCCACCACGTCGCCAATGGCGCGCAGCTGGTCGTCGGTTTCCGAATAGGGAAACCGCGCGCTGAACGCGTCCCACATGCCGGGGGGTGGTTCCAACACCGGGGCGCGGCGCAACGCGCGCTCAGCAGCCACACGGATCAAACGATCCGCAATCTCGCGAATGCGTTCTTTCAGCCGTGCCTTTTTGGCCTGCCATGCGCCCCCACCCAAGCGGTCAAGCAGACCTTCTTCGTGGCCGTATTTTGACAGCAGTTCGATGTTTTCGACTGGTAGGAACAGCTTTGAACTTTCGGCGTATTCAAGTGCAATACACTCATGCGC
>JBAUHN010000290.1:0-2706 GCA_049680295.1 Sulfitobacter sp.
CACGATCGAAGCCAATGGCGGGGTTCTGGTTCGCGGCGGGTCGTCGCAGCAGGCCGACCTGATCACGGATGGTCGTACCGACATGGTGATCAACGGTATTTTCGTCGGGCATTCGTCTTTCCGCAAGGTTGATAAAAGCAATGATGTGGTGCTGCTGAGTGTGCCGCAGGAGATCATCGAAAAGACCAATGAGCGGTTCGGTACGCGCGACTACACGATTCCTGGCGGAAGCTATTCCAACCAGGCCGAAGATATCGTGACGCTCGCATTGGGCGCGATGGTCGTCACCTCGGATGCGCTGCCGGAGGAAACCGGATATACCCTTGCCAAGGGTATCGCGTCGAACATCGACGAGATCCGCGGTGTACACAACGCGATGCAGGAGTTGACGCCCGAGCTTCTGGTGTCGCAGACGACGCTTCCGTTCCATCCCGGTGCAGAGCGCGCCTACAAGGAACTCGGGTTGATCGAGTAAAGTCCTGTACGAGTAACTTCACCGGCGCGCGAGAACAGCGCGCCGGTTTCGCATCCGTCGCCGGATACAATATTTGCGGGCTGCCCCTGTGTCGCTACAGGCGGACGTGCCGCGCATCCGCAATTCAAATTCAAACCAACAACACGTGAAACGGTGCTGGCATGAAATTCCCTTCACTTACAGAAACTGGCCGTCGCAGAAAGCTGGAGCCGACCATGCGAACCGTCGTCATGGTGCTGTCGGCAGCTTTCGCGATATGGGTGGTCCATTCGAACCTGTTCGTTATCGCGGACCCCCTGATCCAGGGTATTTTGTTCATCTCGGGAATATTCACTATTCTCTTCATGGCGATTGGGGCGACCTCCAGGGCGCCAGACCGGATTCCATTTTACGATTGGTTCCTGACGGCTCTCAGTCTTGCGTGCGGCGTTTATTTCTACATGACGTCGGATGCGATTGCGGACCGGATCAGTCTTCTGGACACGTTCACCGCTGACCAGATGTTCTTTGGGTCGGCACTTCTGTTCCTGACCATCGAGGCGACGCGACGGACCACTGGCCTTGGGCTTACGGGCGTTGTCATGCTTTTCCTGATCTACAATCTTTTCGGCTACCTGTTGCCGCCGCCGTTCGGGCATCGGGTCAGCGAGTTCAGTTACCTGCTGGATATCCTGGTGTTTACAACCGATGGGCTGTTCGGCGTTCCGATCCAGGTTGTGGCCAGCTACGTGTTCCTGTTCGTGATGTTCGGGACGTTCCTGGCAAAAGCGGGCGGCGGTGACTTCTTCTTTAACCTTGCGGCCCTGATTACCGGGCGCGCGCGGGGTGGCCCTGCCAAGATCGCCATCATCTCGTCGGGTTTGTACGGCACGATGTCCGGTAGCCCCACGTCCGATGTCGTCGCGACCGGGTCGATCACGATCCCCGTCATGAAGCGGCTTGGGTATAGTGCCCGTTTCGCGGGGGCGGTTGAGGTCGCGGCCTCCACCGGCGGCAGCGCGATGCCCCCGATCATGGGGTCGGCGGCGTTCATCATGGCGGAGTATTCGGGTATTTCGTACAACTCGATCGTGCTGGCCGCGCTTGTTCCCGCCTTGTTGTACTACACGGGTGTCTTCGCCCAGGTTCACCTGCGTTCGGTGAAATATGACCTTCGCCCTTCGGAAGAAGAGGTTCCGAGCGCCAAGGAAACCTTCAGGACCGGCTGGGTGTTCCTGTTGCCGATCATCGGCATCGTCACGGCACTTGTCCTTGGTTATTCGCCGACCTTTACGGCGGGTGTCGGGGTTCTTGTGACGGTCCTTGCGTCGATGATCCTGAAAGAAACGCGGCTTTCGCTGTGGCAGATGGTGGAAGGTTTCGGGACAACCACGTTGCAGATCCTGCCGGTGGCCGGGGCATGTGCTGCGGCGGGCCTGGTGATTGGCGGGTTGTCGATGACCGGTCTCGGGATGAAATCGGCGAATGTCATTCTGAACATCAGTAATGCCGAACCGTTCCTGACGCTGGTTATCGCCGCGATCGTGACGATCATCCTGGGGCTGGGTATGCCGACCCCGAGTGCCTATATCCTTGCGGCTGTACTTGTCGGGCCGGCGCTTGCAAAACTCGGCTTCCCGGTGCTGCCCAGCCAGATGTTCCTGCTTTACTACGCGATTCTGTCAGCCTTGACGCCTCCGATTGCGGTGGCGGCCATAGCGGCATCCGCGATTGCCGATGAAGACCCGTTCAAGATCGCGTTCTCGGCTGTCAGGCTTGCGACCGTCGGCTTCCTGCTGCCCTTCGCCTTTGTCTGGAACCCGGGTATCCTTCTGGAACTTGGCGCCCTGGCCAATGCTATCGCCGTGGTCGGTGCATTTGCCGGTGCAATCGCGATTGCCGCCTCCATGGAGGGGTTGATCAAAACCCAATTGCAGGGCTGGGAAAGGGTTGTTCTGCCACTTGCGGCAGTGGGGGCGGTAAGCCCGTACCTTCTGGTGGCCAGCTTGTGCATCCTGCTGATTGTCGGGTTGATCGCGCGCCAGATCGTGTTCACCGCAAGCGAGGGACGGGTAAACAAGGTATAGCCTTCCGATATACACTGAATGCGATACCGAAAGTGACCACCTTACGGGGTGGTCACTTGCTGTTTTGAAGAATTACGAGTTGCTGAACCGGCATGCAGGGGCTCGTTGAAACCAATAGGTGACCTACTCATGACAACTTTCAAGACGGGTCAGTCGTCCCCGCCA
>JBAUHN010000291.1:0-10491 GCA_049680295.1 Sulfitobacter sp.
TGGTGCTGTGAGGGAGGATTGAACTCCCGACCTCGTCATTACCAATGACGCGCTCTACCACTGAGCTACCACAGCCTAAAAACTCCGAGGGTGTTAGAACATACGCCCTACTAATACCATACTAAAAATTCCCTTACCCCGCTAACTTCATGTTCAAACACATCAATTTGGAATGGACCCACCCATTACCACTGAGCTACTGCAGCAACGTGCTGAAAACACATCGTATTGGATTGGCTACGATGTCACCCGAATACAGTTACATGGCAAAACAACCATCCCCGGGATTTTGTCTGCGATTAATGCAAAGGCTTCAGGAGTTCAAGACCTCGCGTCGTGCAATTTAGGCCTTTGATCCTCAGCACCTTTGCACTGCGACAAACACTAAGGATCAAGAAATTTGGTGGAGCCTAGCGGGATCGAACCGCTGACCTCCTGCATGCCATGCAGGCGCTCTCCCAGCTGAGCTAAGGCCCCGATTGAAGGCCAATTGGCCTTCATGGGATGGATCATTCGACCCGGTGCGCGGTCAATAGGCGCAAGACAGGGCAGGATCAAGCAAAAAATCCGACCCCGGTCTCAACAATTAGGAATCGTCGTCGTTCGCCGCTACATCCGCAAGTTCGTCCAGCGGAACCGTATCTTCGTCTTCATCGTCGTCATCCAGGATATCGTCACCCAGATCCACGTCTACATCTTCATCATCATCCTCAAGGACAACGTCTTCGGCTTCTTCAGCTTTTTTGGCTTTTGCAGTCGCCGCATCCTCGGCATCGGCACCGATCATCCGAGATTTGGATGTATCAACTTCGACCACCTCGCCCGTATAGGGGCTGACAATCGGGTTCTTGTTCAGGTCATAGAAACGTTTGCCGGACGTGGGGCAGAGACGTTTGGTTCCCCATTCTTCTTCGGGCATGAAAAAACCCCTTTGCATGTGCTGTTGCATGTAGATGATTCAGCGCAATTGCCATATGAGGTGAACGCTGTAAAGGCTTTCCCGTCGCCAACTGCCCAAGAGGCCTGTAATGACTGAACATATCCTTGCCGGTGCACCGCCCATCGCGCTGACATTGCGCCGCACAAGCCGCGCCAAGCGGATATCATTGCGAATCTCGCAATTGGACGGACGGGTCACCCTCACTTTGCCTCAAAAGACAAAAACAAGTGAGGCCATTGGTTTCGCCCGTGAGAAAGAAAACTGGATTCGCAAGCATCTGGATGCGCGCGGTGAGGATGTGCCGATTGGTCTGGGCGCAACATTCCCACTGGGCGGGCAAATGCACGAAGTTGTGGTCGGATCGGGGCGCCGGATCAGGTTCGGCGATGGCGTGGTCGAGGTGCCTGGGGCCGCTGACCGTATCGGGCCACGTTTGGCGGGCCACCTTAAACAGATTGCGCGCATGCGTCTGACCGAAGCTTCGGACCACTTTTCTGCCAAACTGGGAAAACCCTATGCGCGACTGACCCTGCGCGATACGAGGTCGCGCTGGGGGTCGTGTACATCAGACGGCGGCCTGATGTATTCATGGCGGTTGATCTTGGCGCCGCCACTGGTGCTGGACTATGTGGTCGCCCACGAAGTCGCACATTTGGCGCAGATGAACCATTCACCGGCATTCTGGAACGAAGTCACCAGTATTTTCGGGGCCTATAAGGAACCGCGCAAATGGCTGCGCAAAAATGGCAGCGATTTGCATCGTTACAGGTTTTAAGTCGGCGGTCTCTTGACGTGATCACAAAATGTGATCACAAATTGAGCATGAACCTGACGCCTCGCTCTTCTGACATCACCCCTGTTGCGCACGACCAGGTCTATCGCCGTTTGCGCACCCGTATCATGCACGGTGACATCGCCCCCGGTCAGGCCTTGACCCTGCGCGGGATCGGGCGCGACTATAACGTCTCGATGACCCCGGCGCGCGAAGCCGCACGCCGCCTGTCCGCCGAAGGCGCGTTAACGGTTTCCGCATCAGGCAGGATTTCCACACCAGAGCTTAGCCACGAGCGGATCGAGGAACTGGCGGCCCTAAGATCCTTGATCGAGGTTGAACTGGCCAGCCGGGCCTTGCCACGGGCACATATGGCACTGATTGAACGGCTTCAGACCATCAACACCTCGATATCCGAAGCCGTCGCACATCGGGATGCGGTAAATTACATTCGCACCAATCTTGAATTCCACCGCACGCTCTATTTGCGCGCGCAAGCACCGGCGATGCTGGCAATGGCCGAAACGGTTTGGTTGCAGATGGGACCAACGATGCGCATGCTATACGGCCGATTGCGCCGCACCGAAGCACCACAATTTCACCGGTTGATCATCTCTGCCCTGCGCGCAGGTGATGAACCCGGTCTGCGATTGGCGGTGCGATCCGATGTTACACAAGGGCTGCGGATGCTGGCGGCATAGGACTGAATGCGATCAAAGGAAACCGTGGCAAGGCCCGCGGCAATGGCAAAATCATACGTCGGAGCTTGTGCCGCAAACACCATTTTTATATACAATGCTTGCGCTAACATTCCTTATGGTGCACATGTGGCCCACATCTAGCGGGGAAATTCAATGCTGAACGATATCGTCACGCAAGTTACCAACCGGATCATTGATCGGAGCGCCGCCTCCAGAGGCAGCTACCTGACCCGCATGCGCCAGGCAGCGCAAGACGGACCAGCCCGCGCGCATCTGTCGTGCAGCGGTCAGGCCCATGCTTTTGCCGCCGCAGGCCCGGATCAGGATGCGCTGGCAACCAAAAGTGCCGGGAACATCGGGATCGTGACAACCTACAATGACATGCTGTCAGCGCATCAGCCATTTGAACGTTTCCCCGAAATCATCCGCGACGCCGCGCGCGCCGCAGGGGGAACCGCCCAGGTCGCAGGCGGTGTCCCGGCGATGTGCGATGGCGTGACCCAGGGTACTGCCGGCATGGATTTAAGCCTGTTTTCGCGTGATGTGATCGCGATGGCAGCGGGCGTCGCCCTTAGCCACAACACATTTGACGCGGCGGTCTATCTTGGCGTCTGCGACAAGATCGTGCCGGGATTGGTGATCGCCGCGCAAACCTTTGGGCACCTACCCGCAGTCTTTTTGCCAGCAGGTCCGATGACCTCTGGCATATCGAACGATGAAAAGGCCAAAGTCCGCCAACAATTTGCCGCCGGAGAAGTCGGCCGTGACGTCCTGATGCAAGCGGAAATGGCCGCCTACCATGGGCCCGGCACCTGCACGTTCTATGGCACTGCCAACACCAATCAGATGTTGATGGAATTTATGGGCCTGCATCTGCCCGGTGCCAGCTTTGTGAACCCAAATACGCCATTGCGCGATGCCCTCACCCGGGCGGGCGCAAGCCGTGCTTTGGCCATCAGCCAGTTGGGCAACAACTATACGCCCGTCTGCGATATTCTGGACGAACGCGCCTTTGTGAATGGCATTGTCGGGCTGCACGCCACGGGGGGATCCACAAATCTGCTGATCCATCTGGTCGCGATGGCCCGCGCGGGAGGTATCGTGCTCGATTGGCAGGATTTCTCTGACCTTGCCATTGTGACCCCGCTGCTTGCGCGGGTCTATCCAAACGGTCTTGCAGATGTGAACCATTTCCACGCGGCAGGTGGGCTGGGGTACATGATCAAGGAATTGATGAATGCGGGTCTGATGCACCGAGATGTAACCACAATTGTGGGGCAAGGCCTTGATGCCTATACGCAAGACCCGAAACTGGATGGCGATCAGGTCAACTGGGTCGCGGGTCCAGATCACAGCCTGAATGAAAAGATTTTGCGCCCGGCAAACGACCCCTTCCAGCCAACCGGGGGGCTGAAGCGCCTTGCCGGGTCTCTTGGCACCGCCGTGACCAAAGTGTCAGCAGTTAAACCAGAACATCAGATAGTTGAGGCCAAAGCCCGCGTGTTCCACACCCAAGAAGCCGTCAAAGCCGCCTACCAGGCTGGCGAATTTACCCAAGACGTTGTCGTCGTCGTGCGGTTTCAGGGCCCCAAAGCCAACGGTATGCCCGAACTTCACAGCCTGACACCGATCCTTGCGAATTTGCAGGCGCGTGGGCTGAATGTTGCCCTTGTTACAGATGGCCGGATGTCGGGCGCCTCGGGCAAAATCCTGTCGGCTATTCATGTCTGCCCCGAAGCACTGGATCACGGGCCAATCGCCCAGATCGAAGAGGGTGATGTCCTGCGTGTCGACGCGCAAAATGGTCTGCTGGACAACCTGAGTGACGGCGCCGCCGACCGACCTTTTGCCGAAGCCGACCTTAGCGCCAATGAATTTGGTCAGGGCCGGGAACTTTTTGCCAATTTCCGTCGTCTTGTCGGGTCTGCCGATACCGGCGCGAGCAGCCTCTGACAGCAACCGCCCCAAAAGGAACCCTCCAATGCACCCCAAAGATGCCTCTGTAGAGACCAAAAAAATCTGTGCAACTGCCCCAATCATCCCCGTTCTGGTGGTCAAGGATGTCGCCCATGCGGCACCACTGGCCCAAGCCTTGGTTGCCGGTGGATTGCCTGTTTTAGAGGTGACATTGCGCACTCCGGTTGCGTTGCAGGTGATCGCTGAGATGGCCAAGGTAAAGGGGGGCATTGTCGGCGCCGGAACGCTGGTGACACCGGATGATGTAAAGGCCGCCAAGGATGCAGGTGCGACGTTTGGCGTGTCCCCCGGTGCAACCGACGCATTGCTGCAAGCCGCCGAAGATCTGGATTTTCCGATGCTTCCCGGCGCCGCCACAGCGACCGAGGCGATGCGCTTGTTGGAGCGTGGCTACGACATGCTCAAGTTTTTTCCGGCAGAGGCATCAGGCGGCATTCCAGCATTAAAATCAATAGGATCGCCGCTGCCACAGATAACTTTTTGCCCGACCGGTGGCCTTCACCCCGGCAACGCCCAAGACTATTTGTCCTTGCCGAATGTGATCTGTGCAGGCGGCAGCTGGGTCGCACCCGATGATCTGGTGTCAGCCGGAAAATGGGACGAAATCACCGCACTGTCAAAGACTGCCAGCCAGTTGAAAACCGGCTGACAGCGCCTTTGTCGCAGGCTTAGCCAACCCGGGCCAACGCAACCGCGGCATCCAGCATGCGGTTCGAAAAGCCCCATTCATTGTCATACCACGTCAGGATTCGGATCATGCCACCATCCGTGACATTGGTCTGGGCAACGGCAAAGATTGATGAGTGCGGATCATGGTTAAAGTCGATGGACACCAGTGGTTTGTCACTGACAGCCAGAACACCTGCCATCGGCCCGGCCGCGGCCGCCCGGATCGCATCGTTGATCTGATCCACGGTGGCGGAAGTCTTGGGCATAAAGCAAAGGTCGACGCAGGACACATTTGGTGTCGGCACCCGGATTGCTGATCCGTCCAGACGCCCGACAAGTTGCGGCAAAACCAACCCCACGGCTTTGGCAGCACCTGTCGAAGTCGGGATCATGCTCATCGCGGCGGCGCGGGCGCGGTAAGGGTCTTTGTGCAGTGTATCCAGCGTCGGCTGATCGCCGGTGTAGGAGTGAATTGTGGTCATGTAGCCGGTTTCAATCCCAAAGGTATCATCCAGAACCTTGGCGACCGGGGCCAGACAATTGGTTGTGCACGATGCATTCGACACCACCAAGTCAGCCGGGGTCAGGACATCGTCATTCACGCCCATGACAATGGTTTGATCCGCACCCGCACCCGGCGCTGAGATCAGAACTTTCTTTGAACCATTCTCAAGGTGCTTCGCTGCGTCCGCGCGTTTTGTGAAAATACCGGTGCATTCCAGTGCCACGTCCACATCGCCCCAGGGCAATTCTTTTGGATCGCGTTCGGCGGTCACGCGTATCGAACGATTGCCAACGTTCAACGTGTTGCCGTCGACCCTGATCTCTTCGCGCAAGGTTCCGTGCACACTGTCGAATTCCAACAGATGCGCGTTCATCTCAGGCGATCCCAGATCGTTGATCGCAACCACTTCAATGTCGCGCCGATCTGCTTCGATCAAGGACCGCAGGACACAGCGTCCGATGCGACCAAATCCGTTTATTGCTACCTTAATTGTCATGCACATGCCCCTTTGACAGCCTACGGCACCCGTAGCGCCCCGATTCAGGTCGCATGTTAGCGATAACAGGTAACAATGTAAAAGCGGTTTTTATGCCTTTCCCAATTTCAGCAGAAACTGAACGATGGGAGTTGCCAAGGTCGGCCAACGCGATAGAATCTGCACCAGATGCCTTGGGATCGAGACCGCTAAATGTATCAACGCTATGCCGTTTTCAACACACCCCAACCGGGCGCATTCCACGACTTTGGCGCCGCTTGGTTAGGCTGGAACAGCGCCACGGGCACACCCAGGGACCACCCGGACTTCCCCGACCTAAATCTTGATCTACTGACAAAAAAGCCGCGTCCCTACGGGCTGCATGCCACCTTGAAAGCGCCCTTTTATCTATCCCCCAGGTGCAGCGTTGACAGATTGAAATCTGCGTTCGAAAATCTTTGTGCCGCGCATAAACCCGTCACATTGGACGCATTGGCACTGGTCTATCAGCATGGTTTCATCGCGCTGCGCCCAACCACGAATAGCGAAACCCTGATGGACCTTGAATCCGCAGTTGTGCGGACGCTGGACCCCTGCCGTGCGCCTCTATCGCAAGCGGCGCTGACCAAACGACGTGCAGCGCGACTAACCGATCGCCAAGACGCGCATTTGCTGAAATGGGGGTATCCCTATGTGATGCAAGACTATCAGTTTCACATCACCTTAACCGGGCGTCTGAAACCTGAATTGGCAGAACTTGTACAACAAGCCCTTGCACCGCGACTGGCGGCTTTTCTTGCGCAGCCTTACCGGTTGGATGCCCTCTCGCTGATGGGTGAGGACGAAAATGGGTTCTTTCACCTGATCGAACGGCGTAAACTGGGCCTATAATGCACTCATAACGCAGCGTTTCACGAAAGAGCATCGACTTTCGCGACACAAGCGCTTACCGACCGCACAACCCCGCGTCCTATCACCGGCTGCGCGCAACGGCGCGCACCAATATGCGCATATCAAGCAGGTACACTTTGTGATCCAGACACTTTCCGACGCCCTTGCCGATCAAGGCTATGACACGCTGACCCCGGTTCAAACCGCCGTCACCGACCCTGCCTTGCAGGATGCCGATCTTTTGGTGTCCGCCCAGACCGGGTCTGGTAAGACGGTAGGTTTTGGTCTGGCGATTGCACCGACGTTGCTGGGCGATGCCACCCATTTCGGCCCGGCATCCTCGCCCTTGGCCCTGATCATTGCACCAACCCGAGAATTGGCCATGCAGGTCAGCCGCGAGCTTAACTGGCTTTATGCCAAGGCAGGTGCGGTTGTGACCACCTGCGTCGGCGGCATGGACACCCGCACCGAACGCCGCGCGCTGGACCGCGGCGCGCATGTGGTTGTGGCCACCCCCGGGCGTCTGTGCGACCACATCAAACGCAACAACATCGACCTGTCGGATTTGCGCGCCGTTGTCCTGGACGAAGCCGACGAAATGCTGGATCTGGGCTTTCGCGAAGAGCTGGAATTCATCCTGTCTGAGGCGCCAGACACCCGCCGCACCTTACTGTTTTCCGCAACCGTTCCTGCGGCCATCGCCAAGCTTGCCAAAAGCTATCAAAAAGATTCGCAACGTATATCCACCGCCGGCGAAGCCCGCCAACACACGGACATCGAATATCGTGCGCTCAACGTCTCGCCGCGCGACGTGGAGAATGCAATCATCAACGTGCTACGGTTTTACGAGGCAAAAAACGCCATTGTATTCTGCAACACCCGCGCCGCCGTCGCGCGTCTGACCAGCCGGTTTACCAATCGCGGATTTTCCGTTGTCGCCCTGTCAGGCGAGCTAAGCCAGTCTGAGCGTACCCACGCATTGCAAGCCATGCGTGACGGTCGCGCGCGCGTCTGTGTCGCCACCGATGTCGCCGCGCGCGGCATTGACTTGCCCAATCTAGAACTGGTGATCCATGCCGATCTGCCCTCAAATTCCGACACGTTGCTGCACCGCTCTGGCCGCACGGGGCGTGCAGGGCGCAAAGGCGTGTCAGCGCTGATTGTGCCCGCGAAACTGCGGTCCAAGGCAAACCGCCTGATCGGCGGCGCCAAGCTAAAGGTCGAATGGGACAACCCGCCCTCTGCCGCAGACGTGATTGCGCAAGACGAAATCAGATTGCTGGCCGACCCGTCCTGGACCGACCCCGCACCCGAAGATGCGGCCGCATTTGTCGCACAACTGGTTGAACAGTTTTCGCCCGATCAATTGGCGTCTGCCTTTGTGAACCTCTACCGCGCCCGCCAGTCCGCCCCCGAAGAATTGGGCGACCCCGGCGCGCCCGGACCAGACAATCAGCGCGGATCATTTGGCCCTTCTGTCTGGTTTTCAGTCTCAATCGGTCGCAACGACCATGCAGAACCGCGCACATTATTGCCAATGCTTTGCCGCTTGGGCGATCTGACCAAAGACGACATCGGTGCAATTCGCATCCAACCCAGCCACAGCTTTGTCGAAATTCTGGCCGCTCGGGCGGATGCGTTTGTGGCCTCGGTCGGCGCTGACATGACACTGGAGGCAGGTGCGAAACTGACCCGTCTCGACAGCGCCCCTAATCTGGAGCGCGGGCCAAAACCCGGCGGCAAGCCACGTGGGCCCAAACCGGAATTTGCAAAAGGCCCGAAACAAGATCGCAGCCCAAGACCTGCAAAACGGGGATACGACCCCTTGGACACGCCAGCAGCAACGGCTGATCCGGCTGATAATTTCGACATGCCATCAAAACCGGACGCCGCGCCACGCAAAAAGCCAGCCGACAAACCACGGAGTTTTGAGAAGCCACGGGCCCCAAAAGGCCAGCGTCCGCCCAAATCGCATAAGACCGAACGCACGCCCATGAAACCTGGCGCCAAACCCAAAGGCAAAACCGCCGGTCCCGCGTCAAGCCCGGCACCTACCGCTGAAAAGCGTGCCAAACCTGTCTGGACCAAAGAAAACCGCGACGCTGCCAAATCGGGTAAACCAAGTGAAGCGCGCAAGGGTAAACCAGACGGCAAGCCACAGAGTAAGCCATTTAACAAACCCAGCGGAGGGCCAGCAAGCAAGCCGCCCAAAGGGCGCGCCTCTGATCCCTCCAAACGCTTTAGCCCGCCCGGTAGCCGTGGCAAACAGGGCGGCAAAGGTCCGAACGCCAAACCGACGCGGAAATCCTAAGACCAGAGTTTTTTTGCGCTGTGTTACGCGGCGCCGTATTCGGCGCGCATTTGACGGAATGACAGCAATCTGCGCTGGTGCTCATCCCAAAGGTGCAACCGTGCGCAGGCAATGCTTTCGGCAATACTGAGCCGCTGTGCCTGCGCCAATTCTTTATGATCGCGCAGAACTTCGGTCAGGCGGTAAAACGGGATACGGGCATAAAGATGATGCACATGGTGAATGCCGATATTGGCGGTGAACCACTGCAAGATTCCCGGCATTACATAGTGTGAACTGCCATGCAGGGCCGCCTCATGCACGGTCCAGTTTTCGGCAACATCCCAATGTGTTTCCTCAAACTGGTGCTGAACATAGAACAACCAGACGCCGAGTGTCGCAGCCATCACAGTTGACGGCAAAAAGACCAGCAGCAACGGCATCAGCCCACCGAAATAGACAATGACAGTCAAGACAGCAGCAATGCCAAGATTGGTACCCAGCGCGCTGACCCAAAACTGCCAGCCGCTTTTGAAGAAACCAACTGGCAACCGGTTTTCCAGAATAAACGTATACGTCGGCCCAAGAACAAAAAGCACCAATGGGTTACGGTACACACGATACTGCAACCGTCCAAACCAGGATCGCGCCCTGTATTCGGCAACGGTTAGGGTCGTCACATCGCCCATCCCACGCCGGTCTAGATTGCCCGAAGACGCGTGATGCATCGAATGCGAACGACGCCAGACATCGTAAGGCGTCAAGGTCAGGATGCCCAGCGCGCGACCCACCCAATCGCTGACCTGCCGGTTGTCAAAAAATGACCCGTGGCCGCAATCATGCTGGATGCAAAAAATACGGACCAAAAAAAGTCCGTTGGCTGAGGCAATCAGAAATGAGACCAAATAGCTGTAAGACAACATCCACCAAGCAAGCGCCCAAAGAGCCATGAATGGCAAAAGGCTGATTGCCATCTCAAAAATACTGCGTCCGGTGCTGGGTTGTCTATATTGCGACAACACCTTGATCCAAGATGCGGCCGCCAGTGGGGTCTCGATTGCCGGAACGGCTGTCGCCTCGGCAACTGGGATCGTCTCGGATTTCATGTAGCCTGCCCTTGTTCTTATTTGAAACGTGGATAAACAAGTATCAAAATTAAACAAGCAGATTGACAAAATCTGGACGATTTATCGCGGTGATACGGACCTAAATGCACCAAAGATCAACGAAAAACGCCGGATCGCTTGGACCCGGCGTTGTTTTTTTGAACT
>JBAUHN010000292.1:0-6899 GCA_049680295.1 Sulfitobacter sp.
GACCTTTCTTGCGCAAGTTCGGCAATGCGCGATTGTCGTTCCATATCGTTGAGTTCACTGGCGCGGTCTATCTCCTTGCGCCAAGTCGACACTGCCGCAAGCACCGCGCCACCAGCCGACAAGGGCAACAAAGGCGGACATAAAACGCCAGCGATCACACCAAGGCCGACGCCAGTCCCCACACCGTTTTTTAACGCGCTGCCACTGGCATTCAGGCGCATAGTTACCGGTTTTGATATGCTGCTTGATAGAGATTCTGAAACTGTTTTTCGCAGATTGTCCGCCAAAATTGGAACCGAAGCTGCGCGCGTAACCGAATTTGAAACGCCACTTTGAAAGGTGCCGATCAGATCAGGAACCGAAGCCGCACCAGACTTTGCACCATCCCAGATACCCTCAGATGCGGAGGCGACACCGTCGAAGGCACGGGTGAAAAGCGATGGTTTTACATAAGGGGCTGATGGTGGTTGCGCGTAGTCCGCCAGGACCTCCAACTCGACTTTAGTATCGGTCAACTTCGATTGTTCAATGCGGCGTCTTGCGGCTTTCGCCAATTCTGCAACCTGGTGGAGGGATGATAAAATCTGATGTGTATCTTCCGGGGTCGTCGATGTCATTTCTTCAATTTCATCCAGCACCGAAATGACGGCAATCATGCTGGGGACGTGAACGGCATGGAATGCCCGGTTTGAACGCCAAGACTGGGGGTCGTTGCGTAATGCGTTCCCAATATAAATCAGGTCATCCGGAAGGCTCCCGATGGCGCGTTTGAAATTGCGATCCGCTGATGAACGATCTTCGACATGCTTGAAAAGGTGGTCTAAATTTTGTTGTCTTTCGCGTGCGGCAACATCAACGTTCATCGTGGCCCCATCTTCTTTTGCGGGTTTTCATTGTGGGACACCTTACTTTAGGAATACTTACTTCGAAACATTTTTCGTTTTTACGTAAGAGGTTGGTAACTAATTGCCTAGTGGGGCGGCCACATAAATTCAAAAAAACCCACCTAACGCAGTGAAAAAGCTTTGCGGCGACTTGCCCTGGCCAACGGTTGCTTTCAGGGGTGTCCAAACTTCCTATTGCTCGCAAAAAAGGCCCCGCGCATCGCTGCCGGGGCCTTGTTCTTGTCTTTGGGGGCGGCGATCAGGCCGCTTTGGCCAGATTGCGAAGCACGTAGTGCAGCACGCCGCCGTGTTCGATGTATTCAATCTCAATCGCGGTATCGATGCGGCATTTCAGGGTGATTTCTTTCACCGTGCCGTCCGCCATGGTGATCGTGCAGGGCACCTCTTGCAGCGGGGTGATCGTGTCGAGACCCGCGATTGATACGGTTTCATCCCCGGTCAGGCCCAGCGATTTGCGGCTGTCACCACCGGTGAATTCGAACGGGATCACACCCATGCCCACCAGATTTGAGCGGTGAATACGCTCGAAACTTTCGGCAATCACGGCCTTGACGCCCAGCAAAGCGGTGCCCTTGGCGGCCCAGTCGCGGCTGGAACCTGCGCCATATTGTTCACCGCCAAAGATCACCAGCGGCGTGCCTGCTGCCTGATGCGCCATTGCCGCGTCATAGATCGAGGTCTGGACACCATCGGGGCCTTTGGTATAACCGCCCTCAACCCCGTCCAGCATTTCGTTCTTGATGCGGATGTTGGCGAATGTGCCGCGCATCATCACCTCGTGGTTGCCCCGGCGCGACCCGTAAGAGTTAAATTCGCGCTGTGGCACCTGACGGTCGACCAGATACTGACCGGCGGGTGTGGTGTCTTTGAACGATCCTGCCGGGCTGATGTGGTCAGTGGTGATCATGTCACCCAAGATCGCCAGCACTGACGCATTGTCGATGTTGCTGATGGTGCCGGGTTCTGCCCCCATGCCTTTGAAATACGGCGGGTTTTGCACATAGGTGGACGACACCGGCCAGTCATAGACCTTGCTGTCGGTGGTGCTGACGCCCTGCCATTTGTCGTCGCCTTTGAAGACGTCAGCGTATTTGGTCAGGAACGCCTCGCGCGTCACCGTGGCCTCGACAAGTTCGGCGACTTCCTGACTGCTGGGCCAGATGTCTTTGAGGTAGACGTCATTGCCATCCTTATCCTGACCAATCGCATCCGTGGCCAGATTGATGTCCAGCGTGCCTGCCAGCGCATAGGCCACAACCAGTGGCGGTGAGGCCAGATAGTTGGCGCGCACGTCCGGTGAAATTCGGCCTTCAAAGTTGCGGTTGCCGGACAGAACGGCGGTGGCGACCAGATCGCCCTCGGAAATCGCGGCGCTGATTTCCTTTTGCAACGGGCCAGAGTTACCGATGCAGGTGGTACAGCCATAGCCCACAAGGTTGAACCCGATGGCATCCAGATCATCCTGCAATTCAGCGGCTTCCAGATAGGCAGACACCACTTGCGACCCCGGTGCCAGCGAGGTTTTGACCCATGGTTTGCGGTTCAGCCCCAATGCACGGGCTTTGCGCGCCACAAGGCCCGCACCGATCATCACATATGGGTTGGAGGTGTTGGTACATGACGTAATCGAGGCGATCACAACCTTGCCCGATTCCATTGTGTAATCTTCGCCCGCGACGGCGACTTCTTTGCCCATCGGGCGTTTGAAGGTTTCCTCCATCTCGCGGTGAAAGGCGGTTTTCCCGTCCGTCAGCGCCACAAAATCCTGTGGCCGTTTCGGGCCGGATATCGCCGGAACAATCGTGCCCATATCCAGATGCAGCGTGTCGGTATAGACGGGCGCATAATCCGGTCCGCGCCACATGCCATTTTCCTGTGCATAGGCTTTGACTAAGGCCACGCGATCTTCGTCGCGACCGGTGTTGGTCAGATAGCGCAGGGTTTCGTCGTCAATCGGGAAAAAGCCGCAGGTGGCACCGTATTCCGGCGCCATATTGGCAATGGTGGCACGGTCGGCCAGTGGCAGACGGTCCAGACCTTCACCGTAGAATTCGACAAATTTGCTGACCACACCTTTTTCGCGCAGCATCTCGACGACTTTCAGCACCAGATCGGTGCCGGTGGTGCCTTCCATCATCGTGCCCGTCAGTTCAAAGCCGACAACTTCGGGGATCAACATGGATATCGGCTGGCCGAGCATTGCGGCCTCGGCCTCAATCCCGCCAACGCCCCAGCCCAGAACCGCCGCGCCATTGACCATGGTGGTGTGGCTGTCGGTGCCGACCAACGTGTCAGGATAGGCAACCTCTTGGCCATTCTGGTCGGTGTCTGTCCAGACCGTCTGGCTGAGATATTCAAGGTTCACCTGATGGCAGATGCCGGTGCCGGGGGGCACAACGCGAAAGTTGTTAAACGCGCTTTGACCCCATTTCAGGAAGGTGTAGCGTTCCATATTGCGTTCATATTCGCGGTCGACGTTCATCTGAAACGCGCGCGGGTTGCCAAATTCGTCAATCATCACCGAATGGTCAATCACCAGATCAACCGGGTTCAGCGGGTTAATCTTATCGGCGTCACCGCCCAGATCAATGATCGCGTCGCGCATGGCGGCCAGATCGACCACGGCCGGAACGCCAGTAAAGTCCTGCAACAAAACGCGGGCAGGGCGGTAGGCAATCTCGCGCGGGTTCTTGCCGCCTTTGGTGGCCCATTCTGCAAAAGCTTTGATATCATCGGTGGTGACGGTCTTGCCGTCTTCAAACCGCAGCATGTTTTCCAGAACAACCTTCAGGGCGGCGGGCAGTTTCGAGAAATCGCCCAAACCGGCGGCCTGTGCTGCGGGAATTGAGTAATAGGCGACAGTCTGATTTCCAGCTGTCAGCGTTTTGCGGGTCTTGGATGTGTCGTGGCCAACTGTAATGGGCATAGAGTAGTCCCTTTCGGCTATGGGTAAAGTTTGGCGATGTGTTGCGGCTTCAATGCCTTAGGATGACGTGTGATTCAATCGAATACGGATTGATTCATGTATTGTATACCGTTGTGTACTGAAATCCCCCCCCCAAGGTCAACCGCGAAAAAGAAGTTCAAGAAACCTTGATTGGTTATTACATGATGCGCTTGCTAGATGTCGTTAACACAAGACCAAAACGCAATGGTACTTTCTTATGCATCGACTTATCAAAGCCTGCGCTGCATTGTGGCTGTCAGCTCTGCCGCTTAGCGCTGAAAATGCGCCTGTGGTGGTTGAGCTTTTTACCTCGCAGGGATGCTCCAGCTGTCCGCCGGCGGATAAATTGCTGCATGAACTGGCGGATCGGAGCGACGTGATCGCATTGGCCTTGCACGTGGACTACTGGGATTACATCGGCTGGCAGGATGAATTCGCCGAGCCAGCAAATGCGGACCGTCAGCGCGCCTACGCCAACCTTGCCGGGCGGCGGTCGATTTATACGCCCGAAATGGTGATCAACGGTCAGACCGACATTGTCGGCGCCCGTCCGATGCAATTGTCCAAGGCAATCGCCGAACATAAAGCCAGACCCTCAACGGTGAAACTGATGGTTGAGCGTCAGGGCGATGACATTACGATCAAGGCCATGGCGCTGCGACCCGCCGATGGGCCAATGACCGTGCGCATGCTGCGGTACACGCCGCTTAGCGAAACCCGCATTACGCGTGGCGAAAATTCGGGCCATACCTATCATTATGCCAATGTCACACGCGATTGGCAGGAATTGGCACAGTGGGATGGAACGTCGACGCTAAAACTGACGGCAAACGCGCCCGGGGATGCGCCCGTTGTGGTGCTTATTCAATCCGCCGGACCCGGTGCGATCCAGGCGGCAGCACAAATTAAGTAGATCTCAGCTTTCGTGGCTGCGCCAGCGCCGGTGCACCCAAAACCACTGCGTTGGATCATGGGTGATGCGCGCGCCCAGACTGGCGGTCATTGCCTTGGTCATCGTCAATGCATCGCTGTGTGGAACAGGCGCTTCCAGTACGGTTTCAAAGCTTAGGCCATCAGGCTGCCGGATGCCGTAAAACGGAATGAGCAACGCATTATAGCGCAAGGCCAGTTCCGCCGCAGACAAAGCAGTGTTGGCAGGTTGCCCCATAAAATCAATTGCTTGGGCGCCAAATACATGCTGATCAAACAACAGCACCAACTGGCCGCCGCGTTTCAGATGGCGCACAAACCCGGCGGTGCCTTTGCGGCCTTGCGGAAAAACCGGACCGCCAAAAGACTGCATTGTCTTGATGTAATGGGCATTGAAATAGGGGTTCGCCATATCGCGGTAAAGCCCGCCAATGTCGAACCCGCGCGCGGCAAGAGCGGCACGTGTGGCCTCATAGTTTCCATAGTGACCGGTGACCAATATGACCGGTTGTCCGTCACGGGCGGCTTTGGTCAACGCGTTCATTCCTGGACCGGAAGGCGTGTTTTGTGCCATTCGGCGCGGGAAATCCTTTTCCGAATAATTCTCGATGAAGGTCCGCCCGACGTTGTTTAGGCATCTGCGCGCAATTCTGTCCCGCTCAGCCTCAGACATTTGCGGATAAATCAGCGTGAGGTTGGCAATGGCCCGTGATTTATAGCCGACCAAAGGTCCCAGAATACGTTCAACGAACCCGCCGACAAAGCGGACCCGAAAGGTGTAAGGAAACGCCAAAGCCAAACGGATCAGGCTGACAATTGCCAGGTTGCTAAAATAGTGTCCGGCACGTCGGGAAATGGGGGCGGGTGGTTTTGACATAAGCCTCAATCGTGCGGGGCGCGCGGGACCAAAAGACAGGGCGCGTCACTGCTGCTGCCGTTCTCGGTGCCAGACATACAACCCCGCCCCGGCAATCACAAGCGCGCCAGCGATGGTCCAGAAACCGGGAATGTCGTTAAAGATAACAAACCCCCAGAATACCGAAAACACCAGTCCCAGATAGCCAAAAGGTGCCAGCAACCCGGCCTCGGCCTGGCTGAATGCGCGGATCAACAGCAATTGCCCCAAGGTGCCAAAACCCGCGATGATGATCATCTGGACTATGGCTGCCATGTCAGGCGTTTCCCACGCAAAGGGCACGGCAATAGACATGATAACCGCGCCCACAAGGCCTGTATAGAACAGAGATGTCCAAACATCCTCATCCGGGCCCACATGTCTGGTCATTAGCGCATAGGAGGCAAAACATGCGGCAGCCGCCAGCGGAAATAGCGCTGCGGGCACAAAAGCACTGGTGCCGGGCCGGATGATGATCATTGCACCAAGAACCGCGATAGCAATGGCTATCAATCGACGCCGACCCAGTTTTTCGCCCAGAAAAACTGTGGCACCCAAGGTGATCAGAATGGGGTTGATATTCATCACCGCCGAGGCATCCGCCAGGCTGATGCGCGCCAGTCCTGAGAAAAAGAAAAACGTCGCAGACATCAGCAAAATGGACCGGATGACCTGTAACCCAATGTATCGGCTTTTGACGACCTGCTGCAATCGGGGTGCCACCAATATGATAACCAACAGCATTTGCCCCGCGTAGCGTGCCCAAAGCACAGGGATGGTGCCAATCTTGGGGCTGACCGATTTGACGGCGACATCCATCACGGAAAAGCAAAATACCGCAGCGATGACCAAAAAGATGGCGCCTGTGCTGAGTTTGGCCGTCTGATCTGCGAATAGGGATGCGGGCGGTTGCGTCATTGCACGGGCTTATAGCGTTTCGGCGGCGTATAGAAGCATCGTTTTCCCCCGATAGCGCGCCGCGCCGGGATTGCATTATCCGACGCTGCCGGAAATCAAAAAATTCAACGTGTCAGGGAGTGATTGTTGCCCTAGATAATACGCGATAGGCATTTACGTGTTGCATCATCCAACGCCAGAGGCGTCAGGTGTTCCGCGTTGAATTTGGCAGGTGATGTTTGAATAGAACACCCGTGTCTGACGCGTTCCGGTCCCTGCCAATATGCCTCGCGGACCGGTACCAAAATCGCAGACCGGTTGGACG
>JBAUHN010000293.1:0-2591 GCA_049680295.1 Sulfitobacter sp.
AGATACCCTCGGAATCCTTCCCCTGAAATCAGCAGCCTAAAACACGAACAAAACCGGGAGGAACAAAAAAAGGAAAAAACCAAACAGATCAGATCAATGCCCAAAATCCTGTGGGACTTTTGGTACCTTTGTTGGGGCGAACCCCAGTAGGAGTTATAGCTTCGAGGAAGTTTTGAGGGGTTTCTATTAGATATGCTGGTAGGTCAGGAAACAAGCCACCCGTCGGAATCACTTCGCTCAACGCTTTGAACAGCTACGTCGTTCCCGGGCGACCAGTGTTTCTTCGAACTCACGACTATCCTTCCTGAATTTCCCAGTTTCAGGATAATGGTGCCACACAGATTGAGGCAGAGCCCAATTAAGGGCTACGCGACACTGGGTGAAGTCACACATCGCTGACTCGACTGTCGTTCACCTCAGCCGGATCAATGACTGCGTTGCCGACGAGAGTCACTTGGTTTTCAATGTCTCCAGCAATGGCCCGACCGTTCCCGAAGGCAGTGCTTGGACGGCTGCGATGATGGCCTCCGTCTGTTGATCGGGAAGGCGCCCTTCGGCAAGGCTACGAAATTTTACGATCAGCTCGTCCCGTGACGGCGGGTGATCCGGTTCCCCCCAGGGCGACAGCACAAGCGCGTCGAACTGGCCGCCTTTTGTGGTCACCACAACCCGCGACGGGTTCTGCCCCGGGAACAACGGGTCCATCGACGGTTCGTGCCTGACGGTGATCTTCCTGGCCAGGTCAACGACCGATGCATTGCCCAGAACGCCCGGCTCCATCGGGGCAAGCGCATTTTCCCCCCGGATCGCTGCGACGGCCATGCAAAACGGAACGCTGAATTGCGCGCTTTCAAGCGATGGCGGGTTGCTAAGGTTGTTCAGCTCCGCCGACTGGCGGAATGTGTCGACATGAATGTGCTGAATATCACTTACCGGCAGGTCATTGTCGCGCAGGATGCGCAACAGCGCCTCGACCGCGCTGTGGCACCAGCGACAGCAGGCGTAGCGCTTGAAATAGGTGCGCAGGATCGCATGGGTCACGCCTTCGCCGCCCTGCGCCTTGGGAAAATAACCGTCCGCCAGGCCCTCCAGCGCCAGCGCCGGGCTATAACGCTCGGTGATATCCATCGCATCCCGGCAGCCCGTGAACCCCTCACCGGCCAGGTCCGCCGCCATCATTCCGGCCACGACCGACCAGGGAATGGATTCTTTGACGTTCGAGCCCATGTCCTTGCTGAGCGTTAGATCTGCAACGCGCGGCCCGTGATAGACGGTTGTTGCCAGCGCATGCATCAGCTCTTCGGCATTCAGACCGTTCGCACGCGCCACGACGGTCGCCGCGCCAAGGCCGGTATAGTTGCCGCTGTGATAGGATCTGTGTTTTTCCGACATCCCGCCCCGGACACTGACTTCGTAACCGGCAACCACATTCGCCAGCAGATCGATGCCCTTGTCGTCGGCTTGGCACATCGCCAATGCCGCAGGCACAACCGCCGCGCCGGGATGGCCGGTAGAGCGCCTGTGACCATCATCGATATCCAGTGCCGAGGCCATTGCCGCATTGACAAAAGCGGCCCCGACAGGCTGCAGGCTGCCTTGCGCAAACCAGATCGCCGCCGTGCCCGGGCCAAAGGTTCTTTTTGCCGTGGCTCCCACCCGTTTCGCGGCAAGGCTGTCCTTGCCCGCGACGGCGCAGGCGATCGCGTCAAGAATACAATCTCCGGCCTTGTCCAGCACGTCCTCGGGCAGGTCGGCCGACTGCAGGCCGATTGCCCAACCGGCCAGCTGTTCGGTGACAAATTCGCTCATGATGTGACCTCTATTGGGGCGTGTCGGGGTGCAAGAGAGGCGCAAAAACAGTTTCCCGCCAAACGGTTGCGCCGCCAATCTATACGAATGCCCTCAAGAAGAAAAACTTAAATAGTTGCTATACTCATCAGAAGTTTTTATAATGCGGTTAACGATCTGCTTTTGAGTTGCACCGCCATGAACTTCAAACAACTCACCGCATTCCGGGAGGTCATGCTCACCGGGTCCTTTTCGGGCGCGGCGCGAAATCTGCACCGGACTCAGCCGGCGATCAGCGCGCAGATTGCAGGTCTGGAACAGGATATTGGTTTCAAGCTCTTTGTCAGGCGGGGTGCAGGTCTGCTTCCCAAGCCCGAGGCCCATTACCTGTTTGAAGAAGCCAACGGAATTCTGAACCGTCTCGACACAGTCAAAAGAACACTGGAATGCATATCCGATTTGGATACCGGAAGGCTGCGGATTATCTCCATTCCCGGTCCTGCGGTCTATTTCGTTCCCAAACTCATTGCCGATTTTGTTGAAACCAGGCCAGGGTTGCAGGTGACGCTCAGCAGCAGGTCGTCCATTCAGGTGCAACGTTCCATCGCCACTCAGGAATACGATGTCGGGCTGGCGGATTTCGGCTTTGGCGTCACGGATGACTCACGTTTGATCGACCATGAAATTGTCCGACTTCCGGGGCTTTGCGCGCTTCCGGCAGATGACCCTCTGGCACGGAAAGATGTCATCCATGCGGGCGATCTCAGGAATAAGCCGCTGGCAGTCGTTGAGCGGAACCACCC
>JBAUHN010000294.1:0-2183 GCA_049680295.1 Sulfitobacter sp.
GCCGAACACCGCGGCAATACTCTTGTGCAAACCGTAGACACTGAGATGGCCGATTTTGTGCGCGGCGACCCCACGCGCGTGCGCCAGATTATTCTCAACCTCATCGGGAACGCGATCAAGTTCACGCGCAACGGATCGATCACGGTCGAAGCGAAACGTTTGCCCGAGACGGCGATGGTCGAGTTTCGCGTAACCGACACCGGCATCGGCATTGCCCAAGAGGATCGTGCTCGCATCTTCGAGGAATTTGTGACACTCGATGCCTCCTACTCCCGTGAAGTCGGCGGCACCGGTTTAGGCCTGGCTATCGTCAAACGACTGGTTGAGGCCATGGGCGGAGAGGTTGGCCTCGACAGTGCGGAAGCTACAGGCAGCAGCTTTTTGGTCCACCTGCCGCTGCCGGCAGAGACCGTTGAAACCACGTCGCTACACGCCGGAACCGCCCAGCGGGAAATACCGGAAATGCCCAACCTGTCTCCCATGAAAATACTGGTCGTCGAGGACAACCGGATCAACCGGATCGTCGTGCGGGATCTGCTTGAAAAAGACGGCCACCACGTCGACGAGGCAGTGGACGGAGAGCAAGGGCTACAAAGCGCACAGACTTCGACGTACGATCTCATCCTCATGGACATCTCAATGCCCGTCATGGACGGGCTGGAAGCCACAAAAGCTATCAGAAAGAGTGAGCCCACGGGGCCGGCCGTGCCCATCATTGCTCTGACCGCTCATGCCATGCCCGCTGAAAAAGAACGGTTTCTGGCTGCGGGGATGAATGACATCGTGACGAAACCGGTGTCCCTGCAAAAACTGCGCGACATTCTCCAAGGCATTTCAGACAACCAAATCCGGCCGGCAGATTATGCCGGCATGTCCGCTCCCGGTCCTGCCGGTGAGATCATAGACCACATACACCTGAACGAACTGGCGGGCACTTTGGGCGAAGAAAAAACCAGCGCATTGATACAAAATTTTCTGAGCGAAATGGAAAACGATGTGTCGCGGATCATCGCGGAAATTGACTCGGGACAGATGCGACAGGAACTTCGCGGGAAAGTGCACCATGCCGCGGGATCCGCGGCATTGCTTGGGGCAAAATCGCTTCACGCCGTGCTTTCCGATTTGGAAACTCAACTTCACGACTTGGAGAGCGCAAATACAATCTCAAGTGATGAATTGACTTCTACGTGGTCAGAAACCGTCGAGCACCTTGAAAAGCGGGTCCGAACAATCTGAGTCACGTCTTAAAGTATCTCATAACGCTAGTGTTTCTTCCAAGGAGATGCGCTTTCTTATTCCGGATTTGAACTACCCTGCAAAGGCGTTGTGACCCTTCTGTTGTATTTGAGTAGGGAATTCCCAACGAGGTAGGCTAGCTCCAGACTGCCCTGACAGGCTGGTAAGAAGCTAAACGCCTTTCCGTTTTGCCAACTCGGCACATACCAATTCCATAGCAGGTCTGAGTGCGTCCAAAGAAGGCATCGTGTACCGCTGCCAGTAATTGACAAAGGTGTATGGTTGAGAAGCCGGCCGACCACTTCTTCTAGGACACCAGCTTCCATTGCGACGGTTGCAAATGTGCGCCTATGAGCATGCGGGCTCCACTGCAGTTTCCGTGTTCCGGTGATGTGTCCGGTAGCAGATTTCGGCGATGGGAAGACCCATTTGGAACTCAGGCCTTCGAGCGGCGCCAGAATGTCATGATGGACCTGTAGAATTGGCAAGTGGAAGCTGCGTCCATTCTTGGTCATGGGAAGATGAATGCGATCGGCGTGAATGTATTTCCATTCGAGTGTCATCGCCTCGCCTTTCCGCAGGCCGGTGAACAACAGCAATTCATAGAAAGCCCGGTGTATCGGGTTGTCCAGTGCTTCCACGGCCCGTCGCCAATCCACGAGTTTTTCAATTATTCGACCATCCGGTTTCTCTTCATACCATTCGATCGCCATCGTCGGACACTCCGGCAGATCGTGTGTACGGCGGGCGTGATTATAGATTGACCTGAAGTGTCCGTCGTCAGGGTTTTTGGCACCAATGGCAGCTTAATCTAAGAGAGAGTTTGGCTCATCTGGTTGGTTTGATTATGCGGCGTGTTTGCGGTGATGCAAGCGGCGCATTTCGAGTGTCTTTCGTTTGATCCTTTCGCGTTGTTTTAGAATGGCTTTATCACGCCCGAAGTAGAC
>JBAUHN010000295.1:0-6253 GCA_049680295.1 Sulfitobacter sp.
GACGTTGCGATTGGCGGTGATTTCCAACTTGCCAAAACCCGCAGCATCAATTTGCATCTCTCCATCCCTGTCTGACAGCATCTGTGCGGGCAAGAAATTCATCCCGCCAATGAACGATGCAACTTGGCGGTTACACGGCCGGGCATAAAGCACCTCGGGACGATCCACCTGCGCAAGTTCGCCATTGAACATCACACCAATACGGTCCGACATCGTCATCGCTTCGTATTGATCGTGCGTGACCATTACAAAGGTAATGCCAATAGCCTGTTGCAGCCGACGCAGTTCAAATTGCATAGTGTGGCGGAGGTTCTTGTCGAGCGCGGACAGGGGTTCGTCCAACAGCAACACTTTTGGGCGCAAGATAAGCGCGCGCGCCAACGCGACCCGTTGGCGTTGCCCGCCCGACAATGCATCTGCCTTGCGCGATTCCATGCCACCAAGTTCGACCATCTCAAGCGCTTCGGCCACGCGGTTGCGTTTTTCCGACTTCGACAGTTTCATGCCATAAAGCCCGAAAGCTACATTGTCCCCGACGTTCAAATGGGGGAAAATCGCGTAGTTTTGAAACACCATATTGGTGGGCCGATTGTTGGCGGGCACCCCTTTCATGGGGTCGCCGTCGATTGTGATTTCACCCTCGTCGGGTTCTTGAAATCCGGCTATCATTCTCAGTGCCGTTGTTTTGCCACATCCCGATGGCCCAAGCAGCGAAAAGAATTCTCCTTCCTTCAATGATAGATTCAGGTCCCGGACCGCCACGAAAGTGCCAAATCGTTTTTCCACGCCGCTTAGTTTGATGATGGGCTTGCCTGTCATTGGGTTCCTCGTGCGGTGCGGCGGCGAAAAAACTCTGCAAGCAAAAGCAGCCCTACCGAAAACATCAAAAGAATAGACCCAAGTGCCAGCGTATTGGGGAGTTTTGCCGGAAAGCGGATCTGGCTCCAGATATAGACCGGCAAAGTTGGCTCGTTTCCGGACAGAAAGAACGCCAGAACGAATTCATCAAACGAAACGGTAAATGTTACAAGCAAACTGGCGATGATCCCCGGCGCGACAATGGGCAGGGTCACACGGCGAAACGTGCCAATAACGCTTGCGCCAAGATCGTAGGCGGCTTCTTCGAGCGATTGGTCAAATTCGTCAAAGGCCGACTTCATGATCGAGACCGCAAAGGGAATCGCCAAGAACACATGGCCCAGAATGACCGTCGTGAGCGATGGCTTCAGCCCGATGCCGAGGAACATCACCAGCATGGATGAGGCCACGATGATGCCGGGGATCACCAGCGGCAGCATGACCAGCCCTTCGGACAGGCCGCTGCCGCGATAACTGTAACGGGCAAACGCACGGGCAGCAAAAAGCCCCATGGACGTGCTTGCGAGCGCTGTCACCACGCCCACCAGCAGGCTGTTGAACAAGGCCTGTATCAGCGTGTCCGCCTCTGCCAATTCGCCGTACCATTGCAACGTGAACCCTTTGAGAGGGAAGGCAACAATGGTGCCATCGTTGAAAGAAAAGAGGGGAATAAACAGGACGGGGATATACAAGAACGCCAGATACAACAGGACATAGGCCCTTAGGCCCGGCAAGAATTTTGTGTACCGGCTCATACGATCCGCCGTCCCAGGGTGCGCAACACTAAGACAAAGCCAATGGCGACCAGCCCGACGACAAGCATCGACACAAGCGACAGTGTCGCGCCAAGAGGCCAGTTATTGGCGGCCCCGAATTGCACCTGGATCAAGTTTGCAATCATCTTGCCGTCTGAACCACCCACCAGCGCCGGCGTCACATAATCCCCTACAGTGGGGATAAAAATGATCAGGCTGGCTGCGATGATGCCCGGAATCGTCAACGGCAATGTAACCCGCAAAAAACTGCGCACTGGCCCGCTGCCCAGATCGGTTGCCGCCTCCAAAAGACTGCGGTCAACTTTTTGAAGCGATACATAAAGCGGCAAAATCGCAAATGGCGCCCAAGCATGGGCCAGCGTCAACACAACTGCGAATTCGTTATAAAGCAGAAAAGAAAGCGGCTCTTCAATGAACCCCAGCCCGATCAGGGCCGAGTTCAGGACACCGTTAAACCCAAGGATCAGTTTCCACGAAAAAACCCGTAGCAGATAGCTACTCCAAAAGGGGATCGTGATCAGAAGCAACCACAGGGACTTGCGGGTGGCGCGAAAAGCGATGAAATAGGCGATAGGGTAGGCCAGCGCAACAGTGGCAAGCGTGACAAGTCCCGCAATAGCAATGGACTGTGTCAAAAGGTAGCGTACCAATGGGTCTGTCAATGCCTCAAGGTAATTGGCCCAGGTAAGGGTCTTGTCGACCGATACATAGGTCTGTGTCCAGAAACTATAGGCAACCAAAATACCCAAGGGCACGACAACCAACAGACCGACATAGGTCGTCGCCGGACCCGAAAGCGCCAGACCCTTTGCTGTGTCCGAATTTGGGAGGTTTGCCATTCCTACCTGCACCCTTTTCGCGCCCGTCAGCCGTCAAAAATGGACGACTGTCCATTTATAAATACTTTTTGTCATGGGGTTGAGTCAACTGATATAATTTGGAACATGTGCCGAACCACTCACCAACTGCATTGGATGTGTAAGGGAATGAAACGATGAGCCAAGTCGAGACTCCCAAACCCACAAACCGCGACGTAAGGCGCAATAAGAACCGCGAGGCCCTGATCGAAGCGACGTTGGAAACCATCGCACAGGAGGGGTTTTCCGGCACATCCGTCAGCGCCATCATCCAACGGGCAAATCTGTCGCGCGGTATGATCCATCTGCATTTTGGTGGTAAGGATAATCTTGTCGATGAGGCCGCGCGCCATTCCAGCAATGCTTACTTCGACGGACTGGAAAGCGCCCTTGAGCAATCGGGATCAAGCCCGCAGGAAGAGATTGCCGCTGTGATTGATAACGATCTAAGCGATTCTGTTCTGAATGAACGCTCGGTCCGGGTTTGGTATGCGTTTCGCGGTGAATCGCGCAACAGGGCCGCCATCAGTCGCTACTCCGACACCCGCGACGACAGGCTGCGTGACTTGATGTTCATGGCTTTCGAAAAGATCGTCCGTCAAACGGATTTTTTAGATCCCCCCGCGGTCACAAGAGACGTAACACACGGCACATTGGCGCTGCTGGAAGGCATGTGGACCGATTACTTACTGCATCCAGATTCCTTCAACCGAGAGTCCGCCAAACGCATCATCTATCGTTTTCTAGGCGCGCTATTTCCGTCAAGTTTTTCGGAAAATGGCCCCAGAAAATGAAGGGAGTTGCAGCTCTTCGACATGTATTACACCGGTCGAACCACAGCGCTTTTTTGGCTCGATGAAAAGGCGCGGCAGGCCTGTATTTACGCTGGCATATTGAGCAAGCGAACGCAGCCATCAGCCATGATGAAAGCGGATTGGATACTCTGCATCTTTGGATAGATGTCTACGCAGATTAATAGGCCCTGACCCTGGACAAGGTCTATTCAGCCTTCGCCATTCAATCACGAGCGAGTTGAGCCATGTGCAGTGATCTGTGCAATGCAAAATACAATGATCCAAAGACTTCTGATTCAGATTGTGATGTTCTCGAATAAGTTTCGGTTTCATAGCTTTGCGCATCAATTCAGAGTTGGCATTGCTACAAGATGAACAGGAGATTGAGCCATGTCGGTACGCACGACAAAACGAAGCGGGCGAAAAGAACGTCTCGTAAAGCGCGCGGCAAAGCCTGAGTTCGATCCCTGTCCACCCGGACAAATCGGTGGCATGTACAAACCGCTCGCGGATGCTGAAATCCAAAAGATTTACAGCACGGCACTGGATCTTCTTGAAAACCTCGGCATGAGTGAGGCCCCGACGCGCCTTCATGCGGATCTGCTTGCAATCGGCGCACGGGACAATGGCGCAGGGCGCCTGCTGTTTCCGCCAGCCCTTGTTGAACAGGCCATTGATCAGGCCGCTAAGACATTTGTGCTGCATGGGCGCGACGAAACCCGCTCCATCGAGGTCGGCGGCAATAGAGTGTACTTTGGAACCGGTGGTGCCGCTGTTCAGACACTTGATTTGGACAGCGCTGTCTATCGGCCCTCCACTCTGGCTGATCTGCATGACTTCACAAGGCTGCAAGATACGCTGGCCAATGTAAGTTGGTTTACCCGTTGTTGTGTGGCAACCGATCTGCCCGACAATTACGATCTGGACGTAAACACCGTCTATGCACTGCTGAAAAACACCACAAAACCGACTGCGACGTCGTTTACTTTGGCAGAACATGTCACCCCCATTGTCGAAATGTTGGATATCGCGGCTGGTGGTCCGGGGGCGTTTGCAAAACGGCCTTTTATGAAGGCGCATATCAGCCCCGTCATTTCACCGATGCGATATGGGGAGGACGCGGTTGATGTGGTTTATGAATGTATCCGGCACAATATCCCGATCTCTTGCATTACAGCAGCCCAGGCGGGGGCCACGGCCCCGGCAACACTGGCGGGGTTCCTTGCGCAATCGCTTGCAGAAACTCTTGCAAGTCTGGTGATGGTACATGCGATCAGCCCCGGATTTCCAATGATTTTTTCCAATTGGCCGCTGGTGGTCGATCTGCGCACCGGGTCGTTTTCGGGCGGCGGTGGTGAAAGTGCTGTCTTGAACGCTGCGTCAGCACAGCTGTCAAACTGGCTTGGCCTGCCGTCAGGTGTGGCCTGTTCGATGACCGACGCGAAAGCGATAGATGCCCAATACGGTATGGAAAAAGGGATAAGTTCTATGGCCGCGGCACTGGCAGGCGGCAATCTGATCTATGAAAGTTCCGGCATGACGGGCGCGCTTCTTGGCGCAAGTTTCGAGGCGTTCCTTTTAGACGACGAAATGCACTCTCACACATATCGTGCCTTGCGTGGCATTGACGTCAGCGATGACAATCTCGGCTACGATGCGATTGTTGATGCTGTGCTGGGGGACGGTCATTTTCTGGGCGGACAACACACTTATGCCGCCATGGAACGGGACTATTTCTATCCGTCGTTGGCTGACCGGGATGATCCACGCACATGGGCCGAGAAAGGCGCGAAAGACGCGTGGTCACTGGCAAGAGAACGTGCCCGTTACATTCTCGCCACCCACCATCCAACCTACCTTTCAAATAAGCAGGATCAACAAATTCGAATGCTGTTTAACATTCTATGACCGGTCGGATCGTGACGTCTGGCAGACGTCTTACGGCAAGAGTACAAAACCATCCTGCAGCCATGGGAATTTTTGACACAGTGGGTTTATCGCACGATCTGTGATCAGCATGCGCATTTTCTTGTCAACAAGATCAAGGATCGACCGTGAGCAATCAGGCGTCGAAAGAATTGCCAGCGTGCGTGAAAAGTCTTTTCCAGGAAAGGGATGTATCTGAACTTTGGAATGGAACCGTTGGGCGCGTGAGAATAACAGTGGTGTCGTGATCGCCCATCCGGTGCCCGCAGCCACCATTGCCATCAGCGTTTGGTTGTTGTCGCATTCGAAACTGTGTCGCGATGAGGCCCCCAAACGGCGCAGTTGAGCTTCGATCTGTCGTGCAATAATCAACGAACTGGAAAAACGAAGAAGGGGCAGTTTTGCGCGTCCCTCAACAACGTCCAGCAATGATTGTTCCAGTCCCACAGGCAGCGCCACAACAAACGGATCGCGCAGGATCGGGCGGTCCTGCAATTCGCGCAAGCGCTCCAAGTGGCTGTCGGTGATCCCAAGGTCCAACTGCCGGTTGCGCAACATTTCCATGATCGCGTGGCTGGTTTCAGTTTGATACAAGAAATCGCATTGTGCCATGTTCTTTGACAAGTAGACGGCCAGGTCGGGAATAATATCGCTGTCGAAGTCCTCGATAGAGCCGACCCGCAAGAAACTCGCCCCAGCAATATCCCCAGCCGAGGCTTCTGCTTTTGCTTTGCGGATTGAATATAGCGCGTCTTCAATGTTTCTCAAAAACACACGGCCCTTAGGTGTCAGCACCATCGGACGGCGCGCGTGATTCAACAGCTCGACACCAAGGTGGTCTTCCAGATTGCGCAGATGGTGTGAAATGTCCGTCGTCAGGGTTTTTGGCACCAATGTCAGCTTAATCTAAGAGATAGTTTGGCTCATCTGGTTGGTTTGATTATGCGGCGTGTTTGCGGTGATGCAAGCGGCGCATTTCGAGTGTCTTTCGTTTGATCCTTTCGCGTTGTTTTAGAATGGCTTTATCACGCCCGAAGTAGAC
>JBAUHN010000296.1:0-6156 GCA_049680295.1 Sulfitobacter sp.
GCTTTGACGCCGCCAAAGCACAACATGCTTTCCGATCCACCTGTTACCATGACGGGTGCCATGCCAGATTTCACCATCGCAAACGCCTGTGCCATCGCGTGATTTGAGGACGCACAGGCAGTCGACACGGTGAATGAAGGGCCTTTGAGGTTGTATTCAATCGACACGTGGCTTGCGGCTGCGTTGTTCATCAGTTTGGGCACAACAAAGGGGTGCACCCGGTTTTTGCCATCCTCATAGACGGATCGGTAATTTTCATCCCAGGTACTGACCCCGCCGCCAGCCGTGCCCAGCACTACCCCGGATTTTGCCGACAATTCGCCGCTGAACACCAGCCCGGACTGGTCTATCGCCTCTTTTGCCGCGGCCAATGTGAATTGAGTGAACCGGTCATATAGCGACATTTGCTGACGGTTGTAACGGCCCTCGGCCTCAAATCCGCGCACCTGACCGCCGATCTGGATGGACAAACGGTCGACATCGCGCATCTGAAGCGGTCTGATCCCGCACGCGCCTTCACGCATCGCCGCAAAGGTCGATGCCACATCATGCCCCAATGCGTTGATCGTTCCAGCCCCGGTGATCACTACACGGTTCATCGTGTTTGCATTAGCCCTGTTCCGATTTCAGACGTTTGATGCCCGCAATAATACTGGCGACATTTGAGATATCAAAGTCGCTTTCTGAGGGCGTATTTGCATTGAAGGGTATCGAGATGTCGAATTCCTCTTCGATTGCGAAAATGCTTTCCACCAGCCCAAGACTGTCGATACCAAGGCTTTCCAATGTGCTGTCAGGCGTCACATCACTGGGGTCCAAAACCGCCTGCTCGGCGACAATTTCGATCACCTTTTGCGCGATGTCCATCTGTTTTTTCCCTTGTGATCTTGACGACGATTTAGGTGTCGCCATCTGATTTGAACACCAATTTCCGCAATTCCGCGACATCGCGCAACAGACGCGGCAAGCGTCGTATTGCCTTGTAGATCTCGATCTGGCTGTCCATTTTCATCGCCGGATATCCCAACATGACGCGACCGGCAGGCACATTGGACAACACTTTTGTACCGCCGCCCGTGATCGCCCTGTCGCCAACAAAAATATTGTCGCTGATCCCAGACATGCCGCCCAATACCACGTGATTTCCGATCCGTGACGATCCGGCGACACCCACCTGCGCGCAAAGCAGGCAATCATGCCCGATGACCACGTTATGACCGATCTGGACCAGATTATCCAATTTGGTTCCGTTGCCGATTTCGGTGTCGCGGATGGTGCCGCAGTCGACGGTCGAATTGGCACCGATTTCCACGTCATCACCGATGGTCACAGCACCCAGTGAATGGATGCGCGCATAGGGCTGCGCCTGGGCGTCTTGTTGGTCGCCTAAGGTTGATCTGACCGCCTCAACACCACTGGGATCTTCGGTGACAAATGAAAACCCGTCGCCGCCAATGCGCACACCGGGTTGGATCACACTGCGCGCGCCAAGTGTGACGCGGGCACCGATACTGACGTGTTCGCGCAAAAACCCATGCGGGCCGATTCGGCTGTCACAGCCGACAAAACACTGCGGACCGATCACACAGCCCGCGCCAATATCGGCATGCGCCGAGATGACCGTCAGCGGGCCGATGGACACATCCGGACCAAGGCGTGCCGATGGATCAATAACGGCACTGGGATGAATGCCGGGTGCAAACCCCTGCCCTTTGTCCATCATACGTGTGAGATGCGCCATCGCATAACGGGGCCGTTTGGGAATGATCGCGGCCTCAAGACCTAAGGCGCGCCAGTCGGCCCCGTCCCACAACACGGCTGCTTTTGCCTGACCATGTTCAAGGGCTTCCGCGTATTTTGCATTGCTCGCCATCGCCAGATCATCTGCGCCAGCCGACTGCGGTTCGGCCACACGCAACACAATAAGGTCGACAGCGCCAAAGGCCTCTGCCCCAAGCGCTGCCGCGATGTCCTTGACCGAATGGCCCTTGAATGTCATGTGCCGCTCATCCCGATTGCTCAGGATCAGGATTTAACCTTGAACGCTTGGCAATGCCACCCCTGCTTGCGACAGCGCGTTCCAAATCTGCGCGTCGCGACCGTAAATATCACGGCGGTATTCCATTTCCCCTTTGGGCGACGTAATGGCCGTGCGGTAGATGATGTGAACCGGAACCGGTGCATCCAAAACCTGTTTGGTTTCGCGGCCGGTTGACAGTTGCGAATGGAACAATCCTTTTGGATCGCTGGTTTGTTTTGCCAGCAGTGCATAGGCAAACCCAAATGGGTCAGCCAATCGAATACAACCATGACTAAAGGCACGCACTTCGCGGCCAAAAAGATTTTTGGCGGGCGTGTCATGCAGGTAGATATTGTATTTGTTGGGGAACATAAACTTCACCAAGCCCAAAGCATTTCGGCTGCTGGGCGGCTGGCGCATCGCAAATGGGAATGTGCGCGCCGAGTATTGCGCAAAATTCACCGCACCGCGATTGACCTTGCGCCCCCGGCTATCTGTAATCTCAATATGTCCGACCGCATTTGGGTTGCGCTGCAACTGGGGCAAATATTCCTTGGTCACAATCGAGCGTGGCACATACCAGCTGGGGTTGATCACCATATGTTCCATCACGTCCGAAAATTCCGGCGTGTGACGACCTGCGCGGTTTGCGCCAATGACCGACTTGGAAGTGAATGTCACCTTGCCGTCGTCGACTATTTTAGCAGTGAAATCCGCCAGATTGACCAGAACATGGCGTCGGCCACGGTCCTGGTTCAGCCATCTTTCACGTTCCATCGCGACGATGATAGACTGCAATCGGCTTTGTACGCTTTTGTTTATTTCAACCACGGTGCTTGCACCTGCGACACCATCTGCGTCCATGCCATGCGTGGTCTGAAACCGCTGAACTGCCGCCTGCATCTTGGGGTCATAGGTTTTGCTCGCGCTGCGTTTCAGATAGCCCATGGCGATCAAACGGTCGCGCAGGGCAACCACCGCATCACCGCTACTGCCGGGCTTCAGCGACTTGGCTGGTACAGTCCGGCCCCATCCACCGCGTGCCTGCAGACGTTCCAGATCCAGTCTGGCCTTCATCAGCGCATTGTATTCGATCGTAGCGGGCGGCAGTGATTTGAAAAAACCAGAGGGCGAGGATTTCGAGAAATTCACCAGATAGGATGTCCGGTCGCGGTACGGGACGTCGCGGACCATAGAGCTGTTAATGCTTTTTGGAACCAAAATGCCGGTTTGTACATCACGGGCATATTGCAGGAACATACGGCTCATCTCGACCTCAAGAAGGCCCAGATCGCGTGGGGTTTTTGCAGCGCTCATTTGCGCACGTAAAGCGTCAACATCATAGCGACTGGCGGGCAATCCGTGGTCTGCTGCTTTCGACACCGTATTCAAAAGGGCCGCGCGCCGCTGTTTATCTTTGCCAGATCCTGTCCAAATCGGATCATATCCGTTGCCGCGATAAAAGGCTGCAATGTCCTCATCGCGCGAAGCAGCTTCGGCAACTGCTTGTTTAAAAGCCGTTACTTGTGCTTGAACGGGCGTGGAAACCCCTGTCCAAACCAGCGAGAAAAGAGCAAAGACCCCCGCAGCAAAATAAGTGCGCGGATCAAATCGTGTCATTTTGGCAGCCATGGTTACCTCTTAATCGTCGAGCAGAATCAATTTTGTCCCCAAATCTTTGTCACCACCTGGGCAAAATAAGTCTATTCACAATTCCAACAGGTGCTCTGTTTCGAATTTTCTGATGCAGCATTGCACTGAGGTGTGACTAAATTGCTGTTTTCAAAGACTATGCGCAGGATTTCGCCTAAAATTATATACATTTCGAACCATTGGGATTCAGCACTTGGTTCCTGATTCTCTCTATGTAATACGTTCGACGGTCTGGGGACGAGATAATTTGCCTGTGTAACATCACGGGCCAGGCAGGCGATGGGGCTACTAGAAACTATGACATCGAAATCAAGTTTGAACTTTACGCGCCGCGGTGTGCTGGGTGCGTTTGCAGCGACAGCTTTGACCGCTGCGCCAACTTTCTCAAATGCAGCCGGCTTTTTGCGTGGTGGTGGTGATATCCGCCGCATCCGCATGTATTCCGGCCGCACCGGCGAACGTATCGACACGATCTATTGGATCGAGGGGGAATACATTCGCGATGCGTTGAAAGAAGTGAACCATTTCATGCGCGACTGGCGCACCGACGGCGTTAAATCCGTCGATCTTCGCACCGTCGACATCATGGCCGCGTCGCACAACCTGATGGATGTGAATGAACCTTATATGTTGTTGTCCGGCTATCGCAGCCCGCAAACAAATGCCATGCTGCGGTCGCGGTCGCGCAACGTCGCTAAAAATTCGCTTCACATGCGCGGTCAGGCCGCTGATCTGCGATTGTCATCGCGTTCGGTTGGACAGATGGCACGTGCGGCGGCAGCCTGCCACGGTGGCGGGGTTGGCAGATATTCACGGTCCAACTTTGTCCACATGGATTGCGGCGTAGTTCGCACTTGGGGCAGCTAAGCAAGATCAAGACATTTCAGAATTTTGAAAAGAGCGCCCTTCGAGGCGCTTTTTTTGCTTTTGTCACCTCGTTTGTTGAACTGGGTAAAAAGCGGAACGCCGCCAAACTTATACAGCAATGCGGCCAATATCCGCCCTTTCAAGGTGTGCGACCGGAACGGGGTTTATCCCTGACCGAATAGTCTGATTGTTGACACAAACCCGCCTCGAAATTGCCTTGGAGCTGACCAAAGACAGGCGTCTGGGGATCGCAAACAGTTCCAATGGGAACAAAAAGCAGCATGAACACCTGCCAGTAGGAGTGCGCAATGGAAATTGGAACCGCCGGAATACCGTTTGATCTGGCTGAAAATCCAGACTGGAACCAGGTATTTGCTCAGCTTGCTGCCTCGGGTATTGATGTCTTTTATCCCAACAGCATCTACGAAGAATATCCGGTGGTGCGCGGGCTGGGATACGAAAGCGATTTCGTGCCGCACCCGTTTGGATCGGCAACATCAGATATTTACGACATTGCGCGCGCGCATGGCATCAAGATTTCCTTTAGCGCAGATTTGTTGTTTCCGCTGGATCGCGGCGGGGTTGACCCGAACAACAGCCCATTGCAGGCGATTATCGACGCCGGCGGCGCTGACATTATTCACAGTATTGCTAACTATGATGAACCGGCCTGGAACGGGTTGGACCCTGCCCTGTCGCAAGCGGTCTTTGATCACGTCAAAAGCATCGATCCGACCATTCAGGTTATCCAAGTCCACGCCGCCGTGGCCAGTGACGACCCCAGCGATTATCTTGATGCTGTGTTGGATCATGCCCAATGGGCGGATGCGGTGGGTTTCAGTGTCTATCCAATTGGCGCTATCTCGGGGGCGCGGACACCGCTGCAACCGGATATTCTGGTTCCGCCTGCCCAGGCGTTGCAAGACTATATGACATGGCTTCAGTCCGAGCTTGGTGACCACGACCATATCATGGTGTTGCAGGGGTTTGAGCGATCAGACCTGTTTTCCACCAGCGCATTGGCCAGTGCTTCGAGTGCGGGGGAAAACGGGTCGCGCCCACCCACGGCGCTTGAGATGCGCGAAATGCTGATTGCGGTCGAAGATGCGGACACAGTTTTCTGGTGGGGGCCCGGCTTGCAACCCAGTGCGAATGGCGACGTGTGGCAGAGTATTCTGGGTGTATCCTCTCTGGCAGCGAACGATGCTTTGGGCACGCCAATGGCCGCGCTGCAGGACGTGGACGCAACCGCCAATGCCATTGACGAAGATGCGACTGGCGGAACCCAGGTCGGCATTACCCTTTTCGCCGAGGATTTGGACGCGATTGATGTAGTCAGATACAGTCTGAACGACAACAGATTTCAGGTCGGTGCCAACGGGGTTGTTACCACTGCGCCGGGCGCTGTTTTCGACTATGAAACAGAGACGCAACTGACCATTGAAGGTACCGCAACATCTACCGATGGCAGCGTCAGCACTGTAAGTTTTGACATCGAAATCCGCAACGTCACGGATCAAATCAACGGCACCGGCGGCGATGACCAGCTATTGGGCGCTGAAGGTGTCGATGTAATTGCTGCGGGCGCAGGTAACGACCTGATCAGCGCATTGGGC
>JBAUHN010000297.1:0-5674 GCA_049680295.1 Sulfitobacter sp.
GACGGCGCAGCCTGCCAGATTGACGGTCTGCTCGGTACACAGCAACCTGCTGCGCGGCGCATGAGAGGACGGCGGGCGAAGGGCGGCCGCAACCTGATCCTGGGTCATCATTCCCCGTTCTGCGTCAATCGGATAGTGCATCACTCCGGACAGGGCGGCGGATGCGCCGCTTTCTGCAAACAGGATATGCGAGTCTCTTGTGCAAATAATCTCGTCGCCGGCCCGGCAATGGACAGCAATCGCGATCTGATTGCACATGGTGCCCGACGGCAGAAACATCGCCGCTTCCATCCCCAGCATATCTGCAACCCGTTCACACAACATATTGGTCGTTGGATCATCATGGTGCCGCTCATCCCCGACCGGCGCATCCAACATGGCTTCGCGCATCGCGCGCGATGGTCTGGTCTGGGTGTCTGAATAGAAATCATGAATCACTGTCGGTTTCCCTTTTACACCATAGCTGCGGAGCGTCGGCTGACCCTTGGCTATTTCGGAAGAGGCTTGGGCCTGCCGTTGTCGTCGATGGACACAAAGGTGAACACGGCTTCGGTCACTTTTTCACGCGCCCCGATCCGGTTTCGAAGCACCCAGGCCTCAATGCCAATCGCAAGGGATGTGCGCCCAACCTTTGCAACATGCGCATAGATGCACAAGACATCCCCCACCTTGACGGGCCTTATGAATTTCATTGCGTCGACTGCGACGGTAGCGACGCGCCCTTGCGCCCTGGCACCCGCTACAATGCCAGCCGCCATATCCATCTGGCTTAGCACCCAGCCACCAAAGATATCGCCATTCACATTGACGTCTTTGGGCATGGCAAGCGTGCGGAGCGTCAGGTCGCCCTCAGGGGTTTCAGTCTGCGGCATGTGTTCTCCGGTCAGACCTTCTTTATGTTGGCGATGGCCTCTTCGACCTTCGCGCTCGTCTCTTCAAAGACTTTTGTATTTGCCTTTGTCGCGGCCTCTGCCATTTCCTGCATCAGTTGAAAGGCCTGGCTGACCGCGTCGTTGACAATTTTGGCATTCCGGGTCGCCGCATCTGCGCCGCCGACCGGTTCCAGCTGTTCAACATGCCCGCGGGCAGCAGTGGTTAGTTTCTCAAATATCGCCATCTGCTCATTGAGAAGGTCGTTGTAGGTTTTGACAGCGGACATATTGGCCTCAGTCACGGCCTTGAGGTCGGTTCCATTGGCACCGACAATCGACTGAAAATCAAAGTTCTTTCCCGCCATGTCCGGGACAACGGCGAACATGTTCTGCGGATCGAACATCTTTTTGATCGCGTCTGGATCAAACGCCTTGAAAAACTCGGATGGGTCAAAGGGGTTCTTGGTCGCCATTTGGTTTCCTTTCGTCGCGAGGGGGTCAGTGTTCTGGCACAAGTCAGGCCAGTGTTGCATCGATTTGTTTGCAGGCGTCGATTAGACCAACAACGGCCGCGACCGACTGATCAAACATGGCCTGTTCGTCCCTAGTGAGTTTGATATCGATAATCTTTTCAATCCCACCGGCGCCAATGACCGTTGGAACACCGACATACATCCCCGTCAGACCAAAGGCCGCGTCGACATAGGCCGAACAAGGCAGCACCCTTTTTTGATCTTTCAGATAGGCTTCTGCCATTTCGATGGCGCTGGTCGCGGGGGCGTAATAGGCGCTCCCGGTTTTCAACAGGCTGACAATCTCGGCGCCGCCGTCACGTGTGCGTTGAACGATCGCGTCGAGTTTTGCCTGTGTCGTCCACCCCATAGATACCAGGTCGGGCAGAGGAATGCCGGCAATGGTCGAATAACGTTCAAGCGGGACCATTGTGTCACCATGGCCGCCCAACACAAAAGCAGTGACATCGCGCATGGAGACGCCGAATTCTTCTGAGAGGAAATGGCGAAATCGTGCACTGTCCAGAACCCCGGCCATGCCGCAGACTTTTTCACGGGGCAGACCGCTGAATTCGCGCAAGGCCCAGACCATGGCATCAAGCGGATTGGTGATACAAATGACAAAGGCATCCGGCGCATGGGCAGCGATCCCCTCGCCCACGGATTTCATGACCTTGAGATTGATGCCCAGGAGGTCATCCCGGCTCATCCCCGGCTTGCGCGCGATGCCAGCTGTCACGATGCACACGTCAGCGCCCGCGATCTGGGCATAGTCTCCGGTGCCCGACATATCCGCATCAAACGGGGCCGCGGGGCCGCTTTGCGCAATGTCCAGCGCTTTGCCGTCGGGGATGCCTTCGGCAATGTCAAACAACACGACATCCCCCAGTTCCTTCGACGCAGCAAGATGTGCAAGCGTCCCACCGATCTGCCCTGCGCCAATCATGGCAATCTTGGGTCTGGCCATCCTGCATACTCCTTTTTACTGTGATGATGTGTGAATTGTCCGGAGCGGGACGCCCCGGACCACATTCTTAGTGCCGTTTTTTCGGCGGCATCAGGTCAGTGATCGTTCCCTCGAACATCTCGGCGGCGAAGTTCACCGTTTCCGACAGGGTCGGATGGGGGTGGATGGTGTGGCCCAGATCTGTGGCGTCACAGCCCATCTCAATCGCAAGCGCAACTTCGGCAATCAGATCACCTGCGTTGGTGCCGACAATCGCGGCCCCCACGACACGATCATCCGTCGGGTCAAAGAGCACCTTGGTCAACCCTTCAGAGCGGGCGTTAGACAGCGCCCGGCCAGACGCGGCCCAGGGGAACACGCCTTTGCCGATCTTGAGACCTTTTGCCTTGGCTTCGGTCTCGGTGATGCCAACCCATGCGACCTCAGGGTCGGTATAGGCCACCGAAGGGATCACCGAGGCATCAAAGGCCCGCTTTTCACCGGCGCAAACCTCGGCCGCAACCTTGCCTTCATGCACCGCCTTATGCGCCAGCATCGGCTGGCCGACCACGTCGCCAATCGCAAAGATATGGCCCACGCCAGTGCGTTGCTGGTTGTCCACGGCGATAAAGCCGCGCTCATCCACCGCCACACCCGCCGCTTCGGCGTTGATCAGCTTGCCATTGGGGCGGCGGCCAACGGACACCAGAACCTTGTCAAAGGTGTCGGTGGTCACCGCGCCCTTGTCATCCTCAAAAGTGACTTTCAGCCCTTTCTTCTGGGCCTCCATCGCGGTCACTTTGGTCTTGAGCATGATCTTCTCATAGCGCTTTCCAATACGCGTGTGCAGCGGCTTGACCATGTCCTTGTCCGCGCCCGGCATCAGTTGATCCATGAATTCGACCACGGTGATTTTGGACCCTAAAGCGTCATAGACGCAGGCCATTTCCAAACCGATGATGCCACCGCCAAGGATCAACATACGTTTGGGAATATCCGCCAGTTCCAACGCGCCGGTGCTGTCCAGAACGCGGGGGTCATCATGGGGAATAAAGGGCAGCTCCACCGGCTCGGACCCGGCCGCGATGATGCATTGATCAAAGCTGACCGTCTTGGTGCCACCCTCGCCCGTGACCTCGATCATGTTTGGTCCGGTGAATTTACCCATGCCCCGTACGGTGGTGACCTTGCGGCCCTTGGCCAGCCCGTCCAGACCCCCCGTCAACTGCCCGACAACGCTGTCTTTCCAGCCGCGCAGGGCGTCCAGATCGATCTTGGGCTTGGCGAAGGTCACGCCATGGGCGGCCATATCCTCGGCCTCGGTCAGCACCTTGGCGACATGCAGCAAGGCCTTGGATGGGATGCAGCCGACGTTCAGGCAGACACCGCCCAAAGTTGGGTCTTTCTCAATCAGAACAACCTTCTTGCCCAGATCAGCCGCGCGGAACGCTGCTGTGTAGCCGCCGGGACCAGAGCCCAGAACAACCACTTCGGCATGAATGTCACCGGGGCCGGTCGCGGTGCCTGTCGCGGCTGTGGTCGCAGGTGCGGGGGCGGCCGCAGGTGCCGGAGCGGCCTCAGCTGGGGCATCCGCCGCCTCTGCGCCTTCCAGCACCAGGATCACCGAGCCTTCGGAAACCATGTCGCCTTCCGACACCTTGATTTCCTTTACCACACCCGCAGCGGGGGATGGCACTTCCATGGTAGCCTTCTCGCTTTCAAGCTCGACCAGCGCGTCTTCGACAGCGACCGTGTCGCCGACGCTGACCAGAATGCCAACCACGGGTACTTCGTCGAAATCGCCAATATCAGGTACTTTGATTTCCATCTGAGCGGCCCCCTTACAGCATCAGCCGGCGCACATCGCCGAGCAGGTGTTTCAGAGTTGCGCAGAAACGCGCCGCCAAGGCGCCATCAATCGCGCGGTGATCATAGCTCATCGACAAAGGCTGCATGTTGCGTGGCTGGAATGCCTCGCCGTCCCACACCGGTGCCATCTTGGAGCGTGTCAGGCCAAGGATCGCCACCTCGGGGGCGTTCACAATCGGGGTGAACGACGTGCCGCCAATCCCGCCAAGCGACGAGATGGTGAAGGTCGCCCCTTGCATGTCGGGGCCTTTCAGCGTGCCTTCGCGGGCCTTGGCGGACAAGTCACCCAACTCTTTGGAAATCTGGACCAGCCCTTTGCGGTCCGCATCCTTGATCACCGGCACCATCAGGCCGCCGGGCGTGTCTGCCGCAAAACCGATATTGTAGAAATCCTTCTTGATCAGCTTGTCCCCATTGGGATGCACCGAGGAGTTCACCTCCCAATGCTGCTTGAGCGCCGAGACGCTGGCCTTGATCACAAAGCTCAGCAAGGTGACGCGATAACCTTCGGTTTTGGCCTGCGTATCCAGTTCCTTGCGGTACTGGTCAAGCTCGGTGATATCCGCCTCTTCGTTGTGCGTGACATGGGGAATATTCAGCCACGACCGATGCAGCGCCGGGCCGCTGAGTTTCTTGATGCGGGGCATTTCCACGTCTTCAACGGGACCGAACTTGGAGAAATCCACAACCGGGATCGGCGGAATGCCCATGCCGCCCGATGCCGCACCGCCACCCGCCGCTGGTGCGGTGGTGGATTTGAGGTATTTGGTGACGTCTTCGCGCAGGATGCGGCCTTTGCGGCCTGTGCCGTTCACCTTGGCGATGTCGATATCCAGGGTTCGGGCAAACGCGCGGATGGAAGGCGAGGCATGTGCCTTGCCAAACCCGGCGTCTGTCACGGCAACAGGGGCCGCCGCTGGTGCGGCGGCGGGTGCTGGAGCCGCAGCTGGGGCTGCCGGGGCATCGCCCGCGCCTTCCGCCTCGATGATCATAATCAAAGACCCCATCGACACCTCGTCGCCTTCGCTCACTTTGATCTCGACAACCTTGCCTGCCACGGGGGAAGGCACTTCCATCGTGGCCTTGTCGCTTTCCAACTCGACCAGCGCGTCTTCGACGGCGACGACATCGCCGACGCTGACCAAAATGCCAACCACGGGCACTGCGTCGAAATCGCCGATATCAGGAACTGTTACTTCAGTATTCATTTTATGTCTCCTTGTTCCGATCGGGCTCAGACCAGCCGCGGATTCGGCTTTTCGCCGTCGATTTCATATTTTTTCAGGGCTTTTTGCAGGTCGGCCTTGGTCACAGCGCCTGATTTGTACAGATCGATCATCGCTGCTGCCGCGATGTGGTTTGCATCGACCTCAAAGAACCGTCGCAGATTGACGCGGCTGTCGGACCGCCCGAACCCATCCGTGCCCAGCACCGTGAAAGACCCCGGTGCAAAGGCGCGGATCTGCTCTGCGTCG
>JBAUHN010000298.1:0-20972 GCA_049680295.1 Sulfitobacter sp.
AGCTATAATCCCGCCTCCAAAGAGGAGGCGGTGCGGATCGCACGCGAGCTCATTGCCCAAGACCATTCCATCGACATGGGCCTGGGCCAGATCAACTCCGCAAACCTCGAATGGCTGGGTCTGACAGTCGACACCGTGTTCGACAGCTGCACCAACATGAACGCCTCTGAGCATGTGCTGCGGGATGGCTACGACCGGGCTCGCAAGCAAGGATCAGACCCGGAGACGGCCCTGCATCAGGCCCTGTCGGCCTACAATACCGGCACGTTCACGCGCGGATATTCCAATGGCTACGTCGAACGCGTGATGGGCGGAAATGTCGAGGCGCCTTCGGAAACCCAGATTCAATCAACTGAAACCTCCGCCCCAGCTGAGGCCGCCCAGGTCTGGGATGTGTTTGCCGGAAACGTCGCTTCAACAGCACTCGTGTTCAATGAGAAGGACCAACCCCAATGAAATCCCTCACCGCCATTGTCAGCCGGATGCGCGCGCCAGCAAGCATCGCCCTGGTGCTCCTCATTGGCCTGACAGGCCCCGCTGCAGCAGCCGGCTTTACCGATTTTCTCAACAATGTGGTGGATGAGTTCAACAACGCGCGACGCCCGCTTGCCTTGATCGCGATCATGGTTGTCGGCTGTCTCTATATGTTCAACGTGATCGACATGCGCCGCACCGGCCAGGTGGCCATCGGTGTCATCGTGATTTTCGCCGCCACCGAAATTCTCGACCTGATCACGGCTTAAGTCCCATGCAGGAAGAGCAACTGAACACCGACCGGCTTTACCTGGCGCTCACCCGCCCGGCGATGGTGTTTGGCGTGCCGCTCGAGGCGGCATTCATCTCCATCATGATCGGTGGAATGGCGATGATCCTGGGCGACTCGCTCTTCTATCTGATCCTCGCAGCTCCTTTGCTCGCGATCTCGTATTTCATCGTGAAGCGCGATCAGAACGCCTTCCGCGTTCTCTTCCGCTTCTTTGACACCGGCGCGAAGTGCCGGAACCGCGCTTTCTGGGGCGGCTCCTCGCCCTCTCCCCTGCAGGTACAACGCAAATACCGCATTGAGGAGATCGACTGATGGGGTTTGCCCGCGCGATCAAACGCGAAATCACCGCCGCAGATTATCTGCCATTTGTGCGCCATGCGGATGACCATACCGTTGTCACCACCAATCGTGGCGCGTTCCAGATGCTCAAGATCGAAGGGGCCTCGTTCCGTACTGCGGACACGAGCGGGCTCAATGCGCTGCATGACGGGCTCAACCACCACATCCGCAATGTCGCTGATGATAACGTGATGATCTATTCACATGTTATTCGCAGCGAAGATCAAAATTATCCTTGTGGGGAGTTCACATCCGAGTTCGGGCAATGGCTTGATGCGACTTATCAGGCTCAGCTCCAGGAAAAGCGCCTCTTTCGCAACGACCTCTATCTCACGATCTACATGCAACCGCGCGGATTGGCGGGATCGCGTTTTGCCAGCGGGATGTGGCGCGCGAGAAAGAGTCAGGTCGAGGCGGATCACGACATGCTGGCCGAGCTCGATGACAAGACATCCCTGCTGGCCAGAAACCTCGCCCGTTACGGGGCGCGGCGGCTTGGTCTCGTAAAAAGCGATCGCGGATTTCTCTGCTCGGAACCCATGAGTGTTCTGCGCCAGATCATCACCGGCCACTATCAGCTCCTGCCGCTGGTGCGCGGCTCGATCGGGGCGGCGATCTATACTGATCGGGTGATCTTTGGCCGCGAGGCTCTGGAAATCCGGCATCCGGCGGATTCCACTTTCGGCGCCATGTTCGGCATCAACGAATATCCGGCCGTCACCCGCCCCACCATGCTGAACGACCTTCTCACGGCACCGTTCCGCTTTGTCTTGTCGCAGTCGTTCCGCCCTGTCGCGCGCTCCGATGCGCTCAAAACCATGAAGCTCAAAGAGGGCCGGATGCGCAATGCTGGTGATGACGCGGTCTCGCAGGCCGACGAGCTTCAAGTGGCACGTGATGAGCTGATGGCCGGCAGTTACGTCATGGGTGAACACAATATGTCTCTGCTGGTCCTGGGCGAGGATCTGGGTGCAGTCCGGGGACATGTCGCGGACGCAAGCAATCTTCTCGCCAACTCGGGCGCTATTGTCGCCCGGGAAGATCTTGGCATTGAGAGCGCGTTCTGGGCGCAGCTACCGGGTAATCCGTCAAAGCGTCTTCGCCCTGCCCTGATGACCAGCCGGAACTTTGCGTCCCTCTCGCCGTTGCACAATTATCCGACTGGCCATCGCGAGGGTAACCACTGGGGCAAGGCGGTCGCCAAGCTGAAAACAACTGCCGACAGCGCCTTCTATCTCAATTTCCATGTGGGCGATCTCGGCCACACGGCGATCTACGGACCGTCCGGATCAGGCAAGACCGTGGTGATCAACTTCGCCCTCTCCCAACTGGAAAAGCTGAAGGTCAAGCGTGTGCTCTTTGACAAGGACCGCGGTGGGGAAATCTTTGTCCGCGCCTCGGGCGGAACTTACCTAGCGCTGCAGACCGGTGAGCAAACTGGCTGCGCTCCGTTCAAAGCACTGGAGCTGACACCGGCAAATGAGGCCTTTCTGGTCGCGCTTGTAAAATCGATGCTGGCTGATCCTCAGCACCCGTTTACGGCCGAGGACAGCGTCCGAATTGAGACCGCCGTGGCCGGTCTCAGAAACGTCCCGCAAGATCAGCGCTCGGTGTCGGTATTGCGGGAGTTGATAGGCTTTGGGTCCGGCGAGGCGGATGACATCGGCAACCGGCTGGACAAATGGGCCGAAGGTGGAAGACTCGCTTGGGTCTTTGACAATGACCGGGATGACATTGGGTTTGACGCCGACCTGATTGGATTCGATATCACATCGTTTCTGGATGATCCGGAGCTCCGCAACCCGATGATGATGTATCTCATGCACCGGGTTGAGCAGCTGATTACCGGCCAGCGCATCGCCATCGTCATCGATGAGTTCTGGAAGGCGCTGGCCGATCCGTTCTTTGCCAGTTTCGTCAAGGACAAGCTCAAGGTGATCCGCAAGCAGAACGGCATCGTGATCGCGGGCACGCAATCCACCTCCGACGTTGTGAACAGCCCGATTGCGCGCACCGTCATTGAACAATGCGCCACGCAGATCTTCTTTGGAAACGAACGGGCAAGCGAGATCGAGCTGACCCTGGAGTTCGGCCTGACGCACCGAGAGTATCAGATCATTCGCAATGAACTCTCGGTCGGTCAGTTTCTGATCAAGCAGGGTGGCAACTCCGTTGTCTGCGAGCTCGATCTGCGCGGACAGGATGACGCCTTGGCTGTCCTCTCCGGCCGTACCGAAGCCACCACCCTGATGAGCCGCCTCCGGGCGGAACATCCCGAGCCGTCCCATTGGCTCCCCATTTTCCACGCCACGCGAAAGGAACAGCCGTGAACCTCAAACCCGCACTTTTGCTCGCCACTCTGGCCATGGCCCAACCCGCGTATCCGGGCGGTGTTCCGGTCATCGACGCAACAGCCATCGCCAACTCCAAGGCCGAGTTCGCCAAGGAAATCGCCCAGATGGTCAAGGAGCTGGAAGAAGCCAAACGCCTCTACGATGCGGTCAATGGGCTGACCGAGATGGCCGACATTGCAGATGCCCTCAATGATCCCAAGGTGCGCGAGTTGCTTGGGCCGGACGCCATGTCAATCGCCAGTGCGCTTGACGTGAACATCGATGCTTTAGGCGATCTGAGCGACACCGCGAATGGCTTCCTGGATCACACGCGGGTTACGGCCGCGGATGTGTCCGCCGAGGATTTTTATCGGCAGGAACTGGATCGGATCGGCGCGCGCACGGCGCGAGACGCCGCAGTCGGGGATCGCATCCTGAAGTCAGCCGACGATCGTCTCGCCGGTCTTGAGCGCTTACGTCAGGCAATCGGCGGCGCCTCCACGCAGAAGGATATCAATGCTCTGCAAGCCCGTCTGCAGGTTGAATCGGCCATGCTGCAAAACGACACCAACCGCATTCAGGGTCTCGCAATGCTGCAGGAGGCGCAGAGCGAAGTTGAGGCGCAGCGTCAGCGGGAAGTGGAAGCGCGTAATCGGGAAAATGCTACATCAGCAATTGGGAGTCTGTTCGGTGGTTAAATTTGCATCATCAGCTGCGCTGCTACTCGTTACCTTGACGATTTCAGGCTGCAAAGACGAGGAGCCCAACAGGACTGTCGATTACTATCTGAACAATGCCGACGCCCGCATTGAAACACTTGCGAAGTGCGAGACCATGGATGGCGCGTCTTTGGAAGCGAATTGCGTCAATGCTCAGAAAGCATCTGAAATTCAGGCTGCTGAAACCAACAAAGAAGATCGCAGTGATGCGGTTAATTCTCTGTTTGGATCAGAGAACTGAGGCCGATCCATGCTGCAAGGACTTTATGATAGCTTCATAAATACGCTGACTACCCAAACGGATGCCATTTCAGGCAACATGTCGCGCGCGCTCACACCGCCACTTACCGCCGCCATGTTGCTCTATATCATCCTATACGGGGTCGCGATTATGCGGGGTGCCATTCAGGAACCTGTTCTTGATTTTGCAATTCGCGGGATCAAGCTGGCTATTATATGGGGCCTTGTTTCATCGGCCGGCGACTACACAAGCTGGGTTGGCAGCACGATCAATATCGGATCAGCAACGTTCGTAAACTCGCTGACTGGTGGTAGCGGAACCATTCCCGGCGATTCCGTTATGGTTCAGGCCAACGAGTTCGCAACCAAAGTCAACGAAGCTCATTCTGCCGAAGGTTGGGCAGGATCGATAACCGGCGGCATCATTTCATTCGCGATTATGCTGACCGCTGGCCTGTTCGCGGCAATTGCGTTTGTGGTCTCGCTTCTCAGCACGTTTGCGCTGTCGGTGATGGCGGCGATTGGGCCTATTTTCATCTGCTTCGCGCTCTTTGACGCAACACGCGGCTGGTTCTTTGCTTGGCTGGGACAGCTGCTGAATTTCATGCTGGTCAAGATTCTGGTCATTGTTTTGACGGTCGTCATCGTCGCATTGATGGGCAACATTTATACGCAGGCCTCGGCTGTAAATGCAGTCGGCTCTTATATTGCCTATCTAATCGGCCTTCTTTGCGGAATCATCTTCTTCCTGCTCATCCCATCTGTCGCCTCCGGTCTCTCAGCCGGTGCGCAGGCATCAACGGGCATGTTGCAGCGCTCCATCGAACGCAATCTCGGCATTCCAACACGCGGCGGCACCGGCGGCGCGCGGGGGAGTGCGACCAGAACATAGCGCCCAGCAATTCCAACGCATCCACTTAACGACCAAGGCTCAATCATGAACAAAATCACCCTTATTGCCCTGCTCCTTGCAGCGGGATGCGCAACAACGACGCCGCTGCCTGACGCTCGGGGATCGGTTGTGCGCCCTCTCAACCCCACGCAGTGGAACTACCAGGACGCGCTTCAGCGCAAACAGGCCGAGATTGGCGTCAAACGCTCAGGGGCGTCGAATGATCCAGAATGACAAAGAGCTTCGTCGGTATCTGGAAGAGGCGCGCACATTCGATCAGGATCGGCTCCTGACTGCACGGCGGTCAACGCGACTGGCCTGGACGATCGCCAGCGTTGCCAGCGTCATCGCCTGCGCCAGCGTGGTGGCCGTGGCCGCCCTGGCTCCCCTGAAATCCGTCGAGCCTTTTGTCATCCGGGTTGATCAGGCCACCGGTGTGCCGGAGGTCATGACGGCGCTGACGGATGGCCAGGAAAGCTATGACGAGGCCGTCGCCAAGTATTTCCTCGCGCTTTATGTGCGCACCCGCGAGGGCTATTCTTACGCGGCGCGCAGCGTGATCTTTGATCATGTGCAGATCATGTCCGGCCCCGAAGAACAGGGCGAGTTTTCGGCGCTATACAACGCCTCGAACCCCGACAGCCCGCAGTACCTCTTCGGCAAGAACACACGCGCAGAAATCGACATCCGATCAATTTCGTTTCTGGATGACGGGCTGGCGCAGGTGCGCTTCTACCGGATCACCAAACACGAGGATGAGGATCTGGAACGGCGCAGCCAATGGGTCGCCACCCTCACATACACATTCGATGGTCAGGCCGAGATTAGTTCGCAGGACCGCATGATCAACCCGCTCGGCTTTGTCGTGACCGACTACCGCGCAGACCCGGAGGTGGTTCAATGAAACGCCTGATCGCTCTCAGTGTTGTCGCAGTGCTGGCTGCATCTCCAGCCCTGACACTGGATGTTCCCAATCCAAGTAGTTCTGACAGCCGGGTGCGCTCAGTGAATTACAATGAATGGGACGTGGTGCGCGTCGTTGGGACGGTTCGAACGGCGGTTCAAATCGTGTTCGATCAATCTGAGGAAATCCTCGATGTCGGGGGCGGCGATACGGTCGCCTGGGAGTTCAAGCCGCGTGGCAACATTCTCTATCTCAAAGCCCGCGAGCCGCATCCGCCGACAAACCTGCAGATCGCAACCGTCCGGTCCGATGGTACGACACGGACCTATTCCTTTGAGCTGATCACCCGCGAAGGCGATATCATGGTGAACAACCGCGATGTCTATTTCCAGGTGCGGTTCCGCTATCCGCGTGATGAGGTCGACGCCCGTCGGGCCACGCGCGCTGTCGAACGTCAGGCAGCACAGGAACAGGCCGCGCGCAGCCGGTTATCAGATTCCGTCGCCCATTCCGGTACCAAGAACTGGCAATACCTGGCCGCCGGGTCGCGCAACCTGCAACCATCATCGGTGTTCGACAATGGCGACATGACGGTCCTGACCTTCAAGCGCAGCACCCGCCTGCCCGCCGTCTATATGGTCGGCACGGATGGTGAGGAGCGTCTGGCCAACACCACGGTTCATCGGGGTGAAATCATCGTGCACGGCGTCGCCCATGAACTCCGCCTCCGGCTCGGGCGGGAGGTGACCGCTATCTACAATATGGGCGTCGGCAAAGGCCACACCACGATCAGCACCGGCACCACCAGCCATGTGGTCGAGCGCGAAATCATCGGAGGGTCGAACTGATGGCACTGGAACAGGATGGCCCTGCCGACGGGCAAACCCTCGACGGCGAGCGTGGCATCACCTCGATCACCGATGCCACCGGCAAAAAGGGCAGCGTGGATTTCGGAAAGAAGCTCGGGCTGGCGGCGGGCATCGCGTTTCTGGGAGTGCTGGCCTATCTGCAATGGCCCTCTGCGGAAGAAGCGAAGACTGAGGAAGTGACAGAAAGCACCCGCCGTATTCGCTCGGGTGGCGAGTTCCAGCCTGCGGATATTACCGACTCGCAGCCAGAGACTGTGACACCGGCGGCGGTGAAACCCGAAGACCCACCCGTCGGCCCAATCGAACGGATCAGGATCGAGCAGGAACAGCTATCGGCTGAGCCGTCGGAGGCCGAGTTGCTGTTTGAAAGCTCCAAACGCGCGCCGTTGATGGCCTATGAAGGCAGCGTGTCAACAGGACCAGGGACGGAGGCTGCCACGTCTGCCGAGAGCGGTTTCTTCGGATCATCCGAGGGTGGACAGGGCGCCTCCGGTCTTGCCGACGATCTTCAAACCACAAAGCTAGAGGCCGCGCGCGCGACAGTTCTGGCAAACCCGCATCTGACCATCACCCAGGGCACGATCATTCCCTGCGCTCTGGAGACGGCCATGGATTCCTCGCAACCCGGCATGGTGCGCTGCACCGTCACCGATGATATCTATGCGACCACCGGAGCCGTAGTATTGCTGGAGAAAGGCACGCGCATTGTCGGCCAATATCGCGGTGGGCTGCAGCGTGGCACACAGCGGCTGTTTGTGATCTGGACGCGGGCGGAAACGCCCAATGGCGTGATTGTCACCCTCGACTCAGCCGGAACCGACGGCCTTGGTCGCGCCGGTTTTGAGGGTGACATCGATACGCAGTTCTGGACCCGCTTTGGTGGCACGATGCTTCTGTCGGTCATTGACGACGCACTTGCCGCAGCGGTGGCGAGTTCCAGCAACGCGGACACATTGGAAAATATCACAAACGGCGCCAGCACCCTCGCGCAAACCGAACTGCAGAGCACCATCAATCTGCCGATTGTCCTGCGCAAGAATCAGGGCGAAGAGGTCGCCGTCATGGTCGCGCGCGATCTGGATTTTTCTGCCGTCTATCGCCTGAAAGCGAGGTGAAACGCCATGCCCGATGGCACCCTTCCCCCGCACGCCCCTCATCCGGTTCCGGCGGGGCTTGCCTCCCTCCTGACGCCCCTGCAGCATCACTTTGAGCGGCCCGAGGTGATTGAGCTCTGCATCAATCGCCCACAGGAGCTGTTCATTGAAAGCTATGATGGCTGGCAAAGGGAACGGATCGAGGCGCTCACCTTCAGCCATCTCAGCAGCTTTGCCATCACTGTCGCAAGTTTCACCAAACAATCCATCTCACCGACAAAGCCGATCCTGTCTGGCGCACTCCCGGGCGGCGAACGCATCCAGATCGTCATCCCACCTGCGGTACCCGACGGCACGATCAGCATTACCATCCGAAAACCCTCGGACCACGCCTTCACGCTGGAGGATTACGAGGCCTCGGGCATGTTCGAGGGATTCCTCGCGGAAACCGGCACCCTGTCGGAGAGTGACCAGGAGTTGCTCGATTTGTATGCGAAAAAATCGTGGAAAGCGTTTCTGAGAACCGCTGTGGCGAACCGGAAAAACATCCTGGTTTCCGGTGCTACTGGCTCCGGCAAGACCACCTTTGCAAAAGCCCTGATCCACGAAATCCCGCATCATGAGCGCATCCTCACCATCGAGGACACGCTGGAACTGGTCATTCCCCAGCCCAATCACGTGAGGCTGATCTATTCCAAAGACGGACAGGGGCAGGCCAAGCTCTCCGCCCGGCAGCTTTTGGAAAGCGCCCTGCGGATGCGCCCGGATCGGATTCTGCTGCAGGAGCTGCGCGATGCTTCCGCCTTTTACTATCTGCGCAACGTCAACACCGGGCATTCCGGCTCGATCACAACCATCCATGCGGATAGCGCCCTGCTTGCCTTTGAACAGCTGGCCCTTCTGGTCAAGGAAAGCGAGGCGGGCCGTGATCTCAAGCGCGCGGAGATCAAGGACATGCTGTTCCAGATGGTGGATGTGGTGGTGCAGGTAAAACGCGTCGAGGGGCGGTTTTGCATCACCGAAGTTTATTTCGATCCTGCCCGCAAACTTCGCGGAGACTACCCGTGATCCTGGAAAAATGGCCGGACCTGTCGCCAATCACCAAGGGAACATTCCTCGGCTTCTGCGGCCTGTTGTCTCTGGGCGGCGGACTGGCACTATCCGGGTATGTCACCGCCCGGGGCCTGAACATCGGCTTTGATCCCACAAACGACCTGCTGCTCTGGCCCAGGCTTGCGCTCACTGACTATTCGGGCGCAGAGGCCTCGAAATGGATCAAGCTCGGCGGTTATGCCGGTCTGACCCCTGCCCTGCTGATCGCGCTGGCCCTCCTGACCAACAGGCCCAAGCCGGACCTGCATGGCAAGGCGCGCTTCGCCGCCGAGCGCGACATCAAAGCGGCAGGCCTGCGCTCCAAAACCGGCCTGATTGCCGGATTTACCGGCCCCCTGCCCTCACGCCATTACGGTAAACCGGTCGACCGGATGGGGCGGCATGTGGAAGACGGCGGCACCGTGAAACGCGCCGCCAAGGGTCATCTGACTGCCAAAAACCTGCTCACCTATGGCGGGCCGGAGCATATGTTCCTCTATGCCCCGACCCGGTCCGGAAAAGGCGTGGGCGTCGTGGTCCCGAACCTGCTGAACTGGCCCGGCTCGGCGGTGATCCTCGACATCAAGAAAGAGAATTGGACTCTGACGGCGGGTTTTCGTCAGGGATGTGGTCAGGATGTCTACCTCTTCGACCCGCTGGAACCGAATGGCAAAACCCATCGCTGGAATCCGCTCTCGACCGTGCGCCGCGGCGGTGATTTCCAGATCGAGGATCTACAGCGCCTGGCCGATCTCTTCATCCCGGTGCACTCCAAGGATCCGTTTTTTGATCGCGCCGCCCAAACCGCCTTTGTCGGTGTCGGCGGTTATCTCGCAGAAACCCCGGCCCTGCCCTTCACCCTGGGCGAAATATTCCGCCAGCTCACGCTCACCGGCAATGTGGTCAAGACCTTCAAGGATCGGATCCGGCAGCGCAAGGAGGAAGGACATCCCCTCTCCTGGCAAACCGAAGCAGCGCTGACGGATTTCATATCAAAATCCGAGAACACCTTTGAAAGTGTCAAATCCACCATCACCGCCAATCTCGGGCTCTTTGCCAACCCGATGCTGGATCGCGCCACATCCACGTCGGACTTTGATTTTGCCGACCTGCGCAAGCGGCGCATGTCGATCTATGTGGGCATCACGCCCAATAACCTCGGACGCCTTGGCCCCTTGCTCAACCTGTTCTTCCAGTCTTGCGTGGATGCAAACATGCAGGAGCTGCCAGAGTCCAACCCGGCTCTCAAACATAAGGTCCTGCTCTGCATGGACGAGTTTGCCGCCGTGGGGGAACTGCCCTCCTTCAAACGCGGGATCGGCTATTTCGCCGGGTACGGGCTGAAGGTCCTCACCATCATCCAGACACCGGCTCAGCTCGCCGACATCTACGGCACCGATGGTGCTGCCGCCTATATGGACAATGCCGGTGTTGAGATCGTGTTTACGCCCAAGAGCCTGAAAGAGGCGCGCAACCTCTCGGAGCGCTTCGGCACCCTGGCGATGGAAAGCAGGAGCACATCGAAATCAAAGCATCTTGTCGACAGCAAGGGCACCACCATTAGCACCAGCGAGCAGAAACGTGCCCTTATGATGCCGCAGGAATTGCTGGCGATGGATCAGTCGCAAGCGCTGGTGATCATCGCAGGCCACCCGCCCGTGAAGGCAAACAAGCTGCGGTATTACGCCGAAGAGGTGTTTCTGGAGCGCTCAAAGATTCCACCACCGGACATTCCGTCGATCGCCCAAAAGCCACTGGAAGATAAAATCGGGAAGATCGAAGCCGAGAACAAACACCTGCGCCAGGAGCAGGCGGCCACGCGCGAGGAACTCGCGGCCCTGCGGGAAGAGTTGGCAAGGATCTCGATGCTTGCAGCCTATCGCGAAGAAAACGTCGCCAACGGTCAGCCTGCCAGTATTGCAATGACAGGCGCGGAAATCGCCAATCCCGAAACCATCATGCCGGAGCGCCTGAAGCTTGATCACACGGGCGCCCGGGCCAAGCTCGATGCTCTTCGAAAGTCAGGAACCCTGACCACGCGGGATGGCACCAGGGAATTGCTGTCGGCCTTGGGCGTAAACCTCAGCCCCGCTGAAAAAACATAGAACGAGAGGAAGTCATGTCCGATACGGAAACGAAAACCCGCAAATTCACCCTGTCTGATGCGCACTCGGAACGTGTCGAGCAATTTGCGACGGCAGCAGAAGCCGGACGGGCCTTCGCCGAGGCGGATGCCAAGATGCGTCCGGTTGTGATCGAAAGTTCAGGCAAGGGCGCGCGGAGAATTGCAGGCACGGTGATCGTATTGAACGAGGTGCAGAAATCCGTTCCGGCTCTGGAGTTCCTGAACGCAGAACACACGGATCGGGAATTCTGGGCAGGCTTTCACGCACGGGAAGCTGAAAAAACAGCAGGTGCCCAGAACAAGGATAGCGAAAAGCCTGCGCCTGAACAGGACGCGCGACCTGTCGCGAAAACAGCATCAGACATAGCGCGAGAAGGCATCGCTGAACCGATCACTCAGCGACCACCAATGTCACCGGAAGACCGCTTCACCCTCCCGGCCAGTTTCCCGGAACGGTTCATTCTCACCCGTGAAACCAACAAGCAGGACATGTTCCGCTCCTATGACGACATGCGACCCGCGATCTCGGATCGTGGTGACAGCCTGCATACCAGGAATGCCGATCGCAGCACCGCCATGGACATGATCGAACTGGCCGCCCATCGGGGCTGGTCGTCCATGAAAGTACGCGGCCCGGAGGACTTCCGCCGCGAGATGTGGATCGAAGCCACAGCGCAGGGGATCAGGGTTCAGGGTTACCGTCCCAATGACAAGGACCGGGCCGAAGCGGATCGCCGTGCTGAGATGATCGGCGAACGCGTCATTGAACGCACCGATCAGGGCAGAAGTGTCCATAGCATTCAATCCAACGCCGAGGCACAACCGAGTAGCCCGACGAAAGCCGCGTCGAATGTCGTGCCCATGATCGACTATCAGAAAGGCATCGAGGGCAAAATTACGGACTTCGGAAGCGCCCGCTACCGGGACCGCGACGGGGCCTCGTCCACGCCCTATGTGGCGCTGGAGCTTGCGGATGGGCGGACTCATAAACTCTGGGGCGTGGCGCTGCCCGACATGATCGACAGGCACGAGCTGAAGGTTGGGGACAGGGCAACGATCTACGTCGATGGCAGGAAGGCAGTCACGGTTAAATCCAGTGATCCGAAAACGGGCGAGGAACGTGAGATTCAGACGTTTCGGCGGGAATGGGGGGTGCGCGATATCGAACGTGCAGTAACCCAGGAAAAAAACCGCGTTGAACCCGTCCAGAAGCGCGATGAAGACGTCATCGAGACAGGTCAACCGGATCGTCTTGAGGATCGGCTGAAACAAAAGGATGCGGCGGGCGATCCAGAGCTGCGGGGTGCCGCAAGCATCCTTGCCAGGCTGGATGCCGAGATGCGTGCTGCCGGTGTCCCGGAGAAAGACCGCGCCACGGTGCGGGACCTTGCCGCCGGCGAGCTTGCCAGGGGTATTCGGGCAGGCCGGCAATATGATGTGCAGAGGTTGCCCAACGTGAGCATTGCTCAGCAGATGGCGGCAAAAGCTCTAAGCCCGAAAGATGTTTCCCGGATTATTGAACAGGCCAGCGTTAAGAATGCGACCGGGCGCCAGGCCTCAGCGAAAGGGAACGGTGAGATGGCTGCGAAAGATCGTGAAAGATCGACGCAAACAGATCATGGTCGGAAAAGGTGAGTTGAAGCGCACTGCTTCGGTGGCCACTTATGCGGCCATTGGCATGATCTGCAGAGAATTCACCGTTTGAGCCCAAAGTGCATGATGCTGCAAAGTTCACGAACGTCTGCTCTCAAATATGATTAAGTATTTTCGGTTAAAACGGCACAACTCTGCTGAAGCGCCTCGACCAATGCCCGCATACGTTTGTTCAGACGTCTGTTGGTGCGATAGACGACCTGGATGTTCAGCGCTGCAAACTTGCATTCCGGCAAGACAGGCATGAGATTGCCCTCTTGCAGTGCTTCGGACACCATAAAATCAGGTAAACGGATGATGCCTTTGTCATTCAGCGCTGCGCCCAGAAGAAACGGTCCGTTATTGGAATTCAGCGCGGGCTGAAAATCAACGTACTGTTTCTTGCCTTCGTACAGAAATTCCCATCGGGCACGGCGGGCCGATCCATAATGGAGGAGTTGGTGATGCTTGAGGTCGGCATACTCGGCTGGCAGGCCGTTCTTCTCGGCATACATTGGGCTGGCAAATAAGCCATGACGGGTCGCCCCAATGGGTCGGCATTCCAGCCCCCTTAAATTGCCCGCTGAGATACGCACACCCAGATCGTAGTTTTCATTTTCCAGATCAACAGTCCGGTCATCAAAATCGACGGTCAGGTCGATCTGCGGATGCGCCTTCATAAACGCAAACAGCGTGGGCTTCAGGAAGGACAAACCGAATTCCCGCGCGATGCTGATCGACAGCGGGCCAGCCAGACTTTGGCTTGTTTGCGTGAAGTCCTCATCCAGATCGTCTGCATCCGCGACCATGACGCTGGCGCGTTGATACAATTCCTGACCCGCAGTCGTCACTTCCCAATTGCGCGGTTGCCGGTCGATTAACCGCATATCGTATCGGTCTTCAAGCTGTCCGAGACGGCGACTGACGGCGGATTTTGCGATCCCCAAAACATCCGCTGCACGCGCTATGCCGCCGTTTTCAACGACCGTGACAAACATTCGGAGGTCTTCGATCTGTCCCAATGTATCGTTCTCATTTTGTGACTGCTGGGGTCTCTATTTTCCATCTTCCATGGAAATAGGCAACCTTTAGACTGCACTTCATCAGATCAACAAGGAGACATGAAATGTTCTTTTCCAAATCTATACTGTCTGCAAGCGTACTGGCCTTCGCCGCTGCTGGCAGCGTTTCTGCGCAGGAAGTGAGTTTGCAATCCGCTGGTGCACTGGCCTTTGACACCGGCACTGTGTTGTTCGTTGGTGACGGCAAAGCCGGTGTTGTACATGCTTTTGATCTCAGTGAGGCCTTGAGCGATCAGTCCGACTACCAATTGGGACGTGCGCAGACCTTTGAGGGGCGCACAATCTTTAACAACCTGGATGTTGAAATTGCGGCCATGCTGGGCGTGAATGCCAAGGATGTCGTGATCAATGACATGGTTGTGCACAAGCCGAGCAAACAGATCTTCTTGTCCGTACATCGCGGGCACGGCCCGGACGCCGAGGCGGTGATAGTCTCAGTTAACAACGGTGAGCTTGATCTTGTTGATCTGGCTGCTGCTGATCACACCTCGCAAAGCGTTGGCCCAGTGCCGAGCGATGCGACATTTGAATTTGGTCAACCGCTCAACACGTTGGCGATCACGGACATCGATTACTACAATGGCGAGTTGTTGGTTGCTGGACTTTCGAACGAAGAATTCAGCTCCAAACTACGTCGTATGGCATACCCGTTTGACGATGAAGTCAGCACCTCATCGATCGAGATCTGGCATGCAGTTCACGCACAATATGAAACCCGAGCGCCCATTATCAGCCAAACTGTGACAGAGCTTGATGGCGTCCCGACCTTGATCGCCATTTACGCTTGTACACCTATTGTGCGCATCCCATTGGCCGAATTGACCGATGGTGCAGAGGTGCGCGGCACGATGATCGGTGAGATGGGTTTCGGTAACACGCCAATTGATATTGTGCCCTATGTGAATGGGTGGGACGGCAGCAGCAATGTGGTGGTGACAAACACGAACCGTTCGGCTGCGTCGTTGAACCTTGCCGCCGTCGCATCTGCTGCCGAAATGCCTCACGGCGAAGGCGTGCAACCTGTCTTCTCAGTTGCGGGTGTATATCAGTTCCCGCTGCCGATGAGCGGCACGATGCATCTTGATACGCTGGACGAGAACTATGCCGTGGTCGTGCGCCGCAGTCCAGACGATACGCGCAACATCCAGCTGCACACGCTGGCGTTGCCGTTCTTCTTTGATCGCGCCGACCACATCGTTGAGATGAACTTCGAGAATGGCCCCGATCCTTTCGGATATGGTGCGGCTCCAGCTCTTGAGTTCAACTAATGGCTTCGATTGGCTCTTTCATGCGGCAGGCTTTGCTTGCCGCATGTATCATTCTTCCGCTGCCGACCCTGGCCGACCCATATGCGCAGTTTGATGCGGCAACAGGCGCTATCTTACTCAGTGGGCTTGATGCGCCAGAACGCGCAGAACTGCTTTTGAGTGACACTGCATTGCGCCTTCAGGTGGCCAACCTCGACACAACCCGCGGAATGCCCGTCACCGTGACAGAGCAAGGTCCTGACATCGTGATCTTGCCGCGTTTCGCGCTCATGGTTGGGACGGACTATGTCGTGCATCTTGATTTGACAGATGGGTCGTATGGTCTGGGGATCTCATTGCCGAAGGCAGAGGTTACGACCCCCGAAGTCACCGGCTTTGCCCCCTCACAGGCGTTGGTCCCTGCGAATACCCTACGCTTTTATGTGCAGTTTTCCGAACCCATGGCACGCGGTCAGGTGCGCGATGCGGTGAGGCTGATCCATAACGATGGTCGGCCTGTCTCAAGCCCGTTCCTTAATTTGGAGACCGAGCTTTGGGATCCATCACAGACCCGCGTTACACTGCTGTTGGACCCCGGTCGCATCAAACAGGGCGTCGGACCAAATATTCAGGCAGGCGCTCCGTTACAACCCGGCGAGAACTACGCGTTGATTGTGTCGGGAAGCATGCAAAGCACGGCTGGTGCGACGCTCGGAACAGACGCGACGCTGGCCTTGCGTGTCGGGCAAGCTGAACGACGGGCGATTAACCCAGAAACGTGGCAAGTCCTGGCACCGGCAGCGGGGAGCCACGCTCCCATCACAGTCGCCTTTGATCGCATCATGGACAGCGGCGCGACCCAGCGATTGCTGCATATGCAGGACAGCGTGGGCAATCGGCTTCGCGGTGAAATCACCAGCGATGGTGGTGGGTGGTCCTTTACGCCCGTGCAAGCATGGCAAGCAGATGACTATCTACTCATCGTTGATCCAGAACTTGAAGATGTATCAGGTAACACCATCGCCTCACCATTTGATGCCGCATCCGGCACCATCGGAGCTGAACAAGCCCCAATAATTTTAACGATAAACATCAATTAGCACATCAGAGGAGAACCAGAGAATGGGACTGCTGCAAGACGGCCAATGGGTCGATAAATGGTATGATACGAAGTCTACCGACGGGCGTTATGTGCGCAAAGCATCGGCTTTTCGCAACTGGGTGACGGCGGATGGGGCGGCTGGACCATCAGGCATTGGCGGCTTCAAGGCCGAACCGGATCGCTATCACCTTTATGTCTCGCTCGCCTGTCCATGGGCGCATCGCACACTGATCTTTCGGGCCTTGAAGGGGCTGGAAGACATGATCCCCATTTCCATCGTGCATTGGTTTATGGGTGACGATGGCTGGACCTTTGCGTCAGGTGACGGATCAACGCCTGATCCGATCAACAACGCAGATCTTTTGTATCAGGTTTATACGGCTGCAAAGCCCGATTTCTCAGGCCGTGTTACGGTGCCTGTCCTTTGGGATAAGCATCAAAAGACAATCGTATCCAATGAATCTGCTGACATCATTCGCATGTTCAATTCTGCATTTGATGGGGTTGGCGCAGCGGCGGGGGACTATTATCCAGACACCGAACGGGTCGAGATTGATGCCGTAAACGCCCGCATCTACGACACCCTTAACAACGGCGTCTACAAGGCCGGTTTTGCCACCACACAACATGCCTATGAAGAGGCTGTAACACCTCTGTTCGAAACCCTCGATTGGTTGGAGGATCGTCTTTCAACGCAGCGCTATCTGATGGGCGCACATCTGACCGAGGCCGATTGGCGGCTGTTTACAACGCTCATTCGATTCGATCCCGTCTATGTCGGGCACTTCAAATGCAACCTGCGCCGGATTGCGGATTATACTCATCTGTCGGGATACGTCCGTGACCTCTATCAGCATCCGGACATCGCCGAGACAGTCGATATTCCCTACATCAAAAAGCACTATTACGGCAGTCATGAGACCGTGAATCCAACCCGCGTTGTTCCGATGGGGCCTGTCGTAGACTACGCCTCACCGCATGACCGTATCCAACTCAGCAAGGAAAATTAAAATGACGCAAGCTGTTCCAATCATTGCCGCAAAGTCCCCTACAAAAGTCGCACTGGAGGCGGGAAAGGACTATTTCTGGTGCCAATGCGGTCGCTCAAAGAGCCAACCGTTTTGTGATGGCAGCCACGCGGGGACTGGCATTGAGCCGCTGAAGTTCACGGCCGAAAAGGATGGGGATGCTGCGCTGTGTCAATGTAAGTCCACCGCCAATGGTCCATTTTGTGACGGATCACATACGCGGCTTGGCGAAGCAGAAGTCGGCGATGCGGCACCTGCGCCCAAATCCGATATACCGCAGGCTACTCCGACGCCGGAAGAACCTACCGTTGCACGCATTCACGCCCTCGCCAAAGACGGGCTCTCCAAACTTGGCCACCACGGCGAGATGGGCGCGATGGGCGTTCCGCGCAAAGACCTGCCGCATTGGGATGATATCCAAATTCTGCCTGCGCAGATGGTGCGCAAACCCTTGCTGGACGATGTCCCTGTCGCGACTTCGGTCATCATCGGTCCGCGTGCGGCCAAACCGTTGCAACTCGACATACCGCTGTTCGTGTCCGACATGAGCTATGGTGCATTATCAGAAGAAGCCAAGTTGGCTCTGTCGCGCGGCGCTCAGATGGCGGGCACTGGGATTTGTTCGGGCGAAGGCGGCATGCTACCCGAAGAGCAGGCCGCCAATGAACGTTACTTCTATGAACTGGCGTCTGCGCAATTTGGCTGGTCACTGGATCACGTCGCCAAAGTGCAGGCGTTCCACTTTAAGGGCGGCCAAGGGGCCAAGACCGGCACCGGCGGTCATCTGCCCGGTGACAAGGTGCAAGGCAAAATCGCGGACGTGCGGGGATTGGAACCGGGGCAATCGGCGATCTCTCCCGCAACCTTCCCGGACCTGCACACCCCTGCCGATTTCAAACGGATCGCGGATCAAGTACGCGAGCGCTCTGGCGGTATACCCATCGGGTTCAAACTGTCTGCCAACCATATCGAGGATGACATCGACTTCGCGTTCGCGGCCAGCGCCGACTACATCATTCTCGATGGGCGTGGTGGCGGAACGGGAGCGGCACCGCTGATCTTCCGCGATCATATCTCGGTCCCGACGATCCCCGCATTGGCCCGCGCCCGTGCGCATCTGGATGCTAAAACGGGCCGCGAGGTGACGCTGGTCATCACAGGTGGTTTGCGTGTGGCAGAGGACTTCGCCAAAGCGATGGCGCTCGGCGCGGACGCGGTGGCGGTCAGCAATTCGGCGATGCAGGCCGTGGGCTGTATCGCGGCGCGTATGTGCAATTCCAACAATTGTCCTGTTGGCGTGGCCACCCAAAAGCCGGAACTGCGTAAGCGGTTAGATGTGCAAATCGGCGCTGAAAAACTGGCGCGTTATTTCGGAGCCAGTGTCGAATTGATGCAGGTGCTTGCCCGTGCCTGCGGCCATGACAGCCTGTCCGGTTTCACCCCGCGCGACATCACAACTTGGAAGCGTGAAATGGCCGATCTGAGCGGTGTCCGTTTCGCGGGCCTTGCCAAAAACGCATAGCCGCCATGGAGCCTCGTGCACTGGTGGGACGGTGAAAGCCGCCCCACGTATATTGCGAAAGGAGTAACCCAATGCTCGATACATATACCATTCGCCAAGACGAAATGCCCCAAGAGATGCGGTTCCTTTTGGATCAATATCCTCGCGACAGTTGGGATGCACATCCGGGATTTCGCGAAAAAACCAAACACTGGCTCGGGGCCCATCAGATGTTTCGACGTGTATCCGAACGCATTCGTCTTGATACCGAAGGTCTGTTGAACAAGGATGTGGGGCTAGATGATTTTGCCCGACGTCTGTCTCATTATGGTGGCAATTTGGTGGGCAACCTTCATGGTCATCATGGCTGGGAAGATCACAGTTACTTTCCCGAATTGTCAGAGGCGGATCCTCGATTTGACGCGGGTCTGGAGGTGTTGGAACAAGATCATGCAGACTTGGATAAAGTGCTGGATAACTTCACCCGCACCGCCAACCGCCTGATTAAATTGGCAACGCTGGACGAGGCTCAAGCCTACGAGGTGGCCGCGCAGGTCCTTAAGACCAGTGAGGCGATTGAGGGGTTCCTGAATCGGCACCTTACCGACGAAGAAGAACTGGCGGTGCCAATTATCTTGCATCACCGCCTGAGAGGATGAAGTTGGCGTCATGACCAAAGACATATCGACCCAAGAAGACCAATCAGACGCTAAAGGTCGCCGCGCGCGAGGAGAATTCGTGCGCGGCGTCAGCGGCTTTCGCCATTGGGTTGGGGATACTGAATTCTCAGCTGAGGCGGGGCGCTATCATCTCTTCGTGGCCCTAAATTGCCCATGGTGTCACCGCGTGATCTTGGCGCGCAACGTGCTGGGATTGCAGGACAGCATCACAATGGATGTCGCCTTCCCCAACCGCACGGACGAGGGCGATCCAGACGGCCCCAATCTGTGGGAATTCGCACCCGAGCGGATCGCAACGTTGACGGGCACCCCCCTCCCCGAATGCACCGCAGAAACAGGTACCGGCAACGCCCTGCGTTTGGCCAAACAGATTTACATTGGGGAAGGATCGACCGAGCAATCCGTTCCTATCCTTTATGACAAGATCGCCGGCCGTATCGTGAACAATGAAAGTGCGGAGATCATCCGCATGCTTGACGCCAACGCCTCGGCCCTAAGCAGTACCACTCCTGCGGCAGATGGCGTGCGGCTCTATCCTGATGCGCCCACCGCACGGGACGACATTCACGACCTCAATGATTTGATTTACACAACGATCAACAACGGGGCCTACAAAGCAGGGTTTTCATCCGATCAAGCGATCTATTCCATCGCGTTCGATGCCTATTTCAACACGCTCGGCAAACTTGATGATCTTTTGTCCGACGGTCGGCCCTTCCTGACCGGGCAAGGCTTTACCGAGGCTGATCTGCGGCTGTTCCCGACGCTCTACCGCCATGATCCAGTCTATTATGTAAGGATGAAGTTGAACGGCGCACGCATCCTTGATTACCCACATCTGTGGCGCTGGCTTTGTCGCGTTTATGCTTTGCCCGGAATTCCCGACTCAGGATCACTGGTGCATTGTCGCCAAGGGTATTTCGGACGCAGCTGGAATGGCGTCGTCCCCGCAGGGCCCTTCAAACCGATGGAGTACCCTGATGCCTATGAGCACCCTAATCTGGCGTAAGGCTTTGATGATCTCTCAGCTCACCATGAGGCCTTGAGTTCATAGCGGTCATTGGCGCAACCGCAGCGAAAGCTAACTTTGTCCCGCGGTCCGGTCATCCGGCTCACATTAAATGCTGCATGCTGCACGAACGGCAGCAATGCGGGCTGCGACTGCAGCATCTTGAGCTAAAGCTGGACGGCGGCTTTGGGCCGTCTGTTAAGGGAGGGCGACCAATCCGACGAAAATGCTGCGGTCGATCTAACGGCGGCTGTGAGCCCATTGTGACTGATGCTGCGCGAAGCATGAATGACTGCATTGGGCTTCGACGGTTTGTTG